>NZ_CP101751.1:2509430-2823108 GCF_024496085.1 Flavobacterium cerinum | reverse complement strand
GATGAAAAAGCAATACTTCAATTAAAATCGGACATTGAACATCTTTGCAAAACAAACGGGGACAGAATAATTAACTGATTGAAAATCGAAATGCTTCAAATCGACAAATCAAAGGTAGAAATGCTCGTATATTCGAACATAAATGTAATCATTCAACAAATTTCGAGATTAAAAAGCAGAACGGCAACACTACTCCATTTTGAATATCCGGACAAATTTTCCGGTAAAGGAACCTGGGGAAAAGGCATTTGGTATTCCAACATTTTAAATAAAGAAGAGTTAGCCATTGCAATGATAAAAAACAATGGCTAAATAGGTTTGTTTCCTATTACAGCCTCTCACCTATTTACGCTTCGGCTTTAAAACCAAACTATAACTATGAATATTTATCAGACCGATCACACAAAAACACCGGAAATTTTCACGCTGATAAAAGAGCACAAAAATGAAGAAGCGAAAAGCTATTTAAAGCAAAATCCATCCGAAATACACCTTAAAGGTTGGATGGACGATACGCCTTTACATATTGCCTCGCTGAACGGAAACTTTGAAATGATTCAATATTTGGTTGAAAACGGAGCTGAGGTTAATGCTGAAAGAAGCGGAATATACGCAACTCCGCTATGTTGGGCGGATAATTTTGAAGTAGCAAAATACCTTCTCGATAACGGAGCAACAATGAATGATAAAGAGCTTTATTTGGCCACAAGACAGGACAAAGTTGAGGTTGTAAACTTATTGCTGACTAAAGGTGCGAAAATCAATACTATAGAACCTCAATATCTGGTTTGTTGTAGTATCGAATGTATAAAAGCATATCGCAACCACCAAATAAAGATAGACGGTTCCGACAAGCAGAATAGCAATTTATTGCATAATTTATCGTGGCTTGACCTTCCTGAAGTCTTTGATTTTGCTTATCATAACGGTTGTCCCTGGCAAAAAGACAGCAGTCAACGAACGCCTTACCATTTAGCCAAGCAAGGACAAAGAAAAAATATAGTAAACCATTTTAAGGAAAAATATCCGGAATTAATCTCCTACAGGATTACAAACATTCCGACAGAAAATTACACGTTTGAAACGGTTTATTTTTTAAAACAAAGCCCGACGAATCCGGATTGGTTTATCGGTTTAACAAAAAATACAAAACTGGTAAAGTACATACTAACGTCTGATGGAAAGCTGCAAATTGATAAAATTGCAACAATAGACGTTTCCTATATTCGAAGTTTCAGCTTTGATAAAAACGATAATATCGTCATTCCGACTGCCGATAATACAGTATTGATCGTGGAACAAAATACATTCCAATTACACCATTCAATTGCACTTGAAAATGATGTAGTGCTAGACCAGATTACCTATTTACCGGCAAAGAAACTATTTCTCGGAAGCTCTCAAAATTGGGAATTAGTTTTACTTTCGGAAGATTATAAAGTCATCAGTAAAACAAAAGCAGAAGACGGAACCATGGTTCCCAAAATCAATCAGAATGAGCGTTTGATAGCATTTTTAAGCTATGATCAGGATACTTACTACAACCTTTATAAAATTGATGATGATTTAAATATTTCATTTATCCGTACATTTTTTAAAGAGTGGGATAACACTTCAAGTGGTTTTAGCTTTCATCAAAATGATTTTGCCGTTTCCTTCCCTTCTGTAGTGGAGTATTATTCTTTTGAAAAAGAAAAGCTGCATAAACACTGGAAAATCGATATCTCACAATATAAATCAGAACAAAATCATAGCGATCTGACATTTAGTAATGAGAATACCATTATTGTTGGAAAAGGAAAGCTACTGCTGTTTATTGATTCGGTAAAAAAAGTAATATTCCGGGAAATAACATTGGATATATCGGCTGAAATCAAAAACGTGTATTTAGATAACGACAAAGAAAATTTACTGGTTTCTACAAATAAGGAACTAATAGTAGTACAACTAAAAAAAATAAACTATTAATTATGATTCAACAAGTATTGGATTTTGTAGGCTATATTAAAGCAAAACCAGGTTTTTACACAGTCGAAGACAATTTAGAGGAAGCATTAAATTTTTCGGAAAGGGCATTTAACTTTTTAGCAGCAGAAACAAAAAAAGATTTTCTATATGTATGGGATAGAGAAGTTACCGATGAAGATTTAAAATGGGAATGGATAGGAAATTTAAAATTGGATTGGGAACTCACTATCGAAAATATTTACTTATATGGTGGGTTTAAAAATTGGGGCTTTTGCGATGCTTTAGCTTTCCCTCCTCAATCCGACTATAGCTCTATTGCTTGTCAGCATGATTTTTTTACCGAAGAAGAAGAACGTTTCTTAGAAGAAGAAACCAACCTATTCTGTAAATCGGCACACGGTATGGGTGACGGTACCTATGGAATTTTCCATCGTACAAAAGAAAAATATCCTTTTGATATTTTATATTTAGACAATGGCCGTTTTTTTAAAACTAATTTTAGTTTAGACAGTTATTACCAAGCCATGATAGATAGTATGGCGGTATGCGGCTGGCAGTATTTTTATCTGGATTTTGAAGAAATAAAAACCAAATGTGCCGATTTTAAAGTCGGTTATTGGCTATTATATCCATACACAGAAGGGCTTATAGAATCGCCTTTAGGAAGAAATGTAACCCGTGAAACCAGTCGTTTGGATGCGTTGCTTCACCACATGGAAGTATGCGTTTATTTGTTACCAAAAATATTTCCCGATAAAGATTTTAGCTACCACAAACAACGATTAGACGATTTTAAAACATTTCTAAACCAATAATAAAAAAACCGGTTTTTATTTTCAATAAAATAAACGAAGCAATGGATCGCAATACAATAACTATATTACGGAGTAGAATTTCAATTCCATTGGACGTTGCGATACAACTTTTAAGAGAAAATAAGGGTGATATTGACGCTAGTGAACAAGCATTTCACAACAATAATATAAAAGAAATAATGCTGGCTGCCGAATGTGATCATGAAACGGCTAAAAAGCATTATGAATTGTATAAGTATAATATCACGAAAGCGATCAAAAAAATTAACTCTAAAGAAATAGTAATTACTACAAGTGAAATACCGACTGGCCGAAATGCAATCGGTTTTATTTTATGGCCCGAAAACAATGACCGTGTAGGCTATGAATCAACAAAGCGAAACGATGTTTTTATTCCTTATGTTGACTTTAACCTTGTAATAAACGAATTTGAATCGGTTTTCCCTTTACAGAATCCCTGGAATAAAATGACAGAAGATTCTTTTGACAATTGCGGCCATAATTATATTGACAATAAATCCTGCCGAATAATAGTAGAGCGAATAAAACAGTCAAAAACAGACGACCCGAAAGTAATTGAATTTAAAAAGCAATTAATCGAATGGTTAGATGACAAATTGAGTTATGCCGACTATATTACGGTATATGGAAATCTTTAAAAAACCACACACGAATACTAGCTATGGGAATTTTTAATAAAATTAAAGCATTAATGGTCAGAGATATTGCATTTTACGCCGATGGAGATCATTATTATTCTAAAGGATTAGAAGTATCGATCGGAAAAGAATTAAAAATCGCAAAATACGGGCTAACACTAGAGGAATTAAACCCCATTCTACACTATCTGGTCGAATTTATTCAGGATGAAAAACCAGTCATTAAACACGGTAACAAATTAACCTGTTTCTCCTGGCTTATTTTAGCACATGAAGAAGAAAACTTTTTCGAAATTCTTGAAATCAACCCGGAACAAAGAGGTTTTGCAGCCGGATTAAATCGCACACTTAATGTGTTGAATCAACAGCTTTTTGTTTGTGATCAATTAAAAGTAGAACCTAATTTTCCTGATTTTGATCAAATTGTTAGCGTAGATCCGTTAGTAAAAACCGGATTACCAACGCATTTATTCCGTTGGCTTAGCGATTTTCCCGATTCCGGATGGGTTGCTCTAACCGATAACTTTGATGAAGAAACCATGTCGTTTGAAGAAATGACGGTAGGACAACTAATGACTTTGCGACCGGAACTCATAAAGTTTATGGCACTCCCCTTTGGATATAAAGTTATTTGGGACGGTAAAGATGCTAAAATAGCATTTGATAACAATCTGATAAATAATTAAACCGATGAGTAGCGAAAGCAACAAAGAGTTAACGGAACGATTAAAAGATATTTACTCCGACTATTTTGATTCCGAATACCTGGATAAAAATCTAGAAATACCACACATGTATACGGATGCTATTCGAAAGATAAATATTGACGATTTATTTAGCCTGTCAGATACATTAATAAGTACTCAAGATTGGATGCAAATGTACGCCGATGATTTTTTAGAACGGAAAGCGGCGAATAAACTTACTTCATGTGATATCATATTCCTGGTAATCGGAGAATGGGGTTCCCGCCATGACCTTCTATTGTGTTGTGATACATCTTCTCCGGATTTCGGTAAAGTATTCGACTACAATGATGCGCATCCCTGGTGGTCTCCTAATGATTGGGAAGCGCAATGGACTGATTTTAGAGACTTTATAAAAAGTGATTATAATATCGATTTAGAATAATAATAAAAGTCTGCTTCATCAAAATATTCGATTAAAAATAACCGCTGTTTAAACAACGTGTTGCCATATTATCACAAAAACCATTTAATCACAATAATTTCTTAACAGCAAAATGTATTTTCAATTCATTTTTGTTGTAAATTAGTTCAAGAATTTTGAATCTGTATATTGGTAATACACTAATATTCAGATTCTTTTTTTTTTACCGCTGTCGCAGTGCAAAAATATTAAGTATTTTTTAACGCTATCTTGAAGTTCGGTTGGTTCGGTTTAAACCAAACTAATCGTATCTTTGCGAACCAAAATCAGGATTCCCATGAATAAACAGCAGGAAGAAAAAGAAGAATTAATTGAACTATTCGGGATACACTTTGAAACGTATTACCATTTACCGCCTTGCGCGGCCCGTATATTAGGTCTTTTAATTATGAATGTCAGAGACAAAGGAATGACATTCGAAGAACTGGTCGACCAGGGTTGTGCCAGTAAAAGTACCATCTCAACCAATATTAATTTATTGCTGAAGCTCGGAAAAATCACCTATTATACCAAAACCGGCGACCGCAAAAAATATTTTATGCCCTCCCCTCCTAACGAGCGTATTCAGAATCATCTGAAATTTATTGAATCTGAAAAAAACATGCTCAACCGTGTAAAGGCATACGAACTCAATTATCCCGCAGATGATAAAGCACATACGGCATTTGTAGTAAATGCTATGGACACCTATATGAAATACCTCTCTAAGTTTGAACAAATACTTAATGAGTGTATCAATCAGGAATCCTTATCAAAAGATGAATTTTAAAGCTTTTTACAATTATATAAATATTTACACCCTATGAAGAATAAAGTAATCTTTAGCATGTTGGTCCTGTCAATGGTTTTGGCATCGTGTGGAGACAAAAATCCGCAACAGCAGCAACCTGGTGGTCCCATGCCCTTTCCAGTTCAAAAAGTAGTAAAAGAAAATACAACAACTTATCAGGAATATTCAGCTAATTTACAAGGTCAGCAAAATGTGGAAATCCGACCGAAAGTAAACGGTTTTATCGAGCATATTTATGTTGATGAAGGCCAGAATGTTCGAAAAGGACAAGTATTGTTCAAACTGGAAACCAATAGTCTTTCTCAAGATGCAAGTGCAGCGAAAGCGGCTGTAGCGGCTGCTCAGGTTGAAGTAGATCGTTTAATTCCGCTGGTTGACCGCAAAATTATCAGTAATGTAACATTGGAAACAGCAAAAGCTAATTTAGCACGTGCCAAAGCGAGCTATAACAGTATTGCTGCCAATATTAATTTTGCAACAATTACCAGTCCGGTAGACGGTGTGATCGGAAGCCTTCCGTATAAAGTGGGAAGTCTTGTTAGCGCCAGTACGGCAGATCCGCTGACAACGGTATCCGATATCCGTAATATCCGTGCGTATTTCACGATGAATGAAAAGCAGCTGATTCAGTTTAGCAGAACATTCCCGGGCGCTACGCTAGCCGATAAAATAAAAGCAATTCCATCTGTAGAATTAATTCTGGCTGACAATTCAGTTTACGAGCACAAAGGAAAAATCGAGACGGTTAACGGTTTAGTAAACGCCCGTACCGGTAGTACTGAATTCCGTGCGCAATTCCCGAATCCGCAGTCTGTTTTAAGAAGCGGTGGTAGCGGAATTATCCGTTTACCGGTAGAAGCTAAAGATATTATTCTGATTCCTCAAAATGCAGTATATGACATGCAAGGAAAACAGATGATTTATACTGTTGGAAAAGACAATAAAGTACATTCTAAAATTGTTGAAATCAGCGGTACATCCGGTTTGAATTTTATCGTTACCGGCGGAGTTGAACCTGGAGAAACAATCGTTACTGAAGGTGTTACCAAACTAACCGACAACCAGGAAATTGTTCCTCAGGAAGCCGGTAAAAATGCACAACCGGCTGCAAACGCACCCGTAAAAAAATAAACTTATGATTAAAACATTTATAAACAGACCGGTACTTTCTACCGTAATCTCCATCATCATTACCATTTTGGGTATATTGGGGTTAACATCATTACCCATAGAACAATATCCCGAAATTGCACCGCCAACCGTTCAGGTTAGTGCTACTTATACCGGAGCCAATGCTGAAACGGTTTTAAATAGTGTGGTTACTCCTATCGAAGAGGAAATCAACGGTGTGGAAGGTATGACCTATATGACCTCTACTTCGGCTAATAACGGTGCTGCAAATATCAGTGTATTCTTTGAATTGGGTGTAAACCCGGATATCGCTGCCGTTAACGTACAAAACCGTGTGGCTCGTGCTACGAGTAAACTACCGCAAGCTGTAGTAAACACCGGTGTAACTACAATTAAGAGTCAGACCAGTGCCTTGATGTTCTTCGCATTATATTCCAACAATAAGGAATATGATGAAACATTTATCCAGAACTATGCCCGTATTAACCTGGTACCGAAATTACAACGTGTAAAAGGTGTCGGACAAGTAAACGTTTTCGGAGCGAAAGATTATTCAATGCGTATCTGGATCGATCCGGAAAAAATGGCCAACTATAAAATAGTTCCGTCTGATATTCAGGATGCACTTAGAGAGCAAAATTTAGAAGCTGCACCGGGTAAATTCGGTGAAAATGCGGAAGGTGTTTACGAATATGTAATTAAATATAAAGGGCGTTTATCCAAAACTTCCGAATATGAAAACATCATTATTAAATCGACAGGTAACGGAAACTTCCTTCGTTTAAAAGATGTTGCAACTGTAGAATTAGGTGCGTTTAACTACGGAGCCAAAAACATGGCAATGGGTAAACAAGGTGTTGCAGTAGGTATTTTCCAGACTTCGGGATCGAATGCTCAGGATATTATGACCGAAGTAATACACATTTTAGAAGAAAGTAAAGGAACCTTCCCTAAAGGGATTGATTACGTAATTCCGTATAACTCGAAAACCTTCCTGGATGCTTCTATTGCAAAAGTAGTTTCTACCCTTGTTGAAGCTTTTATCTTGGTATTTATCGTGGTATTCGTATTCCTTCAGGATATTCGTTCTACGTTGATTCCGGCAATTGCGGTTCCGGTAGCGATTGTAGGTACCTTCTTCTTCCTGCAATTATTCGGATTTTCAATTAATATGTTGACCTTATTTGCAATGATTCTGGCCATCGGTATCGTTGTGGATGACGCCATCGTAGTTGTAGAAGCCGTCCATGCTAAACTCGACCACGGTATAAAGGATGCTAAACAGGCTACTATTTCTGCGATGGATGAGATTACAGGGGCGATTGTTTCGATCACATTGGTTATGTCGGCGGTATTCGTTCCGGTATCCTTCTTAAAAGGACCTTCCGGAGTATTCTACAAACAGTTTGCGATTACACTGGCTGTTGCGATTGTCATTTCAGCGATTAACGCTTTAACATTGAGTCCGGCGCTTTGTGCACTGTTCTTAAAACCGCATGACGATTCGGAACATGCTAAAAAAGGATTAAAAGATCGTTTCTTTACCGCTTTTAATACGGCTTTTGATTCGATGAACAATAAATACAGTAAGTCGTTAAACTTCCTGGTTAAAAGAAAATGGATCACCGGAATTTCTTTATTAGCGGTAACCGGAATCACCTTGTTATTATTCAACACGACTCCATCCGGGTTTATTCCGAATGAAGACCGTGGTATCATCATGGGTGATTTAACATTGCCACCGGGAACTACTTTAGAAAAAACACAATTAGCGGTTAACGAACTGGATTCTATTTTAGCGTCTATGGACATTATCGAATCGCGTATGAGTGTTGTTGGTTTCAGTTTATTAAACAACGTAAACGGTGGTTCTTATGCCTTTACGGTTATCAAACTAAAAGACTGGGCTGAGCGTAAAGAAGCAACACAAACTATCGAAGCGGTTGTTGGTGAATTATTCGGACGTACAGCACAATTTAAAGATGCCAGAGCTTTATTCTTCACACCTCCGAGTGTACAGGGATTTGGTACTGCTGACGGATTTGAATTCAAACTACAATCTAAAGGTGATGATGACTGGGCTACAATCAGTAAGGTCAGCGGTGAGTTTTTACAGGCGTTAAACCAACGTCCGGAAATTCAATATGCGATGACCAACTTTAACCCGAACTTCCCGCAATATCAGCTGGATATCAATATTGAAAAAACCAAAGATGCCGGTATAAGTGTTTCGGATATATTCAATACACTACAAGGTTATTACGGTGGATTATATACAACCGACTTCAACAGTTTCGGTAAACAGTATCGTGTAATGATTCAGGCGAAACCGGAAGATCGCGCTACAGAACAAAGTTTAGATAAAATTTATATCAAAAACAGAAATGATGAACTTGTAGCCATCAGCCAGTTCGTAAGTCTTAAGAAAACCTACGGTCCGGAATCCGTTACCCGTTTCAACCTGTTAAAATCGGTAAACGTAAACGGTAAAGCGAAACCGGGCTTCAGTTCCGGAGATGCGATTAAAGCTATCGAAGAAGTAGCAGCACAACATTTACCGAACAACTATACTTATGAGTTTTCCGGTATGACACGTGAGGAAATTGCTTCGGGTGGTCAGGCAATCGGAGTATTCCTTTTAAGTTTGATTTTCGTGTACTTCCTGTTAAGTGCTCAGTATGAAAGTTATTTACTACCGTTATCGGTTATCCTTTCACTACCTGTTGGTATTGCCGGAGCCATCGGATTTGTAAAACTGGCCGGATTAGAGAACAATATCTATTTCCAGATTGCCCTGATCATGCTTATCGGATTACTCGCTAAAAATGCGATTCTGATTGTAGAGTTTGCCATTCAGCGTAGAAGGCACGGTATGAGCCTGTTTGAATCGGCAGTTGAAGGTGCAAAAGCGCGTTTACGTCCGATCCTTATGACCTCCTTCGCCTTTATCTTCGGTTTATTACCATTGGCTTTAGCTAACGGAATCGGAGCTGTCGGTAACCGTTCTATCGGTATGGGAGCTGTTGGAGGAATGTTAATCGGTACAATTCTGGGTGTATTCTTTATCCCTGTATTGTTCGTGATTTTCCAGGGATTACAAGAGCGTATCACCGGAAAAACAGCAGCCCAAAAAGCAGCCGAACAGGATTCTGAAAATGTTGCATTATAAATCTATGAAAATGAAATATCAAAAATCATATAAAATAATGGTTGTCATAGCAGCTGCATCGGTGATGCAGTCCTGCTTTGTCGCCAAAAATTATGAGCGACCGCAAGTAAAAACCGAAAATTTGTATCGTGCAGATGCTTCGGGTACTGAAGGTGCTTCATTAGCAGGTGTTTCGTGGAAAACGCTTTTTACGGATCCTCTACTACAAGGCTATATTGAAAAAGGGTTGCAAAACAATTACGATATCCGTATTGCAATGCAGTCAATTGTTGCAGCTGAGGCGAATCTGAAACAAGGAAAAATGGGATACCTCCCTACTCTTAGTGTCGGTGCCAATCTTACGCATCAGCAATTAGCTAAAAACAGTCAGTTCGGCTCTTTTTTCAATGGTTCTTTAGATCAATACCAATTGGCCGGAAACTTGTCTTGGGAAGCAGATATCTGGGGAAAAATCAGAAGTAATAAAAGAGCTGTAAATGCTTCATACTTACAATCGGTTGCCGCCAATCAAGCCGTAAAAACACAATTACTGGCGAGTATTGCCGCTACTTACTATCAGCTATTATCGCTTGATGCACAGCTAAAAGTGGCAGAAGAAACATTAATCAACCGAGACAATAGTGTAACCACTATTAAAGCGTTAAAAGATGCCGGTAATGTTAATGAAGTTGCTGTAAAACAAACAGAAGCACAAAAATACGCTACTGAGTTGATCATTGCTGATGTTAAGAATAACATCACGATTATGGAGAATACGATGTCCATTCTATTAGGTCAGTCACCGGGAAAAATCGAAAGAGGAAACATAGCTACTCAGACGATGAATGTAGATGTAAACTTAGGTGTTCCTGCTGATTTATTAAGCAAAAGACCGGACGTTATGGCTGCTGAATACAATCTGATTACGAACTTTGAAATGACTAATGTAGCACGAAGTAATTTCTATCCTTCTTTTACCGTTACAGCTTCGGGTGGTTTTCAGAGTTTAGAGTTAAAAGAATGGTTTAGTACGAACTCTCTTTTTGCTAATATTGTTGCCGGTTTGACACAACCTATTTTTAATCAGCGTCAAATCAGAACAAAATATGAAATTGCTAAAGCCAATCAGGAAAAAGCATATCTTCAATTTGAGCAATCGCTTTTAACAGCCGGTAAAGAAGTTTCAGATGCTTTATCACAATATAAAAATGAAACCGGAAAGCTGGTCATTCGTGAAAAACAAGTGGATGCGCTTAAAAAAGCGGCCAACTATTCGGATGAATTATTAAACCACGGTTTTGTGAATTATCTGGAAGTTTTAACCGCTAAAAACTCTGCATTAAGCAGTGAATTGGATCTTATTGATAATAAATACCGACAATTCAATGCTATTATAACACTTTATAAAGCATTGGGTGGCGGAACGCAATAATAATTTATTACGACACCTGACAGGTTTTAAAAACCTGTCAGGTGTAATCATAAGAAAAGGGAGCAATTTAATTTCTCCCTTTTTTATTTTTCGCTTTAACTAATCCCATTTTACAGGTACTCTAGTTAAATCTTTTATCTTTTATCTTTTATCTTTTATCTTTTATCTTTTATCTTTTATCTTTTCTTCTTAGCCGGTGCTGCACTTGCCGATCCGCTATTCACATATTTTTTATCGGTTGGATTATAGGTCATACGACTTTCCTGTGATTTATTTTTCAGGATTACATCCCCTTCATTTGTTAATGTAAATTCAAAACCCTCTCTCCGCATTCTTTCCTGGGTTTCAGAAGCATTTTGTCCTTTATCCAAAAAAACGATCTCTTTAATCTTGGTTGTCGTTTGAACATTACTTAAGATTTGAGTTTTAGTTCCCGGTTCCCAGATTTCCGAAAATGTACTTAACGCTTCTTCATTTTTGTTCTTTGTCTCCGTTATGTTTTTTTCGGTCCAACTAATACAACACAATGGTGTATCTTTTACTTTAAAACTTGTAATCTTACATTCAGCCGGTACATTTTTATCGATTGGTTTTACCAGTAATGTATCTTTTTTAGCTCCTTTTTCGTTTCTGAAAACATAAAAAACCTGCTGATTTTTATTTTTTATTAACTCAGCAGTAAGATCATCTGCTTTTGCTAATACCGTAGACTGATTTTTAGCTGCCGGTGCCTTACCTGCTTTTTTCTTCTGACTGTACATTCCTACTGTAAACAGTAATGACACAGCCAGGATAGCATATTGTTTCATAATGGATTGATTTGGTTTGATAAAAAGCCAATGTACAAAAAATAGTTCTAATTTTTCGCAACCATTTTTGACCTTAACTAAACTTAACTTATAAATACTCCTGATCTTATAAAAAATCAGGAGTATTATCTCAATTATATTGACTATTTTTAAAAACTTAATTAGCGTTTATAATGCTCTTTTTCTTATTTCTATAACCAAAATATAAAATTTTCATTTGTAACCTTTTTACAAATTTTCTGTAAGTTACTAAGTTTTACCAAATCAATATCGCTTCTTTTAAGCACTATTTTTTTATTCGCAATTGTTTGGTTGATATCCTGATTATAGACATCTTTAAACAAAAGGGTTACGGTTTTATTAGAGTTGCTTCTGTTTAAAATACGAATTAATAAGGAATTCCGCTCTCTACGGGCTGAGAAGATATAGGTACTTTCAAAATCAGAAAAATCGATTGTGCTTTTATTACCGGACAAGGAATGCGTTTCAAAAACAATCAACGGTTTTTGCAGATTACACATATAACTTGGAATTAGGATGGTACCGGCACTGTGATTTAAAGCTATCGTCCATGCAAAATCTTTAAATTCACCAGGTATCGTGGTGACTTTTGTTTTTAAGTTGACCAGTAAGATGGCTTTTTTAGTACTTAATTTCAGGTACATCGTTCCCATGTTATTGATACAAACCACTTGATCGGCCACAACAAATTTGTTTTTGTACAACGTTTCAAATAAGTCGAAGTTAAAATAACGCGTGCGGTACCAGTGTCCACTATTGATGCCTTCCTGATCTTGATTGTACTCTTTCCATTTCTCATAATCAACCTGAGTCACGACACCTTTTTTCAACTTATGATCATAGTAAAAGGAAAAGCCGTCCAGAGTAGAAAACTGCACATTGCTTACCGCATTATCATGTACTTTACAGCCACCAATGTGAATCAGTTGCAAGGCGAGTCCTTCTAAGGTCAATACCGGATTTACACCGCCGGTTAATGAAAAAGTAACGTTATTCAAATCCGAGAGTTTGTACTCTTCAAAATAAACGCGCTCCACCGATACATCCGTATTGCCTGAAACAGGTGCCTGGATATACAGATTAATTATCTGACGGAACTCGGCACTACGGTTACTGATCTTATTCAAGATATACGTATTTCCTCCGCCTCTTCCGTATACACTTACCCGGGACATCCTACCTAAAACAAATACATTCGGTTTATTCGATTGTCCTTTGACCACAACTTCTCTATGCAATTCAAAATTAGACAACGAACATCGGACAATATTAAAATTGGAAACAGCTACTTTTATACAGTTTGAATAGCGGTCATTTCCCATATAAACAGACTGATAACCGGTAATATCCAAATCGACATTTAAGTTGAGTTGTACCTGAGAAAGATCCAATGTATTATTTCCCGAACCGCCATCAAGGAGATATCGCCCTGTTTGTCCTAACACCACCACATTATTACCCACTCCGGTAGTAATGTTAAACTGATAATTTGCATGTTGTTCTATAATATATGAAGCTTCCTTGGCATCCGACCAGTTCACAATATCCGGGGTAATAAAAGTGTTATCCAAACTGTTCCCGATAACGGTACAGCTTGCTCCGTCCTGTTGGATAGAATTATAATTCGCCCGGGTATAGAAGGTTTCCCAATAACCACCGCTGGCTCTGCCGTTTCGGGAATCATAAAGCAACCAGTCGGAAATATATTCCACCTGAGTCATGAGTTGATAACGACTACCGTAGCCCAGTATAACCCTGTCAATCAATCCCCATCCGATATTAAACGGTGATCGAATCGGATCAAAAAATTCTTCTCTGGCAAAAGGTCCGATCGGACTCGTATAGCTATAACCGTAACCAATAGCATTTCTCACTTCTTGCGGGCTCTTCTCCGGATGATGACCATAACGGATCGCTGTATCGCAGGATTTGGTATAGGTTAACTGATGCGGATTTTTTCTATCATCGCTCAATACCAAACGGACATCACCACAAAGTTGGTTTTTAGACAGATCCGCCAAATTGCGATTTCGAGTGTTAGGCACCGGACTATAACTGCTGGCAATCTCCCGCAATCGATCCTGCCATTCGGTTAGTTTATAATACCGATCATGAGCATTGGCCAGATTCTGAACAATCGCTGTAAAACCCATTCCTACTGCTCCAACAATAAGAGCCGGAATGGCTACTTCCGGAACCGCGAATGAAGCCAGGGTTAGCGCCGTTACAATAGAATCGGTAACCAGCTGACTAATCGCTACTGCACGGGCAGGACCCGAATCGGCACTATTCAAATACGTCACATCTTCATATAATCCCCAGACATTTAATCCGATTAACGGTAATTTTAAAAACATACTCACCGAAGTCAGCAGTTTTCCGATAGTTCCGCCTATTCGCACGGCCGTCTGTTCACACAAATTGGCTAAAGTACCTTCTATCGAAAATGAAAAGACCGTGCCGGATGCCGTTAGTGTATCACCGATAACCGCCATGGCGACAGTTCCCAGTATCGCATCGGCTAATTGTTTACCGCCCAAAACAACCGATGCAATATCATATCCGCTGCCATGACCGCTACGAAGTGCCGTAGCACCACGAATTAAACCCATAAGGCCAAGACCTGCTCCGCCCAATGCAAGAGCCGATTCACTGCTTTCGCCCAAAGTAGCAATATGCTCACTCACGACATTTTCAAATTCTTTGCCATCCAGAGTAAGCGGAACTTCTTGGCCGGTTTCTTTATGAACCAAAACCATTTTATACTGATGATCCGTTAGCTTTTCAACTTCTCCGGTTTTAAATCGGTATTCCTCCAAATTTAGACCTAATTGATCTACCGTGTTCTTTAACTTGATTGAAAAGCGATCATACAGATCCGCAATCTGCCTGGATGATTCTAAGATCGTATAATGCAGCGGATCAATATGGTTGGTGGCTTTTCCGCCTGTAAGATCCGCGAGCGATACAATACCACCGTCGGTTTGCAGTTTTCCGATCTGTTTTAACGCCTCCAGTCGGTTAATTGTTGCAGTATCCGCTTCATGGTCGTAGATAAAACGAAGGAGTTTCTGACTATCAAAAGTCACTTGATCCCAAAAGTCGGCGGTGGCAAACGGTGTGTTCTCATCCATCGCAAAGCCTTTATATTTACCTCCCATAGCCACCAATTCGGTACGCTTAAAACGGGCTGTACCGATACTGAGCATACCGTTTTCCCGATCTAATGAACTAAGTCGGTCTACCGTTAGTTCGGCTCCTCCTTGTGAAAGGATACTCCTAAAATAGCTTACGTTTTCAAATGCCCATAAATCGGAGTTTGTATAGCCGGAGATATTCACCGTAGTCGCATCCGTTAATCCGTAATGGGTACCCAATCCATGCTTTAGATCCAGATGAGCCCGGATAAAGGCACCCACTTTCTCTTGGCTATCAAAACGAACATATCCGATATTGGAATCATAAAATGTATACAAATCACCTTTACGACTTAAGGTCATCCCATGATTGGGCGTGGTCAGTAAATAACGAACTTCCCTTTCAAAGGTAAGGCTGCTTAACACGGTTTCAAGAGTAGCTAAAGTGGCACTTCCGGTATTTTGAAACACAGAGGTGCTTTCATTAAAAAAATTTTTATTGGCCACTTTATTCAATTCCCGTAGTTGTCGGGAATATTCTGTATACGATTGAGCATCTGATTGTGACAACTGATTGCGGAACTGATCAACCTGAAGTGCTGATATTGCCGAAATATCCGAGGCAAAAATAGTAGCGCCATCCAGATAATCATCAGCCATTCCCTGAAGTAACGACAAGCTCAAACACAATCCTTCCGGATATTCATAGGAAGACAACAATAAATCCTGTGGTAAAAACTGAATCGATTCCGCGGAATGCGCTTCTCCCAATTCATAAAACTGCATCGCCTTTCTGTCAAAAAAATCACGGAAGCGTAAAACTTTTTCAATACGCCCCATAAACAAATTTTCCGTATCGATCCATACTTTGAACTGAGGAATAAATAAATTATGGAGTTCCTTTGCCGGAATCAAGGAACCATCATTAACAAAATAAGACTTAAACGCTTGAGAATCTTCCCCTACTCTAATTTTCATTAACCAAAAAGAAAAAGTTTCATTATACCGTTTTTCAATCAAAATATCCTGTATACGATTTATAGCCGTACCACCACAAATCATATTTGTCATAAAGTCATTTACCTTTAAAAAGCGATCCATTCTATTGAAACATACTTCTATAATAGTATCCGATTTAAAATCCCGATTTTCCACATTTAAATTTTCATACGAAGTAGTCCCAAATCGTATCTCTATTAAATCCCTAAGTCCCAATCGTGTCCTAATTGTGGCCAAAGAAGATAAATTTTCCTCAATATGTCCATTAAATTCCACCATATGCTCAATCATTGCCTGCAATCCGGGTGAATCGTTATTCGCACTAACTATACTAAAATCAGGAGGTAATTCCCAATTAAAATAATCTTCATCTGTAGATTTTACAAGATTTTTAAACGAATAATTCGGTTCCATTGACCGGAACAAAATATCAGCCGGCAAAATTTCAATTGCTTGCCATATAGCGTCAATTATTTGTCGATCTACCGGTAGCGCAGCATTATAACAAATATCTATTTCTTCATCCGGTCTTATTTTTAGAATCTTTCGTTTTATTATGCGCTCTTTGATAGAAGATTCTATAGCGTTTTTATCTTCATAAAGAATTTGAATTTGAGATTGTCCATTCGGTAATTCTACTGTTCTGATCGTATGTCCGTCTATGATATTCTGGATGCTTCTGTCCAATGGCGGTACAATTTTGGTTCCCATTACATTGCCGCCCTTAAGTTTTAATATCATTAAAATAAAGCAATTGTATGCCCTTCTCGGATCCATACGCAATAATAACTCCCGATTATAAAAACGTGTCAAAGCTGGTTCTATATCAAAAGCTTCCTCAATATCATGAAAAATCAAATTTGGATATTTTGGAGAAAGTTCATCCTGTACTTTGTCTATTAATCGTTTTTCTTTTTCTAATTTTTGAGTATACATCAATATGTTTTCTTCCGGTACCTGTAAATGTTCCTGCATAAAACGTAAACGAAGGTTATTCCATTCTTCACGAGGCTGTGTTCTTATAAAATCGTAGACTTCATTCTGAATCATAATCCCTTCTGCTGCCGTCATTTCCTTAAACTCATCTAAAAATTGGTATGCCCCTTCTTCTAATTGTCTCAAATTCCGAAGTACTATTCTTACATATTGTAATAAT
Organism: Flavobacterium cerinum; assembly: GCF_024496085.1. Classification (NCBI taxonomy): domain Bacteria; kingdom Pseudomonadati; phylum Bacteroidota; class Flavobacteriia; order Flavobacteriales; family Flavobacteriaceae; genus Flavobacterium; species Flavobacterium cerinum. The sequence continues at coordinate 2,805,873 of NZ_CP101751.1, read as the reverse complement.
TCCTGTGACGGATTATTTTGATACCGATCCTTAGCTAATTCATATCGCCCTCTTTCATCCCTTATTCTTTGCAAAACAGGTGCTCTTTCCGGATAAGTAGCTCTCCATGTATTCATTGCACGACGGGCAGCGATTTTACTGATTTCGGCATATAATTCATTGATAAGAAGATTATCCTTATCAATCCAGAAATTAATTGCCGGAGGGCTTTCTTTTCTGTTCAGTGCAATTATCCAGGCTTCTAAATTACCGAGTTCGAATACTGAAAAATCGGATGCAATGTTGACAAAATGAAAGCTATCATCCAATTCAGAATTTTTTATTCCGATAGCAAGAATATTACTTTTTATAACGGAAATTAATTCCTCAAAAACACCTCGAAAAGTATTACTGTCCTCATCAGAATCAAACATTGCCTCTAGGGGAAGTCCTTCAAATTCCCAGCCGGATATGTCACTAACATACTTATATAACTCTGTCAGAATTCGGAATCCTTCTTCTTCCAGTTTTTCATACTCCGTCTTATTATGATAGGTTTTAAGAGACTCCTTCAACATTAAAAACAGTATATTGTTATCACACAATTTTTTAAGTAGCTTTCTTATTACTTCAGTGGTTGCCGTAGCTAAAATCTGATTCTGAAGTACTTCCCAGGTAACAATAGGTGGTGGTGGCATAAATTTAATTTTTTAAGCGTTTATAAATTGTTTTTTGTATGAAGTCCTATTGACTCCATTTTGAATAGGGATTTTTTCAGCTGAAAGAAAATGAGGTAGGTTGTTGTCGGGTATTAAAATATTCGGAAAATTATGGAGGAAGGTTTTCAAGCTTTTGTAAAGTCATTTAGTCTTGGCTAACTAACTCTCTCGGATAATAATTGAAGTATCGTTTTATTAAATATAAAGGGAATATTATATACGTTATATTCTCAGATAAAGCGTATCTTCATTTGAAATCCATATGATTTTCTTTTCTAGAAAAATAATGATCATATAAATTTAAAAATTGCTATAAACCACTATTTAAGTAGTTTAAAAGTGAAAACCAGAAGTAAGTTAATTCAATTTTTTGCAATTTATTTTTTCTGTTTTTAATTGGCCGTTATATATAAATATTTGACTTTTTTAATGCTATACAATAAAAAAGGGCTGTCTCAAAATTGAAACAGCCCTTTGTATTATTACTTTTATTCTTATTTGTCATTTAAAAATGCTACAACATTTTTTTCAATGCGCTCATTAATACTTGAAATATCCGCTTTTACAAACGATTCTCCTAAAATATTTTCATATAATTCAATATAACGTTCTGAAACCGTAGCAATATATTCGTCGGTCATTTCCGGAATCTGTTGTCCTTCTTTTCCTTGAAAGCCATTCGCTATTAACCATTGACGTACAAACTCCTTAGATAATTGCTTTTGCGCTTCTCCTCTGGCTTGTCTTTCCTGATAACCGTCTGCATAAAAATAACGGGACGAATCCGGGGTGTGAATTTCGTCAATCAAAACGATTTTTCCGTCTTTCGTTTTTCCGAATTCATACTTGGTATCTACAAGGATTAATCCTTTACTAGAAGCAATTTCAGTTCCTCTTTGGAATAATGCCCGTGTATATTGTTCTAAGATGATATAATCAGCTTCCGAAACAATTCCTTTTGCTAAAATGGCTTCACGTGAAATGTCTTCATCATGTTCACCATTGTCTGCTTTGGTTGAAGGTGTAATAATCGGTTCCGGGAATTTGTCGTTCTCTTTTAATCCTTCCGGCATTGTTACCCCGCAAAGAATTCTTTTTCCTGCTGCATATTCTCGTGCCGCATGTCCTGAAAGATAACCTCTAATTACCATTTCGACTTTAAACGGCTGGCATAAATGGCCAACAGCTACATTCGGATCAGGTGTTGCGATTAACCAGTTCGGAACAATGTCTGAAGTTAAATGCATAAATTTAGTAGCAATCTGATTCAGGATTTGCCCTTTATACGGAATTCCTTTAGGCATTACCACATCAAAAGCCGAAAGACGATCGGTGGCTACCATAACTAAAAGTTCGTCGTTGATATTGTAAACTTCCCTTACTTTACCGCGGTATACGGATTTTTGGCCCGGAAAGTTAAAATTTGTTGTTGTGATTGTGTTCATAGAACGTTTGTAGTTAGTTGTTATAAAGGTGCAAAAGTAAATAAAAACCTTACTGCTACCAAAAAAAACCACCCTTCTTATAGCGGACGATTTTATTGTGTTTAATCGTGATTTTCAATACTCTTATAGGCATCAATGATTTTCTTAACCAATCAGTGGCCTGCAATATCCTTAATCATCCAGATATAAAATACCGACTCCTTCCCCATCTTTTAAAATCAATAAAGCTTCTTTTAGTCCGGAAATGGTTCCTCTGAATTTCAGTGTTTTAACTAATATCTGATAAAATTATTTTATTTCAATTAATTACACCCACTGAGTTTAAATAAAACACTTTGTTTAATTAGGTAACTTTTAAAATTATCCTTTTATATTTTTTATGAATTTTCTTACATTATTAAAGATTATTATTATATCTTTATCCTATTAATCATTATATTAACACTATTTTAAATTATGAAAAAAATTAGCATTTTAATTTTAGCAAGTGCACTGACCTTGACATCTTGTAAAAAAGAACAAACACAGGAGCAAACTGAGGAACCAACTACAGAAACCCCCACTGCCATTGTAAGACCGGAGCCAAAAACAACTGTATCGGGTACATCTTTTATAGATGAAAGTGTGAATAATTATGATAAACAATTTCAAACAGGAAGTCATACAAAAGAAAAATATACAGTTGTAAGTTATACTACAAATGCTAAATTCGCTGAAACTGATATCGATTATCGTGCACCAACTAAAGATCAACAATTATTAGCTGTAAACATTGGCCTTGAGAGTCTTCTATGTGATGGAAGCTTTTCTAGAATGAATACAAGTTTATCTATTCATATAGATGATAAAGCAGAAAAAATACAAAGATTCTCTTCTTTTACACCAGAATTTTATAAAGCAAATCCTAATGCTGTAAATATTGATACAAACAATAATAATCTAGTTTTAAAAAAAGGAGAGAAAGCTGAAAGAGTATTTTATTTTGTAATACCTAAAGATGCAGATCTATCTAAAGCCTATTTAACCCTGTATAGAGGAAGTGATAGAGAAGAACTTAAGGTGTCATTAAACCCATAATTTTTGAAAACGTTTTTATGTGAATAATTATGTATTTAAATTAAGTATTCACTATAAGATTGCACAGGATAAGATGAAACATTTTATCCTGTTTTTTTTTTACCTAAATGTTGCGTTTATTTAAATAACTAGTATTTGAAAAACCTAAAAAATATGGGCAACATATTAATAAAAAAGCCCTCCCTTTGTAAGGAGAGCTAATTTTTTGATCAAGCCTGTTTAAACAGGTATGTAATCCTGTAAATTTTAATCGTGATTTTCGATACTCTTATAGGCATCAATGATTTTCTTAACCAGTCGGTGGCGCACAATATCCTTATCGTCCAGATATAAAATACCAACTCCTTCTACGTCTTTTAAAATCAATAAAGCTTCTTTTAGTCCGGAAATGGTTCGTCGCGGTAAATCGACCTGACCCGGATCTCCGGTAATAATAAACTTGGCATTACGTCCCATACGGGTTAGGAACATCTTCATTTGCGAATGCGTCGTATTTTGTGCTTCATCCAGAATAACAAAAGCATTGTCTAGCGTACGGCCACGCATAAATGCCAATGGTGCAATCTGGATAACCCCTTTTAGGAGATAATCTTCCAGTGTTTGCGGTGGCAACATATCGCGCAACGCATCGTATAAAGGTTGCATATACGGGTCCAGTTTTTCTTTCATATCGCCCGGAAGGAATCCTAAATTCTCGCCGGCTTCAACGGCAGGACGGGTTAAGATGATCCGTTTTACTTGCTTCTCTTTTAATGCTTTAACTGCTAATGCAACTCCGGTGTAGGTTTTTCCGGTTCCGGCAGGTCCTACGGCAAAAACCATATCATTTTTCATGGTAAAATCGACCAGTTTTTGTTGATTCGGCGTTAATGCTTTGATCAGTTTTCCTCCGATGCCATGCACCAAGATCTTGTCGTGATCCGCCATTTTTTGTTCGTCCTGGCTGTTGGTCTGTACAATTCTTTCGATCACATTATCATCGATCGAATTGTATCGTGTAAAGTGATTCATCAATCGGTGAAAACGCATTTCAAACTCATCCAAAATTTCCTTTTCTCCGTAGGCTTTCACCAGCGTGCCCCGGGCTACAATTTTTAATTTCGGGTATAATTTTTTAATTATCTCAAGATGAGCGTCCTGAGCTCCCCAGAATTCTTTAGGGGTAATGTCTGTCAGTTCGATGGTTCTTTCGTTCAAAAGCAGCGGGATTTAATTAAAAAAATAAGTTAGCTTTGCATATCTCAAATCTAGCAATTTTTAAAGAAAGTTCCCTTAATAGTTATAAACAAAATGATGTCAATAATTACGCTTACTACCGACTTCGGGCTGAAGGACCACTTTGTGGGTTCTTTGAAAGGTAAGATTATTACAGAACATCCTGACGTACAAATTATTGACATTTCCCACAACATTGATCTGTTTAATATTTCCGAGGCCAGTTATATTATTAATGCGGCTTACAGCAGTTTTCCGAAAGGAACCGTTCACCTGATCGGAGTGGATTCTGAGCGTACTTTCGAGAATAAACACATTGCCATGCAATGGAACGACCATTATTTTATTTGTGCCGATAACGGTATTCTGAGTATACTGACACAGAAAATCGTTCCGCAGAAAATTGTCGAGATCAACATACATGACCGATTACCGGATAATGCTACCGATATGGACGTTTTTGTAAAAGTAGCCTGTCATTTAGCAAGAGGAGGCGTCATGAATGTAATCGGACGGGAAACCGACAGTATAAAAGAAATGAGTGAACTTCAGGCAACCGTAGCTTCTAATTATAATTCAATTAACGGATCGGTGGTTTACATTGACCATTTCGGTAACTGTGTAACCAATATTTCCCGTAAAATGATTCAGGAAACCGCCAGAGGTCGGGAGTTTGAAGTTCGCTTCGGTACCAAAACCATTAAAAGCATTCATCAGAACTATTCCGATTTTAAAATTTCGGAAAAATTCGGCTTAAAAGACTTCGAAGGTGAAAAACTGGCTCTTTTTAATGAAGCTGATTTTCTTGAAATTGCTATCTATAAAAGTAACCCGTCTACGGTAGGTTCTGCCACTTCATTACTGGGACTTAAATTCCGTGATCGGGTGTCTATAATTTTCAAATCCTAATTTCAAAAATTAATTCATAATTCCTTATGTTTGTACGCATCGTAAAAATGAGTTTCCACGAAGACAAAATCGAAGCTTTTTTAACGAATTTTCATGAAGTAAAGCAAAAAATACGCAATTTTCCGGGTAATCGTTTTTTAGAACTTTATCAGGATAAAAATAACCCGTCGGTTTTCTTCACCTATAGTTATTGGGAAGCAGAAACCGATTTGGAAAATTACCGGAATTCGGAGCTTTTCATTGAAGTTTGGGCTTATACAAAGCAATTTTTTAATGCCAAACCGGAAGCCTGGAGCGTTGATAAACTGGTTAGTCTGGAATAAATATAAAACGTACAAAAAATAAATGAAAGCCTTATTATTTAGAGAAATCAAATCCTTTTTCGGATCACCGATAGGTTATTTGGTTATCGCAATTTTTCTGTTGTTAAACGGTCTGTTCCTTTGGGTATTCGAAGGCGATTTCAACATTCTTAAAAGCGGTTTTGCCGACTTAAGTCCTTTTTTCACCTTATCACCCTGGATTTTGATTTTTCTTATCCCGGCCGTAACCATGCGTAGTTTTTCGGACGAAAAGAAGCAAGGAACGATTGAACTGATGCTTACTAAACCTTTGAGTATCTGGGAGATTGTAAACGGTAAATTTCTGGGCGCTTTTTTACTGATTGTTATCGCTATACTGCCTACCGTAATTTATGTTATGGTAATTTCTCAATTTGGAAATCCGGAAGGAAATATAGATATGGGAAGTACATTAGGGTCTTATTTCGGACTTTTATTCCTTATCGCATCTTATACCGCTATCGGTATCTTTACTTCTACTCTTTCCGACAATCAGATTGTCGCTTTTATTATTGCTGTTTTCCTTTGTTTCGTGTTTTATTTCGGTTTCGAAGGTATGTCAGGCTTTATGGGAGCATTCGGCAATACCGTTGCCCGCTTTGGAATGGATTATCATTTTAAGAGTATGAGCCGCGGTGTGATCGATACCCGTGACATTATCTATTTTATCAGTGTAACCGTACTGTTTTTATCGGCTACCGTTTACAAACTTAAATCTCTGAAATGGTAATGAAAGCGCAGCAAAAGAAAAATCTGAAACAGTTCGGGATTGTTATTATTGCCATTATTGCAATCAATTTAATCGGTAATTATATTTTTAAACGTTTTGACTTAACACAGGACAAACGCTATACCTTATCGGAAACCTCTTTGGAAATCATTAAAAGCATCGACAGTCCGTTGTATATTGATGTTTTCCTGGAAGGTCAGTTTCCGGGTGAATTTAAACGATTACAAGCCGAAACCAAACAAATATTAGAAGAATACAAAGCCTATAATCCGAATATCATTTTCCAGTTTGTCAATCCGCTTGAAAAAGAGGAAGAGCGTGAAGCCAACATGAAAATGTTGTACCAACGCGGTTTAAATCCGATCAGTATTACCGTTGACGATCGCGGAAAACAATCGCAGGAAGTGGTTTTTCCGTGGGCTATTGCGACCTATAACGATAAAAGCACCAAAATACAGTTGCTTAAAAATATGATGGGCGCTACCACTGAGGAAAAGGTAATCAGCTCCGTTCAGCATTTGGAATATGCTTTTGCCGATGCTTTCAATAAGATTTCCAAAAGCAAGGAAAAGAAAATTGCCATCATTAAAGGTAACGGTGAATTACATGAATTGCAAATTGCCGACTTCCTGAAGACCATTCGCGAAAGCTATTATATTGGTCCGTTTACGATGGATTCAATTGCTAAAAACCCGGTTAAAACCGTTGAGGCGCTTAAAAAATACGATCTGGCGGTAATCGCTAAACCAACCGAAAAATTTACGGAAGAGGAAAAGCAAGCCCTTGATCAATATATTGTAAATGGCGGTAAAACGTTATGGCTTGTAGATGCTGTTCAAGCTGAAATGGATAGTTTATATAACGATGCCGGAACTATTCTTGCTTTTCCGAGAGATCTGAATCTGAATGACATGTTCTTTAAATACGGTATCCGAATCAGCCCGGCATTAGTAAAAGACGAACAGGCAGCTCCGATAAAACTTGCTTCCGGAGAACGAGGCAGCGCAACTCAATATGAACAGTATTTCTGGAAATACTCCCCTTTTGTATATCCGCAATCTCAAAATCCGATTGTAAAAAATATTGAAGGTGTTCGCTTTGAATTTGCAAATCCGATCGACACATTAAAGAACGGTATCAAGAAAACTATTTTATTGGAATCTTCGCAATATTCCAAATCTGTAGGTACACCGGTTGAAGTGAGTTTGAATATGGTAACGGAAGAAACCAACCCGAAAGATTATCCGGGTGGCGGACGTATACCGGTTTCGGTTTTACTGGAAGGTAAATTCAAATCGATGTACGAAAACCGTATATTACCGTTTAAAGACAGTACGTATAAGACAACGGGCAAAGCCGGTAAAATGATTGTAATCTCAGATGGTGATCTTATTAAAAACCAATTGGATCAGGCTTACCAACCTTTGGAACTGGGATATGACAAATGGACCAACAATCTTTACGGCAATAAGGAATTTCTATTAAACTGTGTGAATTATTTACTGGATGACACCGGACTTATTAACATTAGAAGTAAAGATGTTGATTTACCGTTGCTGGACAAACAGAAAGTTTACGACAGTTATAGTATGATACAGATTCTAACTGTCGGATTACCAATAGTTGTACTGGCCATATTCGGACTATTGTTTACTTTCCTTAGAAAAAGGAAATATTCCCGCTAGTTGTTAATAAAAAATGTTTTTTGATTAATCAGATTACGATATATTTGTGAAATGTAAAATTTAATACCGGATTTTACAAACCTAAAAAAGAAAGATGATGAAGTTTATTGTATCCAGTTCATATTTATTAAAACAATTACAGGTTTTAGGTAGTGTTATTAACAGTAGCAACACCTTACCTATTTTAGATAATTTCTTATTTGAATTAGACAATAACCAACTTAAAGTTTCGGCATCCGATTTAGAGACAACCATGTCGGCCACATTGGAAATCGATTCAACCAGCCAGGGAAGCGTTGCTGTTCCGGCTAAACTTTTATTGGAAATATTAAAAACATTCCCGGAACAACCGTTAACTTTTACAGTAGAAGATAACAACACTGTAGAAATCAGCTCGAATTCCGGTAAATATGCATTGGCTTATGCTCCGGGTGATGAATTCCCTAAAGCTGTAGTATTAGAAGAACCTTCTTCTACTTTGGTTCCTGCCGAAGTTTTGGCAACAGCCGTAAGTAAAACAATCTTTGCAGCCGGTAACGATGATTTACGTCCGGTAATGTCTGGGGTTTTCTTCCAGTTTTCACCGGAAGGTCTTATTTTCGTAGCAACCGATGCACATAAATTGGTAAAATATGCTCGTACAGATGTAAAAGCATCTCAGGTAGCTGATTTTATCATGCCAAAAAAACCATTAAATATTTTAAAAGGTATTCTAGGAGCTTCTGACGCAGAAGTAAAAATTGAATATAACGATTCGAATGCTACTTTCTCTTTTGACAATTATATTTTAACCTGCCGATTAATTGACGGTAAATACCCGAATTATGAAGCAGTTATTCCAAAAGAAAACCCGAATAAATTATTAATGAACCGTACACAGTTTTTAAGTTCGGTACGTCGTGTGGCTATTTTTGCTAACAAAACGACACACCAGATTCGTTTAAAAATTGCCGGTGCCGAGTTAAATATCTCTGCTGAAGATATCGATTACTCAAACAAAGCTGAAGAAAGATTAACTTGTGATTATCAGGGAGATGATATGCAAATCGGATTTAACTCCCGTTTCTTAACGGAGATGTTAACCAATCTGCAATCTGATGAAATCATGTTAGAAATGTCTTTACCAAACCGTGCCGGTATTTTAACTCCGGTTGACGGACTGGATGAAGGTGAAACTGTAACCATGCTGGTAATGCCGGTAATGCTTAACAGCTAAACCCGTTTCATACGCTATAACCAACCCTTTATAACCAAAAGACCGCAAGACCTAATCGGATTGCGGTTTTTTATTTGATCAAGATTCCTATTATATGCATTCAATATTTTTTCAATAAAGGGTAAGATTTGGTAACTAGACCATGTCATCATTAGGCAGTTGTTCTTGCATTTTTGACTTAAAACAACTCAGTCCAAATATAATAATCTTATTAGATCAAAACCACTCATTGACACCATTCTAGTCTATTCGAGCTAGAATATACGCTAAATTATGGAAGACCTGGTTTAAGAATAGGAAAGTTTTCTGTTGAAACGAATAAAAAGCTAAATAATTATAAAAATGCAGCTTAACTTTTTCTTCATTTTTTGTTCTTAGCTCTAACTCCACGCTAAGTTAGCATATCCATTGGGGATTTTTATTATTTTTGAAGGAGAGGAAGCAAGTGAGTCAAAAATAGATGAAAATAAGGCTAAAGTCCTTGAAGATGTTAATAAAACAGCAAAAGAATCTTTCGACCATTCTTTCAACATCAGTATGAATGCCCTAAGGCTTACTTTAGAAAAGCATAAAGATTTAGAGGATGATAAAAAACAAGAGAAGAAACACTAAAAAATAAGAGCTTTATCAAGAGCCATTTGGAGTGAACATATATAAAGAGATAAAATCAATATGGAAATAAACAGGATACATTCGGATCTAAAAAAAATATACCAAGACAAAAAAGAGAGTGACCGTGCATTTCTCTTCAAATTTAAGAATGAGGATGAAAATGAAAAACTGATTACTCTTATGAAAATGGGATTTTGGTCGGTTGCCCCTTTGGGCTTTTATTCTGATAATATATTGAGCATTCGATTAACGCCCGAAAAGCCGTTAAAAAAATCTCCGATAGTGTTTCATAATCATAGCTACCAAGAATGTTTTACATTCGCACCAAATTTACAGTCCATCATTCCGATGTCTTACTTAAGATTTATGGGCAAACCTAAAGCTATAGCAGAACTTCAGGAAAAGATAGAAGGAGCTGTTGATTTATCGGAACCTTTTTTTGACTATTTGGGAGGTGGAGACCTTAATTTCCTGAAGGAGTTCTTGCTCTCGGAAGCCAATCAGGAACGGTTTAAAGACGCGGTCAATCATGAGGATGCGTTTTTCAAAGAATTTTGGGATCATTATTATGACACGCCCGAACAGAAAAAGGCATTTCAATTGTTTGAAAAATTAAAAGAAAAGAGAACCTATCTTCCCGATTATGAGCCAATCAATTATGGTATCTGGAATGAATATGTAGGAAATGTTTTGGCTCAAAGAGCGTTAGGTTTACTCAATATGGAATATGAAGACAAATGGCAGCATCTTTGGCATTGTGCGAAACTACCTCATGGATTCGATTGTGACAATAACGGGTTTAGTAATTATGTGATAAGCTTGGGGAATTCTTATTCTTTGGTTTCGCACTTATCTCATAGTTTTGATTCCGAATGGGAAGACCAATATGCCATGTTCCCGGAAGAAGTACAAAAGCACCCGCTCTTTGAAGCGACAGAAACTATCAGGATCAACGGACAATATGAATACACAGGAGAAAAGCATCTTGAAGCCGCCTCACGCCTGGAAGAAGAATATAAAGCCCCTATCGCTTCATGGAATGCCTTGATAAGTGCGGGTTATTGGGCCGGCAAAAGAGAACGCTTGGATATTGTAGAAAAAGCATGGAAACAGGCAATCGACCTGTCAGAAAAAAATGGTTGGATAGAGATCAATGAAGTTTTAAAAGAGCAACTCACCTTTTATAATCATTACAAGGATAAAGTTTGATTTTTTTGGTATGAAATTCAAACCCAATTAGAAGTGTAAAAGTAGTAATCCGTAAATTTTTTAAAACAATAAATTAACTAAAATTCTTACCTTTCTGGTAATGATTTGCTTACATTTATAGGATAGCTTCCGCAAAATTACAATGCCATAGCAGCATCCGGAGATACCGAGTTTAATTATTTCACCAATTAATTCAAAACCATGAAAAACTGTATTCCATTATTCCTTTTGCTGACACTATTTTTAAACAGTTGTGATCAAAAACAAAAAAAGGCCGATACACCAACACCACAACTGACTTCTCATTTAAAAGATGAAGAAGTCAAGCTTCAGAAGATGTATCAAAAAATTGCAGCTTATCATACCGATGGTAACGATGCTCCTTTGGATTCATTGGAAACTGAAAACATAAAATTTGAAACCGCCTTTTTAAACTGTCTGACTAAAAATCCGGAATCCATACGATATCCTTTTGATTCTTTAAAAAAGGAAAACATTCATATCGTGATCAGTAAGGATTCTTTGTTTAAAATTTATAGCTGGGATACATCGGAAGGCGGTACTATGGTTGATTTTGTAAATATTTTCCAATACCAATCCGGAAAAAATGTACAGTCCAAAATAGTTAAAGAGACAGGGAGCGAAGATGATTATATCCCTTTTTATTCGGAAATTTTCACCTTAAAAAACGGTTCCAAAACATACTACCTGGCGGTAAGTAACGGAATTTACTCCTCTAAAGACGCCAGTCAGTCGATTGCGGTTTTCAGTATTGAAAACAACCAATTGAAAAAGGAAACAAAATTATTTAAAACAAAAGAAGGATTCAAAGATCTACTACAAATTGACTTTGATTTTTTCAGTGTTGTTGACCGACCGGAACGTCCGTTACAATTGATTAAATACGATGATCAAAAGAAACAGATTTCTCTTCCTGTAGTAACGGAAGAAGGCAATGTAACAAATGAGTTTACGATCTACACTTTTACCGGTCAATACTTTGAGTAAACACCAGACAGGTTTTAAAACCTGTCTGGTATAAAAAATAAAAGGGCAGTTCAATGTGAACTGCCCTTTTATTTTTTAATCTATTTTATATTGCTTACACATGTAATGCTCTGTTATCAGTTGCAGCTAAAGCCGCTTCTTTGATAGCTTCCGCAAATGTTGGGTGAGCATGCGACATTCTTGAAATATCTTCAGCTGAAGCTTTGAATTCCATAGCCGTTACCGCTTCTGCAATTAAATCCGCACAACGAGGTCCGATCATATGAACACCTAAAACTTCATCTGTTTTTGCATCCGCTAAAATTTTTACAAATCCGTCAGTATCACCTCCGGCACGAGCACGTCCTAAAGCTTTGAACGGGAAGCTTCCTGATTTATATGCCACACCTGCTTCTTTTAACTGCTCTTCTGTTTTTCCAACAGCCGCTACTTCCGGCCAGGTATATACAACACCCGGAATTAAATTATAGTCGATATGTGGTTTTTGTCCGGCAAGATATTCCGCAACAACCACACCTTCTTCTTCCGCTTTGTGCGCTAACATCGCTCCGCGAACAACATCACCGATTGCATAAATATTAGAAGCCGTTGTTTGTAAATGATCATTTACTTCCACCTGACCTCTTTCGGTAATCTTCACACCGGCTTTGTCTGCATTTAAACCGTCAGTATACGGACGACGTCCTACAGAAATCAAAGCATAATCGCCTTCAAGTGTGATTATTTCACCTTTAGCATTTTCCGCTTTAACCGTTACAACATCACCGTTACGGTCAACAGCCTGAACTTTATGAGACGTATAGAATTTCATTCCTTGTTTTTTCAGCACTTTTGTCAATTCTTTAGACAAACCGGCATCCATTCCCGGAATGATACGATCCATAAATTCAACAACCGAAACCTGAGCACCTAAGCGAAGGTAAACCTGTCCTAATTCAAGACCGATTACACCACCACCGATGATCACTAAGTGTTTCGGAACTTCTTTTAAGTTTAAAGCTTCAGTAGACGTAATGATTCTTTCTTTATCAATCTTGATAAACGGTAAAGAAGACGGTTTTGAACCGGTTGCAATGATTGTATTTTTTGCTTCAATTTTTTCGACTGAACCATCTTTTTTCGTGATTGCGATTGCTGTAGCACTTTCAAAAGAACCTACTCCTTCGAAAACCGCAATTTTATTTTTATCCATCAGGTATTTCACCCCTCCGGCAGTTTGATCAACAACAGCTTGTTTTCGGGCTACCATTTTTTCGATGCTCACTTTTACATCGCCGGTCACTTCGATTCCGTGATCTGCAAAATGAGAAAGTTCTTCATAATGGTGAGATGATGCTAACATGGCTTTGGACGGGATACATCCAACATTTAAACAAGTACCTCCTAATGTGGAATATTTTTCGATTATGGCCGTTTTCATTCCCAATTGTGCGCAACGGATTGCTGCCACATAGCCACCAGGACCCGAACCAATAACAACTACGTCAAATGAACTCATAGTATCTTATATTATGTTGTGTTTTTAAAAATTTCATTACAAAATTAAGGAATTTTGTTTAGACGAAATCGGTTTCTTTTTAAAATAAAACCGGTTTTAACGTTCCTTTAAAACAAGGGTATGTTCCTTGCGGTATTCGTAAAAAAACACCATAAAAAAACCCTGACATCATCAGGGTTTCAATATCTTTTTATTTTTTTGACTACATTACTTCCAGACAGGTATAGACCTGCGGACAAGCAATGTATCGGCGGCAATAAGCCGGTCCGGTCACCGAACCGCTGCAAGAACAGCCGCATAACGACAAATCAGGATCGATTTTTTCAATCTCACCTGTAATGGCACGCTGGTTTTCTTTTGTCAAAACCTGTACGCCTGTAATGTTTAAAAGATTTGTTTTCATGGTATTTGGGATTTGTTTGTTTATATCTTATACCTCGCCGCAAGTATACACCTGAGGACAAGCGAAATAACGATCACAATAAGAAGGTCCGGTTACTGCTCCGCTGCAAGAGCATCCGCATTTGGATAAATCGAACGGTCCTGTTTCTTCTACAAATACCTGTCCGTAAATTTGTCTTTGGTTTTCTTTTGTTAAAACCTGTACACCCGTAATATTTAAAAGATTAGATTTCATAATCATGTTATTTTTTTCTTTTAATATCTGATTTATATTTGGTTATCATCGCATCGATATACCTGTAAACAACCAATATGAAGACTACAATAAGCCGGTCCGGTTACCGCTCCGCTACAAGAACATCCGCATTTGGATAAATCGATAGGTTCTTCTACAAACACCTGTCCGTAAATTTGTCTTTGATTTTCTTTTGACAATACCTGTACACCTGTAATGTTTAATAAACTTGATTTCATAATATAATTTTTAGTAGGTTAGTATTTTTAAGAAAGCACTGCTGTAGCGTCTCCACAAGTATATACCTGCGGACAAGCAATATAATCGGAACAATAGAAAGGTCCGGTTACTGCTCCGCTGCAAGAGCAACCACATAATGATAGATCAGGATTTTTTCCGCCAGCCTGGCCTACTACGGCTCTTTGGCTTTCTTTTGACAATACCTGTACGCCGGCAATGTTCAGAATGTTTGTTTTCATAAGTTATTTTGGTTTGATTAATTATCTGCCAAAATAATAAAATATTCGCAAAATGCAATATAAATAATTACAAAATAGTGCAAATTAAATTATGAAAGCCGTTGTATTTTTAACCTGCCCGATCATAAATGTACTATGTGTACTTCCGATATGTTGTAATGTCGTTAACTTCGTAACCATAAACTCCCGATATTCCTCCATATCCTTAACGCATATTTTTAGAATATAATCGTAATCACCGCTCACATGAAAGCATTCCAGGACTTCATTTAATTGTACTACTTCTTTCTCAAATTGACTGATAAATTCACGTGTATGTTGCGTTAATTTCAAATGACAGAATACGACGAAGCCTTTCTCGATCTTATTTCGGTTTAATAAGGCTACATAACGAGAAATAATCCCTTCCTTTTCAATTTTCTTGATTCGTTCGTAGACAGCCGTAACCGATAAATTTAATTTTAAGGAAAGTTCCTTATTGGTCAGTTTACAATCAGTTTGCAATAATTGCAGCAATTTTTTATCAATGTTATCAAATTTCATCGTGATCTTTATACTAATTAAAAAAATTTGGTCAAAACACTATTAATCCTTTTAAAACCAAAAAATAAACTACAAATATATATTTTAATAGTTTTATTATCTAAGTTACAACTATATTATTGACTTTTTTTCATCAATAACTTTATTTTGGCTTTTTAATAGAGTCTCTAACACAACTAACTATAAAAGCATGAAAAATTTTAACCCGGCTGATAAAATTCAGGATTTACAGTATTTTGGGGAATTCGGAGGCGTTAACCCATCCATTTCCGATTCTTCTACTTATACTTTCCTGTCGGCCAAAACCATGTTCGATACCTTCGAAGGAAATGCAGAAGGTTGTTACCTGTATTCCCGTCACTCATCTCCGAGTAACTTATACTTAGGAGAAGCTTTGGCCGCTATGGAAGGAACAGAAACAGCTAACGTAGCCGCTTCCGGAATGGGTGCTATTACGCCTACTCTTTTACAATTGTGTAAAGCCGGAGAGCATATTGTTTCCAGCCGTACGATTTACGGAGGAACTTATGCATTCCTGAAAAACTTTATGCCACGTCTGGATATTAAAACCACATTTGTTGATATTACTAAATTAGACGTTGTAGAAGCTGCTATTT
Source organism: Flavobacterium cerinum (assembly GCF_024496085.1). Classification (NCBI taxonomy): domain Bacteria; kingdom Pseudomonadati; phylum Bacteroidota; class Flavobacteriia; order Flavobacteriales; family Flavobacteriaceae; genus Flavobacterium; species Flavobacterium cerinum. Next base: position 2,789,954 of record NZ_CP101751.1, on the reverse strand, counting down.
TACCGACAACAAAAGTATTATACTGTGAAACGGTAAGTAATCCGCTTTTGGAAGTAGCCGATATCGAGAGTTTAGCGAAAATTGCTAAAAAACACAACCTGACTTTAGTTGTTGACAATACTTTTTCACCTTTATCAGTAGCGCCAGCAAAAATGGGTGCTGATGTGGTGATTCACAGTTTAACCAAATACATCAACGGAAGTAGCGATACGGTTGGCGGTGTCGTATGCGGAACACAGGATTTTATCAATTCTCTGAAAAGTGTAAACGACGGAGCAAGTATGCTTTTAGGGCCAACAATGGACAGTTTACGTTCGGCAAGTATCTTAAAAAACCTGAGAACGTTACACATCCGTATGAAACAACACAGCCATAATGCAATGTATCTGGCTCAAAAATTTGAAAATGACGGAATCAAAACGGTTTATCCGGGATTAGAAAGTCACCCGAGCCATCAATTATACAAAGGAATGATTAATCCGGAATACGGTTTTGGCGGTATGATGACCATTGATGTCGGTTCATTAGATAAAGCCAATGCCTTAATGGAATTGATGCAAAATCGTAATTTAGGTTACCTGGCGGTAAGTTTAGGTTTTTATAAAACATTATTCAGCGCTCCGGGAACGTCAACATCTTCAGAAATTCCGTTGGAAGAACAAGCCGAAATGGGATTAACAGACGGATTGATCCGTTTCTCAATCGGATTGGATAACGATATTGAGAGAACCTATCAGATGATGAAAGATTGTATGAAGGAACTTTCGATTTTAAATTAAGTTTTTAGTTTTTTTTAGTTTAAGTCCGTTTAAGATTTTTATGTCTTGAGCGGATTTTTTGTTTGTAACAAAATCGGCTTTCCTGCCACTAATGAGTCATTATAGCATTTTTGTGTCGCTATTAACACTATAATACTATAAGTTTAAATAAATTTAGCCTTTTAAAATTCTATTATTAAATGAAAAAGTACACTTTACTGTTTCTTCTAACCGGTTCGATGACATTTGCGCAGCGAAACCTGACGATCGAAGAAGCAACAACCGGTTTGCGTACGTATGCCCCTAAATCGATGTTAGCCACGCAATGGCAAAAAGACGTAAGAGCCATCACCTATCTCGACAACACCTACCAGAATCTGGTAACCCGAAAAGAAGACAATCAATGGAAAGAAGTGGCATTATTGAGTAAAGATGATGTTCAAAATGCCTTGAAAGCCAAATTTCCACAGGATGAGTTCAATTTAAGAATGTTTCCTTATGCCTATGAGTGGAAAGATAAAAACACGCTTACTTTTGAAGTGTCCGGAAAAAAAGCGAATTATATCGTAGAATTTGACGTAACGCAAAAAAGCATTACAAAAGCACTATCAATTCCGACAGATGCTTCTAATCAGTTAGCTACGGAAACTAAAAATCGTATTGCCTGGTTAGCTAAAAACAATATCCGTATCACCGATGCTAACGGAAAAACAATCGAAGTAACAAACGATGAGAACAGCGGAATTGTAAACGGAAGTGATTATACACACCGTCAGGAATTCGGAATTCACCAGGGAATGTGGTGGAATAAATCCGGTGATAAACTGGCTTACTACCGAAAAGATGAAACTATGGTAACCAATTATCCTTTGGTTGATTTCGGAGCGCGTGTAGCGGAAGTAAAAGATATTAAATATCCGATGGCCGGAATGAAAAGTGAAGAAGTAACTTTGGTGATCTTTGATGCAAATACCAATAACAAAGTAACTTTAAAAACAGGAGAGCCGAAAGAACAATATTTAACTTGTGTAACCTGGGATCCAAGCGGAAAATACATTTATGTCGGTTTATTAAACCGCGAACAAAATCATTTGAAGCTAAACAAATACGATGCAGCTTCCGGTAATCTGATTACTACTTTATTCGAAGAAAAAGCCGCTACTTATGTAGAGCCGCAACACAATCTGACTTTTGTACCGAATAATCCGAATCAGTTTTTATATCAGACGGAAAACGAAGGATATAACCAATTGTATTTATACAACACTGACGGAAAATTGATTAAAAAATTAGGTTATAAAGATGTAGTAGTAAAAGATCTTTTGGATTTTGATGCAAAAGGAAATAAAATCAGCTATATCGGAACGGCTAATAACGGATTGGATCGTCAGTTATATGAAGTAGATTTAAAATCCGGTAAAACAACTGTAATAACCGGCGTAAGCGGAACTCACACTGCCAGTTTAAGTTCAGACGGATCATATTATTTTGATCAATATAGTAATACAACTACACCAAACGAAGCGGCAATCGTAAACGTAAAATCGAAAAAAGCGACATCGTTAATCACTGCCGAAAATCCATATGCCGGAAAAATCAACATGCCGAAAATGGAATTGGTTACGATTACATCTGCCGACGGTAAAACACCTTTAAACGGTCGTCTTATTTACCCTGCTAATTTTGATGCTACCAAAAAATATCCGGTAATGGTTTATGTTTACGGTGGTTCTCATGCGCAATTGGTAAACAACCGTTGGTTAGGCGGAGCGACACTTTTCGATTATTATATGGCACAACAAGGATATGTTGTATTTACATTGGATAACCGCGGAAGTGATTCCAGAGGAAAAGATTTTTGTCATGTAAATCACCGTAAATTAGGTCAGAATGAAATGGCTGATCAAATGAAAGGTGTTGAATTCTTAAAATCAAAATCGTTTGTAAATCAGGAAAAAATCGGAGTTTACGGATGGAGTTTCGGAGGATTTATGACAATTTCATTAATTCTGAACCAAAGCGATACTTTTAAAGTAGGTGTTGCCGGTGGTCCTGTAACCGACTGGAAATATTATGAGGTAATGTATGGTGAGCGTTATATGGATACGCCGCAGGAAAATCCGGAAGGTTATGAAAAATCAAGTGTAATCAATAAAGCAAACCAATTAAAAGGTGATTTATTGGTAATTCACGGTGCTCAGGACCCGGTTGTGGTACAACAACAAAGTATGGGGTTTATCGAAGCTTGTATTAAAGCCGGTAAACAAGTTGACTATTTCTTATATCCTACACACGAACATAATGTATCAGGAAGAGATCGTATCCACTTAAATGAAAAAATCGCTCGTTATTTCGATTTGCATTTAAAAAATTAAATGATATACCTGACAGGTTTTAAAAAACTGTCAGGTATAATCATGTCGGTTTAAAAACCTGACGATATATCACCCATTACAAACCCGACAGGTTTTTAAAACCTGTCGGGTATAAATAAAAAAGCCTTCTCAAATGAGAAGGCTTTTTTATTGGTATTTTCTATATTATAATTGTCCGGCGTAAACGGCAAGATCAATCAATTTAGCAGAATAACCGTATTCGTTATCATACCAGGAAACGATTTTATAGAAAGTCGAATTTAATTCAATTCCGGCTTTAGAATCGACGATACTCGTTCTTGTATCGGATACAAAATCCTGAGAAACCACATCATCTTCGGTAAACCCGATGATACCTTTCATTTCATTTTCAGATGACTTTTTTAATACCTCCATAATTTCAGCATAGGACGTTTCTTTCTGAAGTTTTACCGTCAAATCCACAACCGAAACATCTGCAACCGGTACGCGCATCGCCATTCCTGTTAATTTCCCTTTTAATTCCGGGATCACTTTTGTTACCGCTTTAGCCGCACCGGTCGAAGCCGGAATAATATTAACCAAAGCCGAACGTCCGCCACGGAAATCTTTTTTAGAAGGTCCGTCAACCGTTAATTGCGTTGCTGTAGTAGCATGAATCGTAGTCATTAATCCTTCTACAATTCCGAAATTATCGTTTAAAACTTTAGCTAACGGCGCCAGACAGTTAGTCGTACAAGATGCATTTGAAATGATCGTATCAGCTGCTGTCATTTTATCGTGATTAACCCCCATAATAAACATCGGAGCATCTGCTGAAGGTGCTGAAATTACTACTTTTTTCGCTCCGCCTGTAATATGCGTCTGCGCTTTTTCTAAGGTCGTAAAAATACCGGTACAATCGGCAATTACTTCCGCACCGGCTTCATCCCATTTTAATAACGACGGATCTTTTTCGGCTGTAACGCGAATAAATTTATCGTTTACATATAACTGACCGTCTTTTACTTCCACTTTTCCGTCAAAACGTCCGTGAACCGAATCGTATTTTAACAGGTAAGCTAAATGATCAACTGCTAGTAAATCGTTAATCGCTACTACTTCTACATTATCTCTTTTAATGGTTTCTCTAAAAACAATTCTTCCGATTCTTCCGAATCCGTTAATTCCTAATTTTACTTTCATCATATTCTTTCTTAAAAATTATTAAATCGAAACTATTTCGGAAACGCGTAACAATTCTCTGTCGATTTCCGAATGTCCCTTAACTGCTTGTTCTAATGGTGTTAATTCGACCTTATCATTGATTAATCCGGCCATAAAATTGGATTTTCCTTCCAATAGTGATTCTACGGCCTTTACCCCTAAACGGCTGGCCAGAACCCTGTCGAAACAAGATGGCGATCCACCGCGTTGCATATGACCTAAAACCGATACACGAACGTCATATTCCGGTAAATTCTGTTCAACATAATCTCCTAATTCAAAAACGTTTTTCCCGATTCTATCGCCTTCAGCCACCACAACTATACTCGATGATTTTCCGGAGGCTTTACTTTTGCGCAGGGATTCCAGTAATCGTTCCAATCCCAGGTTTTCTTCCGGAATCAGAATATCTTCCGCTCCGGCACCAATACCGGCATTTAAAGCAATATGTCCGGCATCACGCCCCATTACCTCTACAAAAAATAACCGGTTATGCGAACTGGCCGTATCTCTGATTTTATCAATCGCTTCGACCACTGTATTCAGGGCTGTATCAAATCCTAGTGTGTGACTTGTTCCGTAGATATCATTGTCGATAGTTCCGGGAATTCCCATAATCGGGAAATTGAATTCTCTGTTAAACACCAATCCGCCGGTAAAACTTCCGTCACCTCCGATGATCACTAAAGCGTCAATTCCGGCTTTTTTCAGATTATCATGTGCTTTTTTACGGCCTTCGGGTGTCATAAATTCTTTTGAACGTGCCGATTTTAGTATCGTTCCGCCTTTATTCACAATATTGTTTACCGAACGCGGTCCCATTTCTTTAAAATCACCTTCTATCATTCCCTGAAACCCGCGGTAGATTCCGGCGCATTCAATATTATGATAGGCACAGGTTCGTACTACAGATCGAATGGCTGCATTCATACCCGGCGAATCCCCTCCGGATGTGAGCACACCGATCTTCTTAATTGTTTCTGACATCATAAATTCGTTTATTGTAAATTTAATAAATAAACACGAGATACCTTACAGAATACAGGCATATTTAGCAAAAACCTAACATTCGTAACGTAGTAAAAATAAAGAAGTGTTGTTGTTTAGTTGTTGGTGCTTTTACTCGATATCCGGCACCTTTTGCTGATCCTTTTTCGGTTCTTCAGCGTTTTTGTTTTTACGGTCTTCGATAAACTTGATAAAGTCCGGAGCCAAATCCGAATCCGGTAAATGATCCGTCGGATTGGTTGTATCTTTTTCTTTAACTTTTGTAAATATCTTACGCCATAATTCGCGCATCGTATCAAAATCGACTTCATATGAAAGTCCGATACCTTGCGTATAACCGATACCTTCCCCGATATAATTGATATCATTTTCACGGTTAAAGGCTCTGGCTTTTAAGGTTCCGTCTTTATTCAAACGCAATTGAATTTCAACGTCACCTACAATCACCGATTCCTGATTACCTCCCACCGGTACACCAAATCTACCGTTAATTGTAATACGATCGTCAATTTGCGAGGAAACGGTTAAACCTACTTTTCCTTGTGTCTGTGCAAATGGTGTTCTGTCGCCCTGAACAAAGTTAAAACCTACTTTCACTTTATCATCACTACCGGCGAAAATATCATCAAAAATAGAGCTGGCCCGTTCAAATAAACTTCCGTAAACCGAACTTGAAGCACTTTCTGCCGAAAGGAAACCACCGGTTCCCAATAAAGCAAGTGCCTGCGTCTGACGAACGTCTCTGTCACTTAATTTATAATCAATTTCCGATTTTAATACCGAACTAACACTCGGGAATTCAATTCTGAAATCCGGTTCCGGGTTACTTAAATTACCGTTCAGCATAATATATACTTCGGTTGGCACTTTACGGCTAAATGAAGCATTGTCCAGAATTACAGCCGGATTGGCTTCTGTTTTATAAATCGCCTGTAGGTTTAGCGCGGCATTCATCGGGTTACCGTCCCAACGGATGGTACCGTATTCTTTTACTTCAAATTTCTTATCAATCAATCCCAGATATTTGAAGTTATATTCTCCTTTATACGTCTGGAAATCACCCCACATGTTGAATTTACCCATCGTATTGATCTCCATCGTGATAAAACCTTCTCCTTTTCCTTTCATACCATGACCGGTATTTTTGTCGAGGATAATTTCAATGTCGGCATCACGGGTGATACGGAATTCAAATTTCAATTCAATTCCCTTAAATTTATTCAATACGACTTCTTCCAATCCTTTTTGCTTGGCTTCTTTCTCTTTTTTACTCAGGAAATGGATAAATGAATTATTACCGATACCTTGTGCATCATTCAACGGAATTTTAATATTGGTTCCTTTGTTGGATTCGGCATCCATTTCGATATACAAATTGTTAACCGGACCGGTAATTGAAGCTTCTCCCTTGATAAAAGCTCTTCCGTAATAAATAGCATCCTCATGATCCTGTGTATCCAAACCGAGTAAATTATCCGATCTTAATTTTAAATCCAGTTGCCAGTCTTCCAGTTTTTTATGTCGAATCGTACCGTTTAACGTTCCTTTAGTTTTTTCTTTCGTATCGGTCAGTTCTATATTTCTAAAAATAAACTGATCTTCCGTCAGATTAATTAGCGCATTTTCTTCAAAATTATAATCCACGCCGAGATACGGGACTTTCATCCCGGCTTCATTCAGGTACAAGCTTCCGTCGACTTCCGGATTTTTGACACTTCCGGCAATCGAGGCCCTACCCGATGCAAAACCGCGCATATCGGAGAAGATACTACCCAATAACGGTCCTAACGGACTAATATTAAACCTTGTAAATCCGGCATTCAACGCCAGTATACTTTCTTTATTGATGATTTCAATATTTCCGTTTAAAAAGAAATTCTCAACGTGATCGTTAATAATCGATGAATTCACATTAAACTTACGGAATGAATCTTCTCCGGTTACTTCCAGATTTAGATCTCCCATCAGCACATGATTCACTTTCAGGGAATCAACGGTCAACGCCGCAGTCGGTAAATAAATTGCCTTATTTTGTTCCAGATTGACTTCACCGTTTAACTGACCGGCAAAAGACATATTTTCGAGAGCCGGTGTTACTTTTTCGAGATCAACATCATTAAACGACAATCGGAGTTGCTTATAGGTCGAATCTTTTAAAATCCCTTCTAACTCCACTTTCTGGTCATTATGGGACATGATAATCTTTTCGATCGAGAAGTCTGTTAGTTTTTTATTGAAAACCACTTTATTGTCTTTCGTATCTTTTTCGTTCAGGAACCATAAATAATCCCTGAAATTGATTTCCGATTTTTTAAGCCCGACAACCGATTGGTTCTTTTCATTGATCGTATGATAAAGGTTCAGGTTGAAAAAATCCTGATTTTTCGGTCCGCCTTTAAACTCCGAACGGACAAAAAGCGTATCGTTCATTGTTACATTAATCAAACTAAAATCCGAAATCTTATAGGCCTTGGTCTTAATACTATCCAGTTCGACATAGGCATTATATAACGGGTTTTTGTTATCGACATCAATACGAATGTTTTCAAAGGTATTGTTATACGCAATTACACTCGGCGATGAGAAATCCAGCTGAAAATCGCCTTTATCCGCATCAATCCGACCTTTTAAGACCGTATTTTCACTTACAATTACTTTTGGCAGGAATATTTCAACGATCTTATTATAAATCACAAAATCAAAATCCAGAAACTGTCCGGGTTTTAGCTTATTGGGCGAATAGTTGGCATATAAACTTCCCAAAGCATTTTCGATGATTTTACGCACCTGTTTGATTTCATATTTCCCTACGACCTTTCCTTCAATAATATCCGGAGAATTGATTGTAATCGTTCTTACTTTCTGTTCGTCAAAAACGGATTCTACCTGAAAATCCTGGAAGAAATAACTGTCAGTACTGTTTTGATAAGACGCATTTATCACGTTTAGTTTTCCGGCCAGATCATCTAACGTATTTCCTTTGGCATTGAATTTTAACTCTCCTTTAAAAATAGAAAGGGAATCTTTTTTCATAAAATTCAACAAATGTAAATCAGCATAATCAATCTGCGCCTGAAAGTCATAATTCTTCATTCGCGAACTCATATCGATTAATCCGTTAAAATCCATTTTCAGATTCGGATCATTACTGTTCAGATAGCCTTTAAAGTAAGGCATTTTCATTTTACCGTCGATCGTAATATTCTGATACGTATACTTATTATACGTTAAACTTTGAACTTTTCCTTTAACACTGGTATCCAAGTATTTTTTATTGAATCCTTTCCCGTTTACATCCAGATCAAGCGTGGCTCTTCCCAAATCTTTTTCATTAACCAATGACCCCAGATCAAAATTATTTAGGGAAACAACACCTTTATAGGTCGCATTATCAATATTGTTGATATTGGTCATGGCTAGCTTTGTATTCAATTCTCCCAGACCGGACATCAGATAAACATCCGCGTCGATTTGTGTCTTAGTAACCATAATATCACCAACCAGGTCTACTCTACCCAATTTATGTAGTGTTTCCGGAAGACTCTTACCCAATACACGCGGCAGGATTGTTTTAAGACTGGTATAATTCGATGTAATACGATCGAAATTACCTTTCATGTAGAATTCTCCTTTTTTATTGAACAGGTTTCTGAAATTAACCGTTCCGATAATTTCAGAATCATTCGTATCCAATAATCTCAGATCGTGTGTTGTAAAATTATTTAACGTACCGGTAAGATGTGTTGCCAGATAGAATCGTTGGTTTTTCCCAAACTCATTATAGAAAAAATTCAGCTCATTAGACGAAACTGACGCTTTTTCCATGTTAACATCAAAGACCACTTTATTATTAAAATCTGAAAAATCTTTCGGTTTGTATTTCATGATAACATCACCAATCAACGTAGACTCTTTTGTTTTAAGATTCAGTTTTTCCAGTCGGATATTCTCTTTCGAATACGTAAAATCGGTAATCAGATTTTCCACCACTAACCCTCTGTGATCCTGAAATGCCAATTGCTTGATGTCGGCCGTTACGACCGGTCCTTTAATTTTAAAGAAATCCACTTTTCCGTTAAGTCGGGTAAAATCAAGTACTTTCGGATGTTCCAGATTTTCATCGATCAGGCGAAAACGACTGGATGTCACATTCATTTGTTCGACTTTCATCAGGAATTTTCCGCTTCCATCCTTACCGTCATCAAAAGCGGCAATAAATTCATCCAGATTGGTTTTATCCTCTCCTTTGTATTTTTTCATTTTCAGATTCAATCCGTCAATGCTGGTTTTACCGAAAATTAGCTTTCCGTTGGCCAGTTTTTTAAAATCAAGAATATTCGTCTGAAGTCGGTTGATATAGAAAAGTGTGTCTTTATGCTTATCAGCGGTATAAATTCCTTTGATTTTTACACCTCCGAAAACCGTAATAGCAATCTTATCGATATGCATATCGGTTCCAAATTTTTCATTTAATTCTTTAGTAGCATATTTCGCTATGGCAGTTTGCACAAAAGGCAATGATAATGCTATGCCTAATAGCAACAAAAATAGGATTAAGCCTACAATTACGCGAAATAGTATTTTTTTTAATTTTTTGATAGTCCTATTTGTTTTAAATTTGTCGGATTGACTCGTAAATTTAAGCAATTCGTAGGAATAAAACTATTATTTTTTTACCGCCGGAATTTACAATTCAAAGATAATACAGTCGTTGGAAAATCCACTCAAAAATGATGCCTTTTTTATGACAAAATCACCCGTATATATACTTGCTATCGAGAGTTCATGCGATGACACCGCAGCTGCCGTTTTACAAGACAATAAAGTCCTGTCAAATGTCGTAGCAAGACAGTCTGTTCACGAAGAATATGGCGGTGTAGTTCCGGAGCTTGCTTCGCGTGCGCACCAACAAAATATTGTCCCAGTTATTGATGTTGCTTTAAAGAAAGCCAATATTGAAAAAGCCCAGGTTTCCGCTATTGCTTTTACGCAAGGTCCCGGTTTAATGGGTTCACTTTTAGTGGGAAGCTCCTTTGCCAAATCAATGGCTATGGCGCTGAACGTTCCGTTGATTGCCGTAAACCATATGCATGCTCATATTTTAGCACATTTTATCGACGAAGAAAACTACGATAAACCGGAATTCCCTTTTTTGGCGCTGACTATATCAGGCGGTCATACACAAGTGGTTTGCGTTGATAGTTTTTTTGATATGACCATTATCGGAGAAACAACCGATGACGCTGTTGGTGAAGCTTTTGACAAAAGTGCCAAAATACTTGGTTTGCCTTATCCCGGCGGACCGTTAATAGACAAATACGCGCAATTGGGAAATCCAAAAGCCTATCCGTTTACCAAACCCAAAGTAGACGGTTTAAACTTTAGTTTTAGCGGTTTAAAAACGCAGATTCTGTATTTTATTCAGAAAAATGTAGCTCAGGATCCCGATTTTATCGAAAAGAACATCAATGACATTTGTGCCTCCATTCAATATACGATCATTCAAATTCTGATGGACAAAATTAAAATGGCGGTAAAAGAAACCGGAATCAAACAAATAGCCATTGGCGGCGGTGTATCGGCCAATTCCGGTATTCGAACAACATTAAAAGAAACCGAACAAAAATACGGTTGGAAAACCTTTATCCCTAAATTCGAATATACCACCGATAATGCCGCGATGATCGGTATTGTAGGTTATCATAAATTTTTGGAAAATCAGTTTAATGATGCTTCCGTAGTATCGAAAGCAAGAATCGAATTTTAGTATGCAATTATTCTATACGCCCGAAATAAATGAACAGCTAAAAACGTTTTCTTTTGATAAAGAAGAAAGCAAACACATTGTTAAAGTATTGCGTAAACACGAAGGTGATATTTTAAAAGTAACCAATGGTTTAGGCTATTTATTTACTACTGAAATTATATTGGCAACCGACAAAAAGTGTACGGTGCAAATCACGGATTCTATCTTTTATCAACCGAACGATTTTTACATTCATATGGCCGTTGCGCCAACCAAAATGAACGATCGTTACGAATGGTTTTTAGAGAAAGCAACCGAGATCGGAGTTAATGAAATTACGCCTATTATTTGTGATCATTCTGAACGAAAAGTCATTAAAACCGAACGTTTTGACAAAATCATACAATCGGCGATGAAGCAATCATTACAATTTCATCTTCCTAAATTAAACGAACCGATCACCTTTAAGCAATTTTTAGCACAAAAACAGCAAGGGAATTTATGTATTGCACATTGTGAAGAAACACAAAAAACATTACTAAAAAACGTTATACAACCCAATGAACGCTACACGATTCTGATAGGTCCGGAAGGCGATTTTTCGGAAAAGGAAATTCAAAATGCACTGGAATTAAACTATCAGCCTGTTTCATTAGGGAATACCCGTTTACGCACGGAGACCGCTGCAATTGTAGCCTGCCATAGTATTGTTTATGCTAACGAACAATAAAAATCGTATGAAAAAATTACTTTTCCTTTTAAGTATCGGATTTACATCATTGACCTTTTCGCAGGAAATAGCCGTTTTAAAATACAGCGGCGGCGGTGACTGGTATGGCAATCCTACTTCCCTACCCAACCTGGCAAAATTCTGCAACCAGAATATCAATACTAAAATTAATCCGAAAACAGCCGTAGTTGAAGCCGGCAGTGCCGATTTGTTCTCGTATGCTTTTATTCATATGACCGGTCACGGAAATGTTGTTTTCAGCGAGAATGATGTGACGAATCTTAGAAATTACCTGACTTCCGGCGGTTTCCTTCATATTGACGACAACTATGGTATGGATCAATACATTCGCAGGGAACTGAAACGTATTTTCCCGAATAACAGTTTAACCGAAATTCCGAATAATCACGCTATTTATCAGCAACCTTTTAAATTTCCGAACGGTTTACCCAAAATTCACGAACACGACAACAAACGTCCGCAGGCATTTGGCATTTTTATCGACAATCGTTTGGTTTGTCTTTATACCTACGAAACCGATTTAGGAGATGGTTGGGAAGATCAGGAAGTACATAACGATCCGTTGGAAGTCCGTCAAAAAGCACTGAAAATGGGAGCGAATATTGTCAATTACGTTTTCAAAAATTAAGATGCAGGAACAACTCACCCACGAAAACACCGCCTTTCAGCAAAAAACCTTTCCTATCACTGTTGTATGTGATTCCATTTATTTTCAGTCCAATATCGGATCCATTTTCCGAATCAGTGAAGCACTTGGTGTAGAAAAAATCATTCTTACCGGTGATCAACTGGTATTTTCTCCGCGTAAAATCAACAAGACTTCCCGTAGCACGCATACCATGGTTCCTTATGAAATCATTGAGAATGCCGAAGACGCCGTTTCCTATTTAAAAGACAATAATTACCAAATTATTGTATTGGAAATCACAGATAAAAGCATCCCGCTGAAAGCACTTCAAATAACACCTGATAGTAAAATTGCACTTGTAATCGGTAATGAAATTTACGGTGTTGGCTCAACCTTTTTAAATCACGCCAACCAAACCGTTCATATTGAGCTATTTGGAAAAAACAGTAGCATTAACGTCGCTCAGGCAACCGGCATTGCACTTTACGAATTAACCAACAAACTGTAAATTAATCACATTTTTATATAATTTTTTAAATTTTAATCATTTTTTTATCATAATCTTTTTATAATATATTTTTTTGTTATATTATTGTATGATATTTAACCAAATCTCATAACTATTTAACAATTTTATTATGAAAAAACTATTATTATCAGCAGCAATGCTGTTATTCCTGGTTTCGTGTGACAAGGATGAGACAACAACAAACGACACAGCTAGCGGTTCCCGGTTAACCGAAAGAGGCTGTGCTTCGCATCAGGTTTTAGAAGAACAATTGCGAAACGATCCGAAACTAGCCATCAAAATGAATGAAATTGAAAGCTTTACACAACGTGCAATTCTTCAGAACAAGTTGGTAAACGGAAAAATTCAGATTCCGGTAGTCGTAAATGTATTATATCGTACTACAGCTGAAAACATTTCGTTAGCACAAATCCAGTCACAAATTGATGTTTTAAACAAAGATTTTAATGCTACCAATAGTGATTTCGGATCAGTTCCGGCTTTATTTGCAGGTGTTAAAGCCAATGTAGGTATTTCATTTGTATTGGATGTTGTCAATCGTAAATCGACTACAAAAACATCATGGGGAACTAACGATGCGATGAAAAAAACGGCACAGGGCGGAATTGCTCCTACAACCCCTACTACAAAACTTAACCTTTGGGTATGTACTATCGGTGGTGGTATTTTAGGATATGCACAATTCCCGGGCGGTGCTTCTGCAACTGACGGTGTTGTAATTGACTCCAAATATTTAGGAACAACCGGAACGGCTACCGCTCCGTTTAACAAAGGAAGAACTGCTACTCACGAAGTTGGTCACTGGATGAACCTAAGACATATTTGGGGAGATGCAACTTGCGGAAATGACTTAGTAGCTGATACGCCTACACATAATGCGCCAAATTACGGTGTTCCGGCTTATCCGCATTACAGTACTTGTTCCGGAACTCCGGTAGAAATGACTATGAATTATATGGATTATGTAGATGATGCTGCTATGTATATGTTCTCAAACGGGCAAAAATCAAGAATGTTGGCTGCTTTTGCTTCCGGCGGACCGCGAAATTCATTTGCTCAACCGTAATACACCATTTAAAAATACAGAAACTCGCTTTAATAGCGAGTTTTTTTTTATCTTAGTTTTCCTAATAATGAACCGCTATGAATGCTAAAGAAATTTCCAACGGGATTGTAAGTGCCGTGATAAAACTTGCCCTGATTACATTGCTATTATTTTTTATCTATCAGGTACAATCGGTGCTTATTTATTTGTTGGTTGCTTTGATTATTAGCCTGATCGGAAGTCCGATTATGAACTTCCTTAAAAAGCGTTTAAAATTCAAACATACGTTAGCCGTTGTAACGACAATGATTATTTTTATTTTGATTGCAGCCGGCTTACTTATGATGTTTATTCCGTTATTGGTATCGCAAGGTCAAAACCTGTCCTTATTAAACACGACAACAATGGAACGGGATTTTAATAACCTTATTTTCCAGATTAATTCCTATCTGAATGATCATAATATCGATGCCGGAAAGTTAATGGAAAACTCCAACTGGACTTCCAAAATCAATTTTGATATTATTCCGAATTTCCTGAATTCACTTGTTGGAACACTTAGCAGCTTTGGCGTCGGGATTGCTTCCGTTTTCTTTATTACTTTCTTTTTCCTAAAGGATCAGGATCTTTTTATTACACTCTCTAAAAAAATCCTACCGGATCAGCATGAAGACAAGATTTTATCATCTGTAGAAAAAATCAACGAATTACTATCGCGTTATTTTATCGGATTGCTACTTCAATTGTTTATTGTATTTGTTTTATATCTGATTGTATTATTGATTTTGGGAATAGAAAACGCTTTTGTAATCGCTTTTCTATGTGCCGTATTAAATATCATTCCGTATATCGGTCCGCTAATCGGGACTTTATTGGCCATTACGCTAACCTTATTAAGTAATCTGGGAACCGATTTCAGAACGGAAATGCTTCCAACCGCTATTTATGTTCTGATCGGATTTATGGTGGTACAGTTGATTGACAACAATATCAGTCAGCCCATCATCTTTTCAAACAGTATTAAGTCACATCCACTGGAAATCTTCCTGGTAATTCTTATTTTTGGGCTACTTTTCGGTGTTTTCGGAATGATAGTAGCCGTTCCGCTCTATACTGTTTTAAAAGTAGTAGGAAAAGAATTTTTTCCTGAAAATCAGATTATTAAAATTTTAACCAAAAACATTTAGTTTTGATTACAGCACTGCTAAAACCTGAAATACAGGATTTTATCAACCAGAATTATCATACCGATCTAAAAAAACTGGCCTTAACCCGGAATCCGTTTCCGGAAATAAGCTGGCCGGATTTGTTAAATCAGTTGCAGGCAAAAAACAAGGCTAAAGATAAATTACCGACCTGGTTTAAAACCGAAAATATCCTATATCCGCAGAAAATCTCGATCGAGCAAACCTCATCCGAGCAAACGGCCGCTTACAAGGCTACTTTAATAACCGGTAAATCCCTGATAGACCTTACTGGTGGTTTTGGTATTGACGATTATTACTTTGCTCAGCATTTTGATCGGGTTACCCATTGCGAAATCAATCCGGAATTATCTGCTTTAGTGGCGCACAATTATAGTGTATTAAATAGCAACAATATTGAGTGCCGACAAGGTGACAGTCACGATACGTTACGCAATTCGGATACAAAATGGGATTGGATTTATATCGATCCTTCCCGTCGAAACGATGCAAAAGGCAAAGTTTTTATGCTTCGGGATTGTTTGCCGAATGTTCCCGATTCCCTTGATTTTTATTTTCAATATACCGATAATATTCTGATCAAAACCGCTCCTTTACTGGATATTAAAGCCGGATTATCGGAATTGCGTTTTGTAGCCAAAATTCATGTTGTAGCGTTGGAAAATGAAGTAAAAGAATTGTTATGGGAAATTCGGAAAGGACATTCCGGCCCGATAACCATCAATGCCGTTGCGCTTACCAAAGAAGGAGAAATTCATTTTAGCACTTCAGATGATGCGGATTCGACCGTTCGTTTTTCGGCTCCGAAAAACTATTTGTATGAGCCCAACAGTGCGATCTTAAAAACAGGCGCTTTTGATGCGGTTAGTGCTGTTTATAAAGTCGGTAAACTGCATTCGCATTCCCATCTGTATACGTCTGATACTGTAGTTGATTTTCCCGGCAGACGCTTTAAAATTGAAAGCATACTCCCGTATCAAAAAAGTGAAATCAAAGCCCATATCGAAGGAAAGCAATTGAATGTTACCACCCGTAATTTTCCTTTATCTGTGGAAGAACTCCGCAAAAAATGGAAAATAAAAGACGGCGGAACAACCTATTGTTTTTTTACCACCGATATTAACAATGAAAAAATTATAGTAATTTGCAGCAAAATCTAATGTTGACCATGAAAAAAATTTTTCTAAGCCTATTCTTTTTATTCAGCCTATACTCCTATTCACAGACAATCAAATGTGAATATGACTACAATGAAAAAACCGATTCGACCTTAATCAAAAAAACTCCGGATTACCTGATTCATGAAAATGTATTCGGAACGACCTCATCTTTTATATTCTTTTCCCTGGTAAATTCCGACGGTACTCCTTATCTGAATTTACAAATACTTAAAAAAAGTAAAGACTTTATAAAAGCTACTTGTTTTAATGCTAATTCCAGAATATTTGTACAACTTTCCAACGGTAAAATTGTTACATTAATCAATAGTTCTGATACCAATTGTAGTAATCTGACCTATAATTCGGCCGAAAGAGATAATATTTCCATTGTAAACAATTATTTCCTGTTTTCTAAAGATGGATATGAAGATTTGAAAAAATATCCGATTAGTCTTATTCGGGTTAAGTTTGCTTCTGAAACCATCGATTATGTGATGCATAAAGAACTTCGATCGGATACTTTTAAAGAAATGGTCTACAATCCTGAAGATTATTTTATGAATTATCTGAAATGTGTAGAATAAAAAAAGCCGGTAGCTAAATAAACTACCGGCTTTTTTATTGGTTTAAGCTATGTCTAAGCAGTCTTAAAAGATTTGTATAAATTAATACCCGTTTTGTATAAAAGCGTAAAATTTATTTCGGGGATCGGATTTCTTTGTAGCCCAAAAAAACAGGAATCGGATGAAAAAAGAAAAGATAATACTCAGTCTGTTAGTAAGCTTAATAATTTTAGGTTGTTCTCATTTGAATGAATTCGGTTCCCGTCGAAACATTATGAGCATTGATAAAATCAGTCCCAATAAAAATGACGAAGCGTATACAATTATAGATACAACCCGCTTATATCTTTTGGTGTCAATTGAAAATACGATGGATCAGAATGTGAATGAAAACACTCAGGAGCGGATCAAAAGTTCTCCTACCTATCTTAAATTTTACGGGAAAGGAAGAGTCGGAAAATTTACCAACGTTAATCTAAATGATAGCGAAACTCTTAATCCTAAAAAAGCAGAAAGTTATTTGTATCAGTATAAAAACAATAAATTTATTGTTCAAACCTATTTTAAAAACCCGCAATGCGGTGAATGCTTTGTAAAGAAAACACTTTCTAAAACAGGCAACCATCAAATCGTTCTTAAATCCGGAGAATACACCTATACTTATACAGCGGTACAAATTCCGGCAAGCTATTTAAAATACAAACCCGACTGGTAAATTCAGTCATCATTTTAGCGGAATTCACTGATTCAAATGGTTTAAACTTGCACAAAATCACATTTTTAAATTTTTTGTTTTTTAAAAATTACTTTACTTTGCGAGCTTTCAAAAATGACAGTACTTTTTATTAAACCATTATTTATTCTAAACAAACTATGAATCGTTATTTATTAGCTTTTTTATTGTGCATAATTACCTCTTTTGCATTTAGTCAGAATATCAAATTAAAAAAAGGTAAAATACTGATAGAGGGTAAAGAATTTTTATCCTGTGAGAAAGGTGGCGCTTTTGGTGCCGTTGCCTATGAATTATCCGAACTAAACACGAATAAAAGAATCATCACACTGGTTCAAAATGACGGTGGTACTCATATGGAGATCTCTGATGATTATACTCAGATTAAATTTTTAACCAAAGGAGAACGAGCGGAAATCCGTGGCGGAAACATTTATAATGCGATCAAATTATTACTTAAAAACGGTGTTTTAACACCGGAAGGTACATTAGATGAAAGTCAGATCGATCTTTTTATCAAAAATTATGACGAAAAAATATCTGAAAACACAACTATTCTCAGATAATACGAAATCCCAAAATAATAAAAAAAACCTGGTTGCTAAATGACGACCAGGTTTTTTTTATACTTATTACTTTTTATTTAAATAACTCCGGAATAATTACCATTTCCAAATTTGAGGCTCCTCTTTCCAAATTAAAAGTCGGAACTCTTCATAGTGATTACCGTCTCCGATGGTATGACTGTCTCTATGTCCTTTTCCTAAAATCAGTTTATGTAACATACCGCTATACGATCCTACCCATAAAGTCTTCTCATCATCAGAGATTGTCATACCGCTTATTGTAGAACCCAAAAAATGTTGCCAGATTTTATTTCCTTCTTTATCAATTGCTTTGATATAACCATTGGCGTCACCAAGTATATAATACTGATCCGTTGCTAAACCTGCATAAATCCGCATGTTATTATTGATGATCGTGTAATCATCACTCTTTTTATACGGTTCAATCTTAGCTCCGTTCAATTTATCAGAAGCAACACCAATAGTAACTCCATTGTAGAAATAACAGGCATTGGTTATCAGCTGACTATCATCTTTGGAGAACAAACAAAAATGAGGATAGGACGATTGCGGACCGATACTTCCTAAAAAGTTACCTTCAGCATCTAAAACGCGATGATCATACCCTTGGTCTCCTACAACAATATAAGTATTATCATTAGATAAGGTTGCATTTTCCATACTTATACTAGGCGACCAATCTTCATCATCTTCATCTTCCTTTACGGGATGAATCAGTTTTTCCTCATTTTTAGAAATCAAATAAATCCCTTCTTCCGTTACCATTAAAACTTTATTCCCGTCATTAAACGGAATTAAATAAGTAATTCCATATATGGGCTTTTCATTCAGGATAAATTCATTTATAACTTCCCCTTCCCAACCGTTAAACGTTGTAATTTTATTGTCTATAGCAATTGCAAAAATGTTATTTTGTTTTGATTTTCCAATCGCATCTATCTTCTCATCCAGCTCTAATACTTGATCATTATTTAAAAGATAAGCCTGTCTTTTCTCATAGGAAGCCCCTCTTAGGAAAACAATTTTTTGATCATCAATAAAATGCAATTGTTCAATATCCTGTCCCTTTTTATCCAGATAGGAAATAATAGGCGAATGTGACGGCGGGAACTGTTCTCTAAAACGTTCAACATCATTTGCTAGATTCGCTTGCTTTAACTTACTAATTACCTCTTCCGCTAAATGATGCCTTTTATCTTCCGGTTCTCCCCCTTTCCAATTTTCCCAACCGTTTGTTTCACCAAAAGCAACCATTTCATTGATTTCTTTAGCATATTGTTCTCCTTTAGAATTCCATTCTTCTTGCATGTCAGTTCTGTTTTTATTAAAAAATTTATATACCTTATTTAAAATCGGTCAAAGGTTGAATTAACCTTAAACGTTTTTTAGTTATCGTTCAATTCTTCAATGGTTTCCGCAATCTTTTCTATTATTCCGTTTTCATGTGTCCATAGAAATATTTCGCTTCCCAATATTTTTCTATCTTGTAATGAAGGTAAAAACAGTAAGAAATCGCCACATCCGTTAGACGCAATTGCAATGCCTTCCGTTGGAAAATGCTCCGATGCTTTTACATTATCGTTTTCCAGAACAATATGATTACAGGTTCGGCTTATTCTTTTCGGATCGGATTGATCAAAAAACGGAAAGAGTTGCCAGTCGTCTTCCTCCGTTACAATTTCTCCTCCGTTTTCTTCTATCATTTTAAACCGGAAACATTCCGGAAATTCAATTCCAAGCTCGTCTTCTGCTGCTATAATGTATTTTTCTTCAACCGGAAAGGCCATATAATTGTATTTGTTCTACAAAACGTTTTTACGATATCCGCTTAAGCTATCTGATCAATACGTTTTATTGTTAACCAACTCAAAAATATTCTTTTTTGGGAAGTAATGTATACCATCAAACTAAAAATTGCTTCTTTATTTTGAAAGCAATTATCCTAAATTTTCTTTAAAGAAAGGAACAGCGCTTTCCAATGCTTGTCTCACCGGTTCAGGCTGATCGTATAGATCATAATGTGAATAACCTTTAACAACTAAAAGTTCTTTTTTATCAGAAGCTGCACGACGAACAATTTCGTATCCGTCTCTAAAAGCTCCGAAACCACCCGGTTTATCACCAATAACGACCAGAATAGGTTGTGTTAATAGCGTTTCTGCAAGATAGAAAGCATCCCACCCTATACCTATACTCATACGCGAGTAAACAGCACTGGTTGCTCCGCCTACAGTTTGTCCTCTTGAAGTCTTGTAATAATCCGTTGCTTCGAGAATATCGATATCTTCAATTCCGGCTGCTTTTCCGGCTGCAACCGATTCCGGTAGCATATTAATAGTTAATAAATCGCCTCCTTTTGCCTCAGCACTACGTTGAGCCGCAATCTGATTCAAGACTTCCATCGGACTTCCGCCGGCAAAACCATCGCGTAACAAACGACCAAAGTTGACGCCCGTAATCGAAACCACTGCTTTAATACGGCGTTCCGTCATCGCAATATTTAACGAATAAGCACCGCCACCGCATACGCCTAAAATTCCGATTTTATCCGCATCTACATAGGTTAGTGTTTCCAGATAATCAATGGCATAACGCACATCATCTGTACGTTGGTACGGGTTTTCAATATATCGTGGTGTACCGCCGCTTTCACCCTGAAAAGAGGCATCAAAAGCTAAAACTACAAAACCGGATTCAGCTAATGCTTTACCATAAATAGTACCTGCCGTTTGTTCTTTACAGCTTCCGATCGGGTGCATGGTAATAATAGTCGGATATTTTTTATTTTGATCAAAATCGGTCGGAAAATAGATAATTCCGGCATTATCCCAGGCAATGTTTCTAAATGTTATTTTTTGTGTATTCATTTTTTCTGTTTTTTTGAGTTTAGGCTAATTTTTTTGTGAAGAAAGACGCTAATTGCCCCACAGCTTCGTTTACATAATTTTCTCTGTCATACAAAGACATATGATTAGCGCCTTCTACCACGTATTTTGTTTTATCTGTTGCTACTGCACGATTGATCAAATCATCACTCATCCAGGCACTACCCGCTACACTTCCCACAATAGCCAATAAAGGTTGTGTAAAGAAGACTTCGGCTTTATTATAAGCATCATACGTAATTATTTGTGTCAGGTTTCGCAAAGGCATCAAGCCCGGTGCCGTAGGATATTGACAACGATCTGTATGGTAATATTCCCATGCTTCCCGCAGTTCTTCGTTTGGTGCATCTTCTTCTTTTAATGGAGCCAATGGCATCATAGGGTTATCTCCTATAGCTGCTGCCGTTCTTGCATTTGCTCCGGCTATCAGATAAGGAAGCGCATCTGCATCTTTTACATTATTATCCCATCCGTTACGAAACATCGAACCGATATTTACCGCACTTACCATTCCTACAGCCTTAATACGATGATCATTAATAGCTGCATTAGCCGTATAACCGGCACCGGCACAGATTCCCATTGCTCCGATGTTATCCTGATCAATATAAGGTAGCGTAGTAAGGTAGTCCACTACGGCACTGATATCTTCCGTACGGATATAAGGATTTTCCAACTGACGTAGTTCTCCTGTGCTTTCTCCCTGATAAGACGCGTCATAAGCGATAGTCACAAAGCCATTATCGGCCAGTTTTTTAGCATACAATCCGGATGTTTGTTCTTTAACACCACCACCCGGATGCGACACGACTACCGAAGGGTATTTTTTACTTTGATCAAATCCATCAGGAAAATGAATTACAGCTGCCATAATAATGCCCTGACCGTTTCCGTTTTTAATACTGATTTTTTCTTGAGTTGCCATACTTATTTACTTTTTAAAGGTTGTATCATTATTGATAGGTCAAAATTAGTTCACATAAGAGCCTGGAAACGGATACGGATTACTCAATTACAGATACAGATTACGGTTTTTCAAAATGGCTGGTCAGAACTTTTACCCCAATAAAAAAAGCAACCCAAAGAGTTGCTTTATAATCGTATGAAAGACTGCTGTTTTATTCTATTCTTATGTCTTATTGGTTTCTATATACTTTTGGAGAAAGTCCTGTTTTTTTTCGGAAAAAGCGTGCAAAATAATTGGGATAATCAAAGCCGAGGCTATACGAGATTTCACTTACTGAAAGCGTTGTGCTCTTTAGCTTGTCTTTCGCCAGCGTTACAATATAATCCTGTATATGATCTAAAGGTGACTTACCGGTAAAATGCTTGATCAAGTCACCAAAATAATTCGGAGACAAATTACTTTTTTGCGCAAAATAAGCTACCGAAGGTAATCCCGGAATATTTTTATTTTCTTGAAAATAGGTTGCCAGATTGGTATCAAATTCGGCAATTACCTTATGATAAATAGTACTTCTTGTATCAAATTGTCTATCGTAAAAATTCTTTACGTAAGTCAATATCAGATTAACATAGGAAATAATAACCGCTACGGAATACTGTTCTTTCTTAAACTCATGTTCCGCTTTTCTAAACAAATCCCATAAAATAATCTCTTCTTCTTTAGTCAGAAAAAGTGCTTCGTGGTTGTTATAATGTACAAAGTTATATTCTTTAGCGTATTTGTCCAGGTATTTGGCACTAACCATGATTGCATAACCGGTTAACGGCGGCGTGATTTCCCACTGCAACGAATTTTGCGGGCAATCCACATATAAATACGATGAATCCGCTTGATCATCTAATAACGGAAACGGAGCCAGTTTTGTATCCATCGGCGGCTTTATAGCTAAAAGATAAAAATCAATCGTGACAGGATCTGAGGCCAATCGTATATGATCTTCCTCCTCAAAGTTTATAACATGCAGCGCATCGTTTTTTAATTTTCCGCAGTTAAGATGCCGGCTAAATTCTTTTATATCCAATATTTTTGTCTTCATTTCATGTGTCAATCAGTACTATACAAAAGTAAACAATTAGAAAAACCGATACGGATACGAATTACTCAATTACAGATACATTTTACTTTTTCCCCCTTAAAAACTATTGATCATAAATAAAAAAACGGATACATTCTGTAAATTTGAAAGGTAAGTCGAAGTTGATTCTACACCAATATTTCTTTTTTCCGCAAAATCATTAAAAATGAACGAAAACGATACGAAGCGTCTTTCCCGGTTAACTGCAATTCTAACACAATTACAGACTAAAAGATTATTGACGGCTTCAGGTCTTGCCGACAAGTTTAATGTGAGCATCAGAACCATTTACAGAGACATCAGAGCCTTGGAAAATGCCGGTGTTCCGATCTTGACAGAAGAAGGAAAGGGTTATACCTTAATGGAAGGTTATAAAATTCCGCCGGTGATGTTTACGGAAAGTCAGGCTAATGCATTGATTCTTGCCGAACAATTGGTTTTAAAAAATAAAGATGCTTCCTTTATAAAAGATTACATTGAAGCCGTTGATAAGATAAAAGCCGTTTTAAGGCAATCGGAAAAAGACAAAGTAAACTTACTTGCCGACCGTACTCGTTTTGAGCAAAACAATAACCGGGAACGAAACAGTAATAGTATTTCCCGGATCCAACAAGCCCTAACCGGATTTAATCTGATCAAAATAGAATATAGCAACGAACAAAACAAAATTTCTGTCAGAATGATTGAACCTTTTGCTTTAATAAGTACCAACGAAAACTGGTTGCTTATTGCCTGGTGCCGATTACGTAAAGAGTTCCGTTATTTTCGTTTGGACAGAATCCTGAAATTCGACGTTCTTGCCGAGAATTTTGAGCCGCATAAAATGACGTTACAGGATTATTTTGATAAATATTATTAATTGCTGAAACCCCTGACATAAGGCTGTCACAACCTCATTTTAACTTTGTACTATTAATTAAAATTATAGTCAAAAAATGGAAAAACAGATTTTCAATCCTTGGGAATGGGGTAAAAACACCAACTCAGCACAAGCTGTTGAAGTAAAAAATGTAACGGGAACACTTTATTGTTCCGGACAAGTTGCTATAGCTAATGACGGTGTGCCGAGCACTGCCGATATGCGCTCGCAATTACTACAAACCATTCAGAATCTTGAACATCTGATAAACGAAGCCGGTTATGAATGCGAGAATATTGTACGATTAAATGTTTATACGACATCAACTCAGGAATTTTTTACGACTTGTATGGATGTTTATATTCCCTTTATTCAAAAATACAATATTCAACAAGCCACTACTCTTCTTGGTGTTAAAGAACTTTTTGCTACTTTAACGATCGAATTAGAAGCAACAGTTGTAAAGTAACGATGAACGAAACAATAGTATTTTATCCGGCAAGCCTTTCAGAATGGAGAAAATGGTTAATTACAAACCATCTTTCAGAACAATCTGTATGGCTTGTTTTTCATACTAAATTATCCGGCAAGCCTACTATTACCTGGAGTGAGGCTGTTGATGAAGCGCTTTGTTTCGGTTGGATTGATAGCAAGAAAATCAAGATTGATGATGCAACTTCCCATCAGTTTTTCAGTAAGCGAAAGCCGAAAAGTACCTGGTCAAAAATCAACAAAGAAAAAGTACAGCGTCTTATTGCCGATCAATTAATGACAGAAGCAGGTTATAAAAGTATTGAAATCGCCAAACAGAATGGTTCGTGGATTATTTTAGATGCTGTTGAAGCTTTGATCATTCCGGAAGATTTAGAAAGTGCTTTCAGTGAACATCCCGGTTCAAAGGCTTATTTTTTAAGTCTGAGTAAAACGATAAAGAAAATGATGTTACAATGGATTGTGTTTGCCAAGCGACCGGAAACCCGTCAAAAACGAATCAAAGAAATAGCCGTGCTTGCCGAACAAAAGAAAAAGCCAAAATCGTTTTAAGGTCCGGCTTTATAAAAACGGATAAAAAGTATGTCAATTCTGATCTTTCAAAAAAGCAAGATTTGGATTTTTAGTAGAATACCGGAATAAAAAAAGGCGTGTATAAAACTTATACACACCTTTTTACAAACAGAACAGGCATTTATTTTCTTTTGACGTTAACAGCCATAAGTCCTTTCTTACCTTTTTCTACGTCAAAAATAACTTTGTCATTTTCTTTAATATTATCTAATAATCCAGTACTGTGGACGAAAATATCTGTATTATTACTGTCTTGTAAAATAAATCCAAATCCTTTGGATTCATTAAAAAATTTTACGGTGCCTTCTTGCATCTTTTTTAATTTAATTTGTTATTGTACTACTTTTTTTATATCGGTTGCCTGATATCCTTTTGGTGTTTGTTCTTTTTTATAATTGACCAAGTCATTTTTCTTAACTGGTTCGCTTAATTGTCCATAATGAAAAAAGATATTTTCAGTACTTTCATTTTCGGTGATAAACCCATATCCTTTCTCGCTCATATAAGATACAACACCTGTAAAATCTGTTGTCAGCATATCAGCCTGCGCTTTTTTAGCTCGTTTTGCATTTGCGATATCTTCTTCTCTATTTTGAAGATGCGGAGGTAACGAAGTGAAATTTCCATTGACATCAACATAAATGATCATATCATCAAGGTCTTTCCCTTTATTGTTATGTGTTTTTCGTTCTTCTCTACGCGATATTTTATCTTGTTGTTTTTTTTGTTTCTTTTTGTTGTTCTCTTTTTTTGAAAACGAATCTGCCATATTGATCGGGTTCTTTTAAATTTTACGGGGAATAGAATAGTTTTTTTGGGGAATATTACAAATCCGCTTGAATGTCTAAAATTGGTTTACAATCACCTCAACAGAAGCTCTTTCGTAAGTAACAAACAACTCCCTTATTGCTCTTCTATAGTTTTGAAATTCATAAAGCCAACAAAAATATTCATCCTTAAATAAATTTAAGATAAATAAATGGCATCTGACAAAACAAAACTGAGAGAGAAAAAAAGAATGTTTTAAACTATTCCAGAGAAGACAACAGTAACCTGTTATATAATTATCCGTTGTAAATGTAGCCAAAAATAATTGATTATCAATGAAATATATTTTTTAATTCAAAATAAAAAGTTTTTTGAATTAATATTGCAACACAAATGACCTCCGGAGTTTATTATTTATCCGGTATTTTAAAATGAACGGTTAACTATTTCCTATCGTTTGCGTAAAAACTATGGTGCCGTTTTCCGCTTTTTTTCGAGAAATATTATATAAATCACTATCCTCAAAATAAGGAATGATTTTCTCTTTTATAAACACCGGCAATTTCATGTATTTTTCCAGATCTTCGGTACGGGTTTGGCTTAAAACTTCGTATTCTGTATGCTCTTCTAAATCGTTTGACTCGGCTATTTTTTTTGCTTCCTCTTTATAGTTTTCATATTCTTCTTCAGAAATAAAAAAAACAATTCCCGGATAAGTAAATGGAATTCCTGAATCCGATTGCACCCTTGTATTTTTAATTTCAGGTTCCACTATTTTTACTTGCCCGGCCCATTGGTAATGTTTATGATAAAGTAATGCGATGTACAGCTCTTTTGCAGTTTGTATTGTACGACAGTCACAATAAGGTGGCCAGGATTTGTCAATATTTTCTATTTTGGGTAAAAAATAAATTTCTGCATAAAGATTTAACGACAGTTTAAAAATGTCTTTTACTTTGTCCTGTCCGAAATCTTTTGCATCATGGTACAAATCATCCTCTTCGTACTGACTGTCAAAATAATATAATGAATAATTGAATTCTCTTCTGTAAAGCTGCATGTTGTAATACGTTTAATTTTCTATAACAACTATATTTCCTTTTTCATCCCTTTTTCTCATTAAAAGAAACAGTTCTTCATCCGATAAATATGGAGAGTTAATAATCTGCGTTTTTAAAAACACGGGCAATTTGTATTCTTTTTCTAAATTCGCTATAAAGTTTTTATATCGGTTATCTTTTATATGAGGATCCGAAACCGACATTTTTTCTTTTTCGTTTTCATATAATTCAAAGTCGGCTTTCGAAATAAAGAAAACAACAACATCGCGCATATTTTCTATATCGGCAACATCAAAACACTTCGCTATAAATTCTTTGTTTATTTTTTTTGTTTCTCCCTTCCATTTATCTGAAGGTGTAACAACATATACCGATTCTAAAAGCAGAAGCTTTCGTATTCCTTGAATGGTAGTTTCATCATAGTCAACGAAATCGAAGGGCCATTTTTCATCAATTCCATCTATCTCAGGAATAAATCTGACATAGATACCCAATCTTGTATTCATAATAACCTCGAAAATACCGGTAACAAGATCTTCAGGATATAGTTCCTTATCGATTTCTTCTAAGAAACTGATTTCAAAATCATACTTTGGTGATACGTGCATCTTCTATTTTTTTATAACATCAATAAAGTAAATATACTATAAGTTCTCTTATAGAACTGTTCTTTTTACATTTTAAACGCTACAAAAAAAATCACCCTGTTCGTTTTAAACCGACAGGGTGTTCTATTATGTTACAAAGACTAAATAACCTTTATTCTTATGGCTCTAAAGGAGGACAATCTTTGGTTAATAACGGTATTTCACAACCGAGTGCCCGGGTAAGTTCCGGCGGTCCCATCGGATCAACGCAGATCATTACCGATTGTGTATAAGTAAACGGCATGGCCGGACCAACGCCTCCACCACCTTTAATAGCGCCTTTTTCGCTATCCGTTAACACAGAAATTACTTTCTTTTTAAGGTTAAGCTTCTTCATTATAATTATTTTAGGGTTATACTGTTTTTATAATTTTAAAAATAACCAATTAACTAATAACTGCTTACCCTTATTTAGGGTATTTTGCCCTATTTTATATTTTTTAAATTCATAAAACAAGGCACTATTCGATATAATTACTAATTTATTTATTGTCCTATGATTGGAGTAAAACGATGAAGGAATTACCAAACTAAATTTTTAGAATGGTTTGGATTTATTTTGTGCTATTTCTTGTTTTTTAAATAATTTTCTTACATTTATAATCAAATACCTATTTGAAAATAGCAGTTAAACCAAATATGTTGGTAAAACCAAAACGCCAAATGAAAAAAGCAGCCGTATTACTTTTACTTCTTCAAATATTCTTATCCTGTAAGGGACAAGAAAGCAAAAATACCGAAACAGCATACACGCTGAAACAAGAATACGGACTTAAAGGTTCCGTAAAAAAAGGAACCACTTATATCTATTATAAAGGAGAAGACGATAAAATACCCATAAAAAATGACAAGTACATCGGTAAAGTTACGATGACGTTTGATAACGCAGGTGATCCCATTTCAATAAATAAGTTATGGATTCTCGGTAGTTTAGGCAAATCCGAGTTTTCCGATCATTATACCGGCAAAGGAAGAGCGTTATCCTACAAAGAAACAGTCCGTTTATATGACGGTGAATTCAAGGAAAATAACTACAAGTTTATTTGGTCAGACGATTATAATTACAGTATTCTCAATCTAAAAGACAGCACTAGTTCCAATTTTACTTTAGATAAAAATTACCGGATACTCAAATGCGTTTTAAAAAATAAAGATGTTATCGACTTAACCGAAGAAACAGAAACGATCTACAAAAACGATAAGATACTAGAAATTAAAACCAAGGCGACTGAAAACACGGATGGTAAAACGGTTGTGTCTTACCGCATACAAGTCGTTCAGGAATATGATAACAATGGAAATCCAACTGTTATTTATACGTATGCCGATATTGGTAAACAAAAAATAGAACATGTTCTTTACAAGGAATACACCTACTATTAACGGTTAGAAAATTTTCAGGTACACTATAATTTTCTAATTTGAAAGCACTATATATTGTCTCCGTTGGTTTTTAATTCCTTTCTTTAAAATTGTTGTTTCCGACATCTCTCAGTGCGGGCGCCTCGAAAACGGTTAATGCGGGACAAGATTGGAAATTGTCCCATCCGATAGCAATCAGTACAGGAGCCTCAAAACGCGTTAGCGCATTACAAATAGTAAAATTATGGTCTTCGATAGCAATCAGCGAAGGAGCCACAAAGTCCTTTAAAACGGGACATTCGTAGAAATTACCCTCGCTTATAGAAATCAGCGCAGGAGCCTTGAAATCCGTTAGCATACAATATCTGAAATTACTATTACCTATAGTAGTTAACCGGGGAAACTCAAATGCAGTTAATGTTTCACAAACGATAAAATTCAGGTCTCCGATTGTAGTCAGTTTGGGAGCCTCGAAATCGGTTAGTGCAATACATTCTATAAAATTGTTGTTTCCGATTGCCGTCAGTACTGGAGCTTTGAACTCGGTTAGTGCAGTACATTTTATAAAATTTACGTTTCCGATGGTCGTTACTCCGGGCGCGACAACTTTAACAAGCTCCGGTTGATTTTGAATAACTGAATCTTCAATTTTTGTTACTGATTCCGGTAAATAAAGAATCCCCTCATTTATATCGTCAGAATCAATACGTAGTAATGTATTATGCTGTATTTCCATGATGATCCTTTTTTATTTTTCCGTTAAAATTTTAAATTCTAAATCTGCAACAGCATCTTTCAGCGTTTCGCTATAGCCAAAAAAGCCTTCTTTTTCAACTAAAATTGTTGTTGTCAATTCAGGGATACCATCGTTGTAACTTTTCAAAACAGAACCGCTATATATTATCATCCCTTCCGAATTTCTGGAATTTTCAATATTGATTAATACTCCATCAACAGCTTTTACGATGTATTCATACTTTCCGAATCGTACACTGGTTAATGCGTCACATTTACGAAAGTTATACCATTTGACAGAAGTCAGTGCCGGTGCTTCAAAACGAGTTAACGCCTGACATCCGTTGAAATTATTACTTCCGGTAAAAATCAGGGCCGGAGCCGTAAAATCGGTTAGGGCATGACATTCTTTAAAATTATCGTCTTCAATAGATCTCAGCATCGGAGCCTCGAAGTTTGTAAGTGTATAACATTCATAAAAATTTTCTCTTCCGAGAGATTTCAGCACCGGAGCCGTAAAATGGGTTAGTGCATGACATTCTTTAAAATTATACCACTCCATGATAGTTAGCGCCGGAGCCTCAAAGCGGATTAAACCACATTTGTTGAAATTACAGTCAGCGATAGAAGTCAATACGGGCGCCTCGAAGCTGGTTAGTGCTTTACAGAATGTAAAATTGTAGTTTTTAATAGTCGTCAACACCGGAGCCACAAATCCGTTTAATGCTTCACAAAACCTAAAATTGTGTTTTCCCATCGAAGTCAACACAGTAGCATCGAAATGGGTTAACGCCCTACAGCAATAGAAATTTTCGTTTCTAATAGTCGTTAACACAGGAGCTACAAAATCGGTTAGCACTTCACAAAATCTAAAATTGCCGTTTCGCATAGCCGTCAGCACCGGAGCCTCATAACGGGTTAACGTATAACAACGGGCAAAATTTTCACTTCCCATGGTTGTTAGTACCGGCGTTTCAAACTGGGTTAATGTTTCACATTCATAGAAATTGTCATTTCCGAAAGAAGTCAGTACCGAAGCATCGAAGCCGGTTAGCGCATGACATTGGTAGAAATTTTTATTTCCGACAGCAGTTAACACAGGTGCTTTAAAACGAGTTAACTGGTGACACTCGTAGAAATTTTTATTTCCGATAGTCGTCAGTTTCGGAGCTTCGAAATCGGTTAATATTTGACATTCGTGAAAATTTTTGCTTCCCATAGTAGTCATTATCGGAGCCGAAAAGGCAGTTAATGCGTGACATTCGTAGAAATTTTTACTACCGATAGCAACAAGCTCGTTTGTTTCAAAACCGGTTAATGCACATTCCCAAAAATTATCATTTTCCATATCATACAAGATAGGAGCCTTAAAGCTGTTTAGCGCGTTACAAAATCTAAAATTTTTGCTTTTGATATAGCGTAACACAGGCGTATCGAAATCGGTTAGCGCAGTACAAATTCCAAAATTATCATTCCCGAGATGTGTCAACATAGGGGCCACAAAGCGACTTAGTGCATCACAGCGATTGAAATTGTGGTCGCTGATAGAAGTCAATTTGGGTAGCTCTAAAACAGTTAACGACTCACATCGATCGAAATTCCCGCTCCATATACTACCTAGCCTTGGTGCTTTAAAGCATGTCAGTGCCTTACAAAATCTAAAATTGTGATCTCTCATAAAAGTCAACTCAGAAGTCTCAAAGGCAGTTAACGCAGTACATTTATAGAAATTTTTGCTTCCAACGTCTCTCAACACAGGAGTTGTCAGACGGGTTAATGCGCTACATTCGTAGAAATTTTTATCTCCTATATAATCCAGCACAGGAGCCTCCAAACCGGTTAGCGCATGACATTGGTAAAAATTTTTATTCCCGATATACTCCAACCTGGGCGCTTCGAAATGAGTTAGCGCGTAACATTGGTAGCAATTTTTGTTTCCGACAACCGTTAATCCGGGTGCTACAACTTTAACCAATTCCTTCTGATTTTTGATAACACCTTCAGCTATTTTAGTTACCGATTCCGGTAAATAAAGAACACCATCTTTTATATCGCCAGCATCAATACGCAGCAATGCATTATGTTGAATTTCCATAATAATTTTTCTAATAATAATTACAAAACCGTTATATTTTTAAACCGGTTAATTCACTACAATGAGTGAAATTGTCTTTTCCTATCGTTGTAAGCTCCGGGGCTTCTATGCTGGATAAATGATAACAATATCTGAAATTTTCGTTTCCGATAGTCGTCAGTGCCGGAGCCTTAAAACTTTCTATATCAGTGCATTCATAAAAATTTTCATTTCCGATAGTCGCCAGCACGGGAATCTCAAAGTCAGTTAGCTTAGGACAGTAGAAGAAATTGTTGGTTCCCATAGACTTAAGCATAACAGCTTCGAAACGGTTTATCCAACAGTTATAGAAGTTTTCATTACCAATAGCAATTAACAGGGGCGCTTCGAAACGGTTTAGCTCGCATGCGCGGAAATTTTTGTTTCCCATAATCGTCAGCAACGGAGCTTTAAAATGAAGTAACTTGTAACAACCTTTAAAATTGCCGTTTCCGATAGAAGTCAGCGCAGGGCTTTCAAATTCGACCAGCAAGTCACATCTGTAAAAATTCTTGTCCGCAATAGTAACCAACGCAGCAACATCAAAACAGGTTATCACGACACATCCGTAGAAATTTTCATTTCCGATATCTGTCAACAACGGAGCCTTAAATTCGACTAATGCCTCACATTCAAAGAAATTTTTGTCTCCGAAAGTAGTCAGCAAAGGAGCCGCAAAGTGTGTAAACCCGATACAAAATCGAAAATTGTCGTTACCGATATATTCCAACACCGGCGTTCCGATACCGGTTAGCACTTTACAATTTTCAAAATTGAAATCTCCGATAACAGTCAGCATCGGAGCATTAAAGTCGGTTAATGCATTACATTCGTAGAAATTGTTGTTTTTGATAGCCTTCAACGTCGGAACTTCGAAGTCGCTTAGCATATCACATTTATAGAAATTTCCATTCCCTATGGAAGCCAGTTGAGGTGCTTTGAAATGGGTTAATGTATTACATTCGTAATAATTTTGATCCCCGACAAAAGTCAATTGAGTCGCTTTAAAGGTTATTAATGCATTACATTCATAAAAATTTTTGTTCCCTATAAAAGTCAGCATCGGAGCTTCAAAACCGATTAACGCGCTACAAGCATGGAAATTTTTGTTTCCGATAGCAAGTAACGAAGGCGCATCAAAATCACTTAAAGCACACTCGTGAAAATTATGGTTATCGATAGTAATCAGTAAAGGAACTACAACGTGCGTTAATCCATTACAAAATCGAAAATTTTTGTTTTTAATAGTCGTCAGCACCGGAGCCTCGAAACGGGGTAGCCTTTTACATCCGTAAAAATTGGCGTTTCCTAAAGCAATCAGTACCGGAGCAATAAAACCGTTTAGCATTTCACATCGATCGAAATTGCCCTTTCCTATATTTTTTAGTCCGGGCGTTTCAAAATTCGTTAGTGCTTTACAAATTCCAAAATTGAAATCCCCGATCGCAATCAGATCAGGAGCTTTGAAATCGGTTAATGCATTACATCCGTAAAAATTTTTATTTCCGATAGAAGTCAACACAGGAGCTACAAAGCCGATTAATGCTTTACATCCGTAGAAATTTTTATTGCTGATTTTTTTTAGCATCGGAGCTTCGAAGTCCGTTAAGCTACTACATTGGTTAAAATTTTTATCCCCAATATTAGTCAACTTCGGAGCTTCAAAACGGGTAAGCGCTTTGCATTGATCGAAATTACCGCTTCCGATAGAAGTTAAACCGGGCGCAATAACGGTAATAAGACCGATCTGATTATTAATCGTCCAATCTGCTATTTTTCTTACCGATTCCGGCAAATAAAGAACACCTTCTTTTATATCGCTTGAATCGATACTTACTAATGTCTTTTTTTGTATCTCCATAATAATCTTTTCTAATGCTAATTACTCCTATTTAAGTTTTCGTTTGTTATACGGTATCTTCCGGATCGGTTCATTTATGTTTTTTTAGCTGCAATTTTAGATTCTAAATCTTCAATTGCCTTTTTTACTGTTTCTCCATGCGCAAAAGAGTCCTCTTTTTCCACTAAAAAGGTGTCTGTTACCTTAGGAACGCCTTCATAAATCTCATTAAAAATAAATCCGGTATGGATTTCTATTCCCGTTTCCGTTTTGGATTTTTCAATAATGAATAATAATTTATCAATCGATTTGACGGCATATTGATAGTTTCCGAATTGTACTTCCGTTAAGGTTTTACAATATTTGAAATTGCCGATTCCGATATCCGTCAGCATGGGAGCCGCAAAGCTTGTTAATGCGTAACATTTCAGGAAATTTCCATTTTCAATAAAAGTTAGTGCAGGCGCCTTGAAACGGGTTAGCATTTCACAATACATAAAATTGTTATTTCCGAAATCCCTCAGCATCGGTGCCACAAAATTGGTTAATGTGTAACATTCCGGGAAATTTCCATTCTCCATAGAAATAAGTCCGGGAGCCTCGAAATCTGTTAGCTCCTTACAATATATAAAATTGGAATCTCCGAAAGTAGCCAACACAGGAGCCTCGAAACGGGTTAACGCTATACAGGCATAGAAATTGCAATTTCTGATAGCTGTTAGCACAGGAGCCTCGAAGCTGGATAGCATCTTACAATGTGTAAAATTATAATTTCCCATAGCAATCAGCATCGGAACTTTTATAGTACTAAACGTGCATTGGTCAAAATTACTGTTTCCGATAGTCGTCAGCATTGGAGCCACAAAATCGGTTAAATATTCACAATAGAAATTACCTATTCCGATAGTAGTTAACGTAGAAGCGACGAAACGAGTTAAACTTTCACAATATTTGAAATTATAATTCCCAATAGACGTTAGTGTGGGAAATTCAAAACAGATAATTTTTTTACATCCGAAAAAATTTTTATTTCCAATAGTAATCAACACGGAAGCGTTAAAATGGGCTAACGCGATACATTCATTGAAATTATTATTCCCGATAGCAGTTAGCGCGAGACTCTCAAATCCGTTTAGTCTCTTGCACTTGTAAAAATTATGGTCTCCGATAGTTATCAAAGCGGAAGCCTCAAAACGAGTCAACCTTTTACATTCATAGAAGTTTTTGTTCCCGATAGCAATCAACATAGACGCTTCGAAATCGTTTAACACACATTCGTAAAAATTATGGTCCCCGATAGTAGTTAGTAAAGGCGCAACAAAGTGGGTTAATTCATGACAAAATCTAAAATTATTGTTTTCGATGGCTCTCAACTGCGGAGCTTCGAAGCGGATTAGCCTTTTACATTTGTAAAAATTGTCGCTTCCGATATATTCTAACCTTGGTATTCCGATATCGGTTAGTACGTTACAAATCCCAAAATTAAAGTCACCCATAGCAGTTAGCAACGGAGCCTCAAAAGCGGTTAATGTAGAACATTCATAGAAATTTTTGTTTTTGATAACCATCAGCATAGGCGCTTCGAAGCTGCTTAGTGCAGTACATTCGTTGAAGTTTTCATCTCCGATAGCCGTCAACTTAGGCGCTTTAAAGCTCGTTAACGCGTTACATTCGCAGCAATTCTTATCCCCGATAGTCGTCAACAGCGGAGCTTCAAAACCGATTAATGCATTACATTCGTAAAAATTTTTATTTCCGACAACAGTCAATCTCGGAGCATCGAAACGGATTAACGCATTACATTTATAGAAATTTTTGTTTCCGATTAAAGTCAACTCAGGAGCATCGAAACCGGTTAGCTCGATACATCCGTAAAAATTTTTATCACCGATAAAAGTCAACGCCGGTACTTCAAATTGAATTAACGCGTCGCACTCGTAGCAATTTTTGTTTCCGATTTTTTTTAACATCGGAGCTTCGAAATTCGTTAAGCTACTACATTGGTTAAAATTTTTATCACCTATATAGGTCAACATAGGAGCTTCAAAACGGGTTAATGCTTTACATCGATCGAAATTACCGTTTCCGATATGCACTAATCCGGGCGCAATAACAGTAACAAGACCGGTTTGATTTTTAATCGCCCGATCTCCTATTTTTTTTACCGATTCCGGTAAATAAAGCACGCCATCTTTTATATCGTCTGAATCGATATTGATCAAAGTCTTTTTTCGTATTTTCATAATAGCCCTTCTCTAATAAATAATTACCTCTGATATTTGGATAGAATCAACATCAAATGTTTCTGAATAGTCTCGAAACGATTTTATCTCACTACAGTTATAACGGAAACAATGCCAGTAATTAATGTGTAATCTTATCGATTAAACCGACTGTAATTTTACAACTATTTTAAGAAAATACGAACAAAAAACAAATCGGTTACAATCGTATCAAAATACATTGGTAAATATAATTAAAAATAAGAAAATTCTTAAAAAATAAAAATCAGATTCTTGAGAAAAAATATATTATAGATATAAACCTCAATTCGTCACTATCATATATTCAATAAAGCAGTGTAAATGCAATTATTTCATTACGTATAAATACGTATTTTACACATTGAATGTAATTTTTTATGGATATTCTCAATTTTTCCATTCATAAAATGGTAAGATTTGCAGGATCAAATTAATAAATCACATGAAGAATAGAACACCACTACCCTATTTTCCAACATTTATTTTGATTTTAATTGCCTTGCTTAGCTGCGAAATTGAGAACGATGTGATTCAAAAAAATGATTATAAGGAAAAGGTAAAAATCAGACAAAGTACATTTGATCAACTATTAAAAGAACAAACTTTTGTTGCTGCTTTTTCAAAGTTTAGCAAACAGAAAGATCGAGGCACACAATCAAAAACAGTTATGGAAGCCGAATACGGTTTTACCATTGTCCCCAACATGGCTAAGATTATAGAAAGCGGACACAACACCTCTTACACCTTTAAAATAACCCGGCAGATTAACAATCCTGAATATTTTGAAAATCTTGTAATTAATGTTGACAGTTTGAGTGAGATAACCGCATATATTTTAAAATACATTCCATCAGAACCTTTAACTCCAAGCGGCATCCATGAATCTTTTCGCTTTGAAGGAACGGTTAGTATTACTCCGATTGTATATAACAGTTCCGAAATGAGCAAAACAACTATCTGTGTAACAGCTCAAATATTAATGTGTGATGAGGCATGGAGTCCAACAAATACCGGTATACACGTTGCCACCAATGACTGTAAGAATCAAAATCATTTATTTTATTCTTCAGTCAGAACGTGTTATACTACTGATGGTGATATAGGTGGCGGTGATTTTGGTGATGATCCTGTCGTTATCGCTCCTATTGGCGGCGGCGGCGGCGATCCTCCGACAGATGGATCACCTCCAAATAATTGTCCTAGATGCCCAGTCATTGTTACATCTCCTGTAGAGGAATGGGTAGAACCACCTTTGCATTGTGAAAGGCTTAATGAACTCTTTAAAAGCTATAACTTTAAAGAGGCTATAAAATACCTAAAAACACCACAGGTTCTAGATGGAGTCAAAGAACAGGGGTATAATTTAACTTTAAACGGAAAAGGAAACCTTGTTGTTACAGCGGTACCTGAAGCAAATACAGGTGAAAATAATGTAAACTATTCTGCTACTTCTCCTTTTTTATTTGGAGGACTACATTGCCACAGGAATATACACGCCCCAATGTTCTCACATTCTGATATATTTATTTTAACGAAATTCTACACGCAACATAATTATGCCGGAAATCAGGGTATTCCTGATCCTAAAATACCTGTACATCTTTTAGTTACATATCAAGGAGTATATGCTTTGTCTATGGATAATCAAAGTACAGTACAGAAACTACAAGATATATATAGCAATAAGGATAAACGTAAAAAGTTTATGAATGAGCTCCAAAAGAGATATGATAAATTCGGAGATAAAAACACATTGCATCCCGCAGGTTATGCATTAGATTATCAAAGAACCTTACTAGATTTCTTAAATGAAAATGGTTTAGAGATATCTTTATATAAAGCTGACGATAATCTAACAAAATGGACTAAATTAGCTCTCAACGATAATCCGGAGACTAAAACAAATAAGCCGATAAATGAAATTAACTGTAATTAATGTTGATATGAAATATATTTTAATTTTTTTCTTGTTAGCTTCTTGCTTATCATGTAAAGCACAGACTATAGTACCATTAGCCAACAATCATAGTGATTTATACCATAAACCGAATACATATACCAAAGATGTTGATAATGAATTCGGTAAATACGAAGGTACCTGGAAATATCAAAACGGCACTACTATTCTCATTATAAAACTTCAGAAAAAGGTTTTTGATTTTTTTGCTGAAAAAAATTATTACGAAGACCTTTTAATTGG
Source organism: Flavobacterium cerinum (assembly GCF_024496085.1). Classification (NCBI taxonomy): domain Bacteria; kingdom Pseudomonadati; phylum Bacteroidota; class Flavobacteriia; order Flavobacteriales; family Flavobacteriaceae; genus Flavobacterium; species Flavobacterium cerinum. The sequence goes on along the minus strand of NZ_CP101751.1, from coordinate 2,751,840 downwards.
CGAGTACGCTTATATTGTGAATGGCACAGAATTAATCAACACTTTAGATAAACTTAATACACCTCAGCCTTCTACAGGAGCGTATGATATATATGGAAATCGAATTGTTCACAGAGGAATTCCTCCTATATGTGCAGATTGCTTATTAGATGAAAAAAGAGTTATTCTTTTCATAGATGATCCAGAAAGAGATTACTTAGATAACTCTATTATTTTACGATATAAAATTGAAAACGGAACACAAAAAATAGTAGCAAAAATATATAAAAGTGGAACGTCTATATTTATCCCAGCTGGAGCCACAGATGAAATGCGTGTTCCATACGGTGAATACATTTTAACCAAACAACCATAAATACGGGATCAAACATTTATAAGTGGCTTTTTATTTATTAAGAAGCCAACAGTATTATTTTAGCTCTTCAGAATTAAACTCAAGTCAATTCTTAACTCCGTAAAAAGAGGATTATACCAGGTTATTAAAAAAGGAATTTAGCCCCGCTGCACAAAGTCTCCCGACTTTGAGCTAACTAATATTTCTTCTGGACGATTTCCGTATTGCCAAAACCGGATATGCTAACTTAGCGTGACGTTAGAGTTAAGTCCAAAATCTTAAATTTAGCGGATGAAAAAATGTCGTAAAAAATAACTATGTATAAAATGCAGCTTAACTTTTTCTTCAGTTTTTATTTGTATATTTTATGCTCCGAAGTTACAAACTTCGGAGAGCGGGGAAAAAGTGCTGAAACGAATCTACCTATTCTCGAAAGTGATTAATGCTTTGAACTTCTCAATTCCATAAGCATTTGTTTTTTCGAGAATCGGTAGCAGCTCTTTTGCTATGAACGATTCTTGACTAATATTGTTTTGTTCCCGCCATTGTTTAACTCCTTGTGTACAAGCACCGGTAATAGTTTTGTAATACGCTTCCGTTATCACGGTATCTTCGTGAATCGGTTCTTTTTTTATTTCTTTGGCTATAATTTTAAACTGTAAATCTTCAATTGCTTGTTTTAGCGTTTCGCCATGGGCAAAAAAACCGTCTTTTTCAACTAAAACGGTTTCTGTCACATTAGGAACACCGTCATAACAGTTATTCAAAATAAACCCGGTATGAATTAGCATTCCATTTAAGGTTTCGGACTTTTCAATAATGGTTAGTACTCTATCTACAGATTTTACACTATAGTTATACTTGCCAAATCGCACATCGGTTAAGGTATCACATTCCTCGAAATTTCCAGTTCCCATATACGTTAGTTCAGGAACATCAAAATTGGTTAACGCACAAGCGAAAAAATTTTCACGGCCAATAGTCCTGAGCATAGGAGCCTTAAAATGTCGTAAGGCATAACAAAATTTGAAATTTTCATTTCCAATAAAATCTAACATGGGAGCCTCAAAATCGGTTAGCGCATCGCATTTGTAGAAATTACTCCTATCCATAAAAGTCAACGCGGAAGCCTTAAAATTGGTTAGTGCTTTACATTCTTTAAAATTGAAAATTTCCATCTCTTTTAGCATTGGAGCCTCAAAGCTGATTAATGCATTACAGTCTTCAAAATTACAATGTCTTATTGTAGTTAGCACAGGTGCCGTAAAGTCACTTAGCGCATTACACTCTTGAAAATTGTCATTTTCTAAAAGAGTCAGCTCGGGAACGTCAAAATGTGTTAACGCGTTACAACAATGGAAATTTAAACTTTCCATAGTAGTGAGCCTGGGAGCCTCGAAACGCGTTAATGCGTTACATTCGTAGAAATTCCCATTTCCGATAGTTGTCAAAACGGAAGCCTCAAAATGAATTAGCGCATTACATTCGTTGAAATTATCGTCCTCGATAACAGTTACCCATGGCGCCACGACCGTAACCAGTTCCGGCTGATTTTGAATAACTTTATCTCCTATTGTTTCGACCGATTCCGGCAAATAAAGTACGCCGTCTTTTATATCGTCTGAGTCAATGCTTATTAATTTGTTGCTTTGTATTTCCATACTGACTAATGAAAAAAGTGCTGAAACGAATCTACCTATTCTCGAAAGTGATTAATGCTTTGAACTTCTCAATTCCATAAGCACTTGTTTTTTCGAGAATCGGCAGAAGCTCTTTTGCTATGAACGATTCTTGACTAATATTGTTTTGTTCCCGCCATTGTTTAACTCCTTGTGTACAAGCACCGGTAATAGTTTTGTAATACGCTTCTGTTATCAAGGTATCTTCGTGGATCGGTTCTTTTTTTATTTTTTTGGCTATAATTTTAAACTGTAAATCTTCAATTGCTTGTTTTAACGTTTCGCCATGGGCAAAAAAACCGTCTTTTCCAACTAAAAATGTTTCAGATAGATCCGGAACGCCATCAATACAATCATTAAAAATATACCCGGTATGGATTTCTATTTCATTTAAGGTTTTAGACTTTTCAATAATGGTTAACAATCCATCTGTTGATTTTACGGTGTATCGATGTTCTCCAAACTGTACGTCGGTTAACGCACTACAATATCTAAAATTGTCATATCCGATAGTGGTTAACATTGGAGCCTCAAAACCGGTTAGCGCGTAACATCTGTAAAAATTGTCTTCGCCCATAGTGGTTAGCACAGGAGTTTCAATATCGATTAGCACCTTACACTCCTCAAAATTTTTATCCCCAATTGAAGTCAATACCGGAGCCTCAAAACGTGTTAACTCGTCACATTCTTTAAAATTGCTTCCCTCCATAGCCAATAGCACGGGCGCCTTGAAGTTGGTCAGCAGATCACATCTTCTAAAATTCTCTTTTCCCATAGCAGTCAACGCAGGAATCTCTAAGTGGGTAAGACTATTCGATCGGAAGAAATTGGTGTCTCCAATAGTGGTTAGCATAGGAACCTCTAAGTGGCATAGCAACAAACAATTGTTAAAATTCAGATTCCCCATAGCAACCAACGCGGGCGCCTGGAAATGGGTTAGCGCATCACAATCGTCGAAATTGTAATTTCTCATAGTCGTCAGCATCGGAACCTCGAAACGGGTTAGCACGCCACAAGACATAAAATTGGTGCTTCCAATAGATGTTAGTATGGGAGCCTTAAAAAAGGTAAATGAGCTACAAAATTTAAAATTGTTTTTTCCGATAGCAGGCAGCACAGGTGCTTCAAAACCAATTAATGCGTCACATCCGTAGAAATTTTTGTTTCCGATGGAAGTCAGCGCGGAAGCTTCGAAATTGGCTAAAACATTACAATCTCTAAAATTGCCATTTCCAATAGTCGTCAGTGTAGGATTATCGAATCCGGTTAGTGCATTACATTCATAAAAATTATTATCTCCTATAACGGTCAATACACGAGTTTTAAAGTTCACCAGCATGTGACAGTCATAAAAATTTTTATTTCCGATAGTAGTTAGCATCGGAGCTTTAAAATCGGTTAATGCATTACATTCATCGAAGTTTTTATCCCCGATTGACGTCAAAAGAGGGACTTTAAAGCCATTTAATGTATTACACTCATAGAAATTCTTATTTCCGATGGAAGTTAGCATTGGAGCCTCAAAATCGATTAACGCATTGCATTCATAAAAATTCTTATTTCCGATGGAAGTCAGCGCAGAAGCTTCAAAATCACGAAACCCACATTCGTAAAAATTACGATCTCCGATAGTCGTCAGTAAAGGAGCTATAAAGTGGGTTAATCCACTACAGAATCTAAAATTTTTGTTTTCAATAGCCGTCAGTAGCGGAGCCTCAAAACGAGTTAAGATTTTACAACCATAAAAATTGTCAGTACCGAAAGCTGTCAGTACCGGAGCTTCAAAGCCGCTTAGCGCTTCGCATCGATCGAAATTATCGTTTCCGACACCTTCTAGCATGGGCAGTTTAACGTCGGTTAGTGCGGTACACCGTCCAAAGTTAAAGTCTCCGATAGAAGTCAGTTCGGGAGCTTCAAAGTCGGTTAAAGTATTACACTGGTAGAAATTTTTGTTTCCAATTTCATACAGTACAGGAGTCTCCAGGCGGGTTAGCGCACTACATTCGTAGAAATTTTTATCTTTTATATTTCTCAGTAGGGGAGCCTCAAAGTGGGTTAACGCTTTACAATTGTAGAAATTTTTGTTTCCGATAACCTCCAGCTTAGGAGCTTCAAAACCGGTCAACGCTTTACAATTGTAAAAGTTCTTGCTTCCAATTGAATCTAATTCGAAAATTTCAACGTTCGTTAAGCTACTACATTGGTTAAAATTTTTGTTTCCGATGGATCGCAGTCTGGGAGCTACTAATGTAGTTAGTGCATTACATTCGTAGAAACTTTCATTATATATGGACAATAACCTAGGAGCCTCCAAACGGGTTAACGCATTACAAAATCTGAAATTACCGGTTTTAATAAAACTTAATCCGGGTGCTACAACTGTAATCAGATCCGGCTGGTTTTGAATAACCCAATCCCCTATTAATACCACCGATTCCGGTAAATAAAGCACACCATCTTTTATGTCGCTTGAATCAATATGTACTAAAATGTCGTGACTTCCAGGTTCTTTTTTTATTTTCATGATACCATTTTCAATGAATAATTACTCCTGTATAAAACTGTAACAAGATAAATCCAGATCGATAGCAGAAATAGAGTATCTGAATATCTTTTTTTCTTACAGATTAAATAGTTTGTAATTTTACAATTATTTTCAGAATAGACAACAGAAAAAAGCGTTGTTCTATATCGAAATGATATAAATGTATTAAAAATAGATTGAATACAGCATTTCAGTGAAGTACAAAAACAAGAAAACCGCTGATAAATCAGCGGTTTAACCTGTGATCACGACAGGATTCGAACCTGTGACCGCCTGCTTAGAAGGCAGGTGCTCTATCCAGCTGAGCTACGTGACCTAAATCCGTTGTTTCGATAAATTGGGAATCGAAACTTGTCGGGGTGGCAGGATTCGAACCTGCGACCTCCTGGTCCCAAACCAGGCGCGATGACCGGGCTACGCTACACCCCGAAAGAAGCGGAGAGACAGGGACTCGAACCCTGGCGACGGTTACCCGTCGACAGATTAGCAATCTGCTCCGTTACCACTCCGGCACCTCTCCTGCTTTCTAAGGAAATTACTTCCTTGTTTGCGGTTGCAAATGTAGAACAACATTCCATTTTCTGCAAGTATTTTCAAGTATTTTTTTCATTTTTTTTGCTTTTTTTCGAAAACTATTTCACTGTCAGCAACATAGAAATTACAAAAATTTTACATTTTCATTACTTACTCCCTATTCCCAGTAATAATAAGCCTTAAAAAGTATTTGTAAGGAAACTATTCTGCTCCGATACTAAGAAAATACAGCGATACTATATATATCTGCGCAAAATTGGTTAAATTCGCAACTTCAAGTATAATAACAAACCAACAACTAATATCATGAGTAAAAAAGTAGTAATCGTTTCAGCGGTTAGAACCCCGATAGGAAGCTTTATGGGTGCTTTATCTACTGTAACAGCGCCACAATTAGGTGCTACTGCCATTAAAGGAGCATTAAACAAAATAAATTTAGATCCGAACCTGGTTGACGAAGTATTAATGGGGAACGTAGTTCAAGCCGGAGTCGGACAAGCACCGGCACGTCAGGCTGCTATTTTTGCCGGATTACCGAATACTGTTGCCTGTACAACTGTAAACAAGGTTTGTGCATCAGGAATGAAAGCAATTATGCAGGGAGCACAGGCTATTATGGCCGGTGATGCTGAAGTTGTAGTAGCCGGAGGTATGGAGAACATGAGTTTAATCCCTCATTACGTACATTTAAGAAACGGTTACAAATTTGGTCCAGCTTCTATGCTTGACGGTATGCAGAAAGACGGTTTAACCGACGCATACGATAACAATGCAATGGGAGTTTGTGCTGATTTATGTGCTACTGAATATAAAATTACCCGTGAAGAGCAGGATGCTTTTGCAATTCAATCATACGAGCGCTCTGCTAAAGCATGGGATGCTAATAAATTTGATAATGAAATCGTACCGGTAGCCGTACCGCAACGTAAAGGCGATCCGATTATGGTAACTAAAGATGAGGAATATACTAATGTAAAATTAGACAAGATTCCTGCATTAAGCCCGGTATTTACAAAAGACGGTACTGTTACTGCTGCCAATGCTTCTACAATTAATGACGGAGCTGCTGCTGTAGTATTAATGAGCGAAGAAAAAGCAAACGCTCTTGGTTTAAAACCTTTAGCTTATATTAAAAGTTATGCTGATGCAGCACAGGAACCGAAATGGTTTACCACTACGCCTGCAAAAGCATTACCAAAAGCATTAGACAAAGCCGGAATTGCTTTATCTGACGTTGATTTCTTCGAATTTAACGAAGCTTTCTCTGTTGTAGGATTAGCAAATGCAAAAATTCTTGGATTAGACAACGATAAAGTAAACGTAAACGGAGGTGCTGTTTCTTTAGGTCACCCTCTTGGATGTTCCGGAGCACGAATCGTAGTTACTTTATTAAATGTTTTAGAACAAAACAATGCTAAGATCGGAGCTGCTGCTATCTGTAACGGTGGTGGTGGTGCTTCTGCTATCGTGATCGAAAGAGCTTAATTAGACTATCTATAAATGATGAATTTTGAATCGGGCGGGTTTCCCGGGTTTGATTTAAAATTCATCATTTCACTTAAAAATCAATCTGAATGTTTGCCATTTGTAACCTTGCTATTGTACCATTACGTGCCGAATCCAATGACAGAAGCGAATTAGTTTCCCAGGTATTATTTGGGGAGCATTTTACTATTTTGGAACGAAACACTAACTGGTCCAGAATAAAACTGGCATTTGACGGATATGAAGGTTGGATTGATAATAAACAATTTCAGTTAATTTCTGAAGAACAATACCAGGCGATTTCTCATTCGGCTGCCATCTTAAATGCCGATTTAATTGAGTATATCACAACTCCGAATAATTTCCTGATGCCGATACCGATCGGAAGTTCGCTTTCCTTTTTGGATTTTCCGGAGATCAACACTGCGCAATTTTCTTTTGAAGGTGTAAAGATTTGCGGAGCCAAGCCAAAAACAGAATTAATTAAAACGGCTTTCATGTATCTGAATGCTCCTTATCTATGGGGCGGAAAAACGCCTTTCGGAATTGATTGTTCCGGTTTTACACAAATGGTGTACAAACTAAACGGATATTCTATTTTAAGAGATGCTTCACAACAGGCTACACAAGGAGAAGCTTTAAGCTTTATTGAAGAAAGTGAACCCGGTGATTTAGCTTTTTTTGACAATGATGAAGGTAAAATCATCCACGTTGGAATGATTATGGAGAATAACTATATTATTCATGCGCATGGAAAAGTACGTATTGACCGTTTGGATCATTTAGGAATTTATAACGTCGACACGGGAAGACATTCACACAACCTCCGTGTCATCAAAAAAATAGTATAAAAAAAACCGAAACTTTAAAAGTTTCGGTTTTTTATTGACCACATAAAGCCAGGTGATTATTTTTGTGCTTTTAATGCTTTATATTTCGCATCCATTTCTAATACCTGATAAGCGTTCATTAATACCGCTTTGATATTTTGATCTTTTGGTTCAATCTGGAATGCTTTTTCAAAATATGGCAAAGCTTCTTGATACATTTTGTTTCGTTTCGCTTTTAATTCATCAAAACGCTTGTTTTCTTTTGGAGTGGTTCCTAAAGAATTCATTTCTTTTACCATTTTATCTTCTCCGTTTAACATTAAAGCGCCTAAATTATTATAAGCATTAAAATAGTTCGGATTTACCGCAATTGCTTTTTTATAGTAATCTCTGGCTTCATCAAATTCACCGGAATTAGTACTGATAACTCCTAGATTAAACAATAAATCAGCATCGTTAGGATCTTTTTCTAAAACTTCCTTAATTACTCTTTTATATCCGGCAAAATCTTTAGCATCCAAATACAAATTAGCTTCAGCCAACATTAAACTTGTATCACCGGGATTAGCCGCTTTAGCATCATTGATTGCTTTTTTAGCCTCATCAACTTTACCCTGGTGCACTAAGATAGAAGCAATATTTTTATAAATTTCACCTCTTTTAGAAGGAACCTTTTCATCTCTTGGTTTTTCGTGGATTCCTAATTTGATTGATGCTTTACGATCAGCATCAGAGTTAAAAGACTCTTCATTTCCGGTTGCTTTATTTGTAGCATAGTAAAGCGTTCCTTCTCCGGAATAATTAATCGCTTTTAATTCGTTCAGGTATTTTAATGCTAAATCAAAATCCTGAGACTGTAAAGCTAAGATGGAAGCATTATATAAGTTTCCGTCATCTTTTTTATCCAGGTTATAGATCGCTTCAAAAACCTGAGCTGCTTCTTTAAATTTAGATCCCTGATTTAAAGCAATTGCATAATTGATTAAAAGCGGTTTATACGACATAATCGTTTCATTGATATCGTCTGTATATACTTTTTTACCTGTCTTTTTCTCATAATCCAAAACAGCATTTAAACCGGTAGCCATTTCATTAATTTTTGCCGGTGTAAACACTTTTGCTAAAGACTGCATATTAGGTGCTGCTCCTCCAGCTGTAGCGTCAAGTTCCAAAAGCGGTGTCATAGCCTTATAGAAATTGGTATAAATCTGATCCGATTCAGCCAGAGACATCCCGCCTAATTTATTAATAGCGGATTTGTATTCTGAAACTTCCGACACAGACATTTGGTCTTTAGCGTATAATTTTTTCAGCGTTTTCAATTCGTCTTTCTGAGCAAATGAAGCCACAGAAAACAACATTGATGTCGCTAATAAAGCATATTTAATTTTCATATGTTAGTTATTTAGGTTCTTATTTTATTCCTGAGTTTCTGAAATTTCGTCGATGTTATCATTTTCTTCTCCTTCCGATCCGTCATTTTCTTCACGCATTACTTTAGTTACCGCTGCAATCGAGTCATTTCCTTTGATATTAATCAAACGAACCCCTTGTGTTGCACGTCCCATTACACGCAGATCCGAAACTTCCATACGAATAGTCAATCCGGATTTATTGATAATCATCAGATCATCTGCATCAGTTACACTATTAATAGAAACGAGATTTCCGGTTTTATCGGTTATATTCAAAGTCTTCACTCCTTTTCCGCCACGGTTGGTAATACGGTAATCTTCCAATGAAGAACGTTTTCCGTAACCGTTTTCTGAAACTACAAGAATTTCACTTTCCATATCGTTAACCGATACCATCCCGATTACTTCATCTTTTTCATCAGCAAGTGTGATTCCTCTTACTCCGGAAGCACTTCTTCCCATCGGACGGGTTTTACCTTCTTCAAAACGAACCAATTTACCGGATTTTACTGCAATCAGAATCTGACTTTCTCCGTTGGTTAATTTTGCTTCCAGTAATTCATCATCTTCTTTAATCGTAATCGCATTAATACCATTCTGGCGCGGACGTGAATATTGCTCCAACGGTGTCTTTTTAACCTGACCTTGTTTGGTAGCCATGATCACATAATGACTGTTGATATATTCTTCGTCTTTTAAATCCTGCGTACAGATGAATGCTTTTACTTTATCATCATTCTCGATATTGATAAGGTTCTGAATTGCTCTTCCTTTACTGGTTTTACTTCCTTCCGGAATTTCATATACCCGCATCCAGAAACATTTTCCTTTTTGAGTAAAAAACAACATATATTGGTGGTTCGTTGCCACGAATAAATGCTCCAGGAAGTCCTGATCGCGCGTTGCCACACCTTTTTGTCCGACTCCTCCTCTGTTCTGTGTTTTGTATTCTGACAGCGGTGTACGTTTGATATAACCGGCATGCGAAATCGTAATAACTACATTTTCATCCGCAATTAAATCTTCAATGCTCACATCACCTCCGGCATATTCAATAACCGAACGACGTCCATCACCGTATTTATCTCTGATTTCCGCTAATTCATCTTTAATAACACCCATTCTCATTTCCTTGCTTGCTAATAATTCTCTTAAATAAGCAATCAACTTCATGATTTCATCGTATTCCGCTCTTAATTTATCCTGCTCCAGTCCGGTTAACTGACGTAAACGCATTTCTACGATGGCGCGGGATTGGATATCCGATAAATTAAAACGTTCTACTAATTTTTCTTTTGCTTCGTCTGCATTTTTAGACGCACGGATCAAAGCAATAACTTCATCAATATTATCCGAAGCAATGATCAGACCTTCTAAGATGTGCGCTCTTTCTTCCGCTTTACGCAAGTCGAATTCCGCTCTTCTCGTCACAACTTCATGGCGGTGTTCCACGAAATAATGAATCAGATCTTTCAGGTTTAACAATTGCGGACGTCCTTTTACCAATGCGATATTATTCACACTGAAAGAAGACTGCAACTGTGTATACTTATATAAGGTATTTAATACGATATTCGGAACCGCTTCCCGTTTTAATACGTAAACAATACGCATACCGTTACGATCCGATTCGTCGCGAATTGTCGAAATACCTTCAATTCTTTTTTCATTTACAAGGTCAGCGGTTTTTTTAATCATTTCCGCTTTGTTCACCTGATACGGAATTTCCGTTACAATAATTGACTCACGGCCATCCACTTCTTCAAAATTTGCTTTGGCGCGTACAACCACACGTCCTCTACCGGTTTTAAAAGCTTCACGAACACCTTCATAACCATAAATAACACCTCCGGTAGGGAAATCCGGTGCTTTGATGTACTGCATCAGTTCATCCACTTCGATATCGTTATTATCGATATACGCCAGTGTACCGTCAATTACTTCCGTTAGGTTGTGCGGTGCCATATTGGTCGCCATACCTACAGCAATACCGGATGCACCGTTAATTAAAAGGTTCGGGATTTTCGTTGGCATTACTTTAGGTTCCTCTAAAGTATCGTCAAAGTTTAATTGAAAATCAACTGTTTCTTTATCAATATCAGCAAGAATTTCTTCCGAAAGTTTTTTCATTCTTGCTTCCGTATAACGCATAGCTGCCGGACTGTCACCATCGATAGAACCGAAGTTCCCCTGGCCGTCCACTAAAAGATATCGCAAACTCCACTCCTGAGCCATACGAACCATCGCATCATAAACAGAGCTGTCACCGTGAGGGTGATATTTACCCAAAACCTCTCCAACGATTCTGGCCGACTTTTTATGTGCTCTATTCGATAATACTCCTAATTCATACATTCCGAATAATACTCTTCGGTGAACCGGTTTCAAGCCATCTCTAACATCAGGAAGCGCTCTTGATACAATTACTGACATCGAATAATCGATGTAAGCAGATTTCATTTCGTCCTCAATGTTAATAGGAATTAACTTTTCTCCTTCAGACATAAGTAGTTATATTAAAAAATTATATTTAATTCAAAACGTGCCAATATACATATTTTTCCAGTAAAGAATCACTTTTTTCTTCATAAATTTCAGTAATTTATCAACAGTAAAAACCGCCGGAGTGCTTAAAAATTCACACTTTTTAACTTTTATATCTCGATTTTTTTTTGTCAATTAGCATAAAGGGTTAACCTTAAAATGTCAGGTACGGTTTTTGCTTTACCGTATCTAAATTAGTAAATTTACAGTATAAAGTATTTTTAAGTAATGGACGATAATTTTTCACCAAGAGTTAAGGACGTAATTAGCTATAGTAAAGAAGAGGCTTTACGATTAGGGCATGATTTTATCGGTACGGAACACTTAATGTTAGGAATCTTAAGAGACGGTAACGGGACCGCAATTAACATATTAAATAATCTGGATGTAGATTTAGAGCATCTGCGCAGAAAAGTTGAAGTATTAAGCCCTGCAAATCCCAATATCGACCGAAGTAATGAAAAGAAAAACCTTCATTTAACACGCCAGGCCGAACGTGCTTTACGCACCACTTTTTTAGAAGCTAAAGTATTCCAGAGTACTTCGATTAGTACCGCTCATTTATTGTTGTGCATCCTCAGAAATGAGAATGATCCGACAACAAAGCTTTTGAACAAATTAAAAATTGACTATGAAATAGTTAAAGAACAATTTATTGCTATGACATCAAACGAAGAAGATTACCTAGATAACCTGCCAAAAGCGGAGTCCTTTAATGATGATTCCGGACAAGATGACAGTTTGCGTGACACCGGGTTTAATAATCCGGGTACCGGCAAAGCCAATAAAAAATCGAAAACACCGGTTCTTGACAATTTCGGACGTGATTTAACCGAATTAGCCGAAGAAGGTAAATTGGATCCTGTTGTTGGTCGCGAAAAAGAAATTGAACGCGTTTCTCAAATTCTGAGCCGTCGTAAAAAAAATAACCCGCTATTAATCGGTGAACCGGGAGTTGGTAAATCGGCTATTGCCGAAGGATTGGCATTGCGAATTATCCAGAAAAAAGTATCCCGTATCCTGTTTAACAAACGAGTGGTAACCCTGGATCTGGCCAGTTTAGTAGCCGGAACCAAATACCGCGGTCAGTTTGAAGAACGTATGAAAGCGGTAATGAACGAATTGGAAAAAAATGACGATATCATCCTTTTTATTGATGAGATCCATACAATTGTAGGTGCCGGTGGCGCTACAGGTTCACTGGATGCTTCCAATATGTTTAAACCGGCACTGGCACGTGGTGAAATCCAATGTATCGGGGCTACAACATTAGACGAATACCGTCAATATATTGAAAAAGACGGTGCGTTGGAAAGACGTTTCCAAAAAGTAATCGTGGAACCTACATCTGTAGAAGAAACCATTACTATTTTGAATAACATCAAAAATAAATACGAAGATCACCATAATGTAATTTATACACCGGAAGCTATTGAAGCCTGTGTTAAATTAACAAACCGTTATATGTCCGAACGTTTTTTACCGGACAAAGCTATCGATGCGTTAGACGAAGCCGGTTCCCGTGTACACATCACCAATATTGACGTACCGAAACAAATTCTTGATTTGGAACGTCAATTAGAAGAAGTACGCGAACTCAAAAATTCGGTTGTTAAGAAACAGAAATATGAAGAGGCTGCCAAATTACGTGATGATGAAAAACGTATTGAAAAAGATTTGGCTACAGCACAGGAACAATGGGAAGAAGATGCGAAAAACAATCGTATTACCGTTACCGAAGATAATGTTGCTGATGTTGTTTCTATGATGACCGGTATTCCGGTAAACCGTATTGCACAAACGGAAAGTAACAAACTAGCCCATTTACCGGAACTGATAAAAGGGAAAGTAATCGGCCAGGATGAAGCGGTACAAAAAATTGCAAAATCAATTCAGCGTAACCGTGCCGGATTAAAAGATCCGAACAAACCGATCGGTTCTTTTATCTTCTTAGGGCAAACCGGAGTTGGTAAAACCCAATTGGCTAAAGTGATCGCTAAAGAATTATTTGATTCTGAAGATGCTTTAGTTCGTATTGACATGAGTGAATACATGGAAAAATTCGCCATTTCCCGATTAGTAGGTGCGCCTCCGGGATATGTAGGGTACGAAGAAGGCGGTCAGCTTACGGAAAAAGTAAGAAGAAAACCTTATTGTGTGGTACTTTTGGATGAAATTGAAAAAGCACATCCGGATGTTTTCAATATGATGTTACAAGTATTGGATGACGGTCATTTAACAGACAGTTTAGGTCGTAAAATTGATTTCCGTAATACGATTATCATTATGACTTCCAATGTAGGAGCGCGTCAATTAAAAGATTTCGGTCAGGGTGTCGGTTTCGGCACTACTGCCAGACAATCACAGGTTGATGAAAACTCAAAAGGAATTATCGAAAATGCATTGAAAAAAGCCTTTGCACCGGAATTCCTGAATCGTATTGATGATGTTATCGTATTTAATCCGCTTGAAAAAGAAGATATCGACAAAATCATCGACATCGAATTGGAAAAACTATATATCAGAGTAGCTGATTTAGGTTATAAATTAGCATTATCCGATAAAGCAAAACAATTTATTGCTGATAAAGGATTTGACAAACAATTCGGAGCGCGACCGTTAAAACGAGCGATTCAGAAATATGTGGAAGATACTTTAGCTGAGGAGATCATCACCTCTAAAATACACGAAGGCGATGAGATCTTTATGGACCTTGAAGAAGGCAGCCAGGAACTCACCGTAGCAATTAAGAAAGCTGAAAAACCTACTAATTAAGTAGGTTTTTTCTTTTTTAAGTAAATCTGTTTGGCATTTCAAAAAAAGTAGTACATTAGAATTACAAATACAAACAGAGAAATGCTAGACAAAGTTATTGTAGGAAGCGAGGAATGGTGCTCCTTCCCTACTCTTGGAATTCCGACCATTAAAGCCCGGGTAGATTCCGGTGCGAAAACTTCGGCATTGCATGCCACTAACATCACACCATTTGAAAAAAAAGGAGAAAACTGGGTAAAGTTCGACATTAACCCTATTCAGAATAACCTTAAAGCCGTTATTCACTGTGAAGCCCTTTTGATCGACAAACGTGTGGTAAAAAGTTCCAGCGGATATCGGGAACTACGTTATGTTATCCGTACAGTATTGGAAATCGGAGGTACAGAATGGGATGTTGAATTAACGCTGACCAATCGGGATTCAATGGGATTCCGTATGTTATTAGGTCGGGAAGCTATGTCCGGACGAATATTAGTTGATCCGGAACAAAAATACCTTTTAGGTCATCCTACAAAAGAAAAAATCAAAGAATATTATTATAGCGAAGAAACGTCAAACAAAGGACTTCGCATCGGATTGCTGGCCAGTAATCCGGAATTATACAGTAACAAACGGATTATAGAAGCCGGTGAAATGCGCGGTCATGAAATGCATTTTCTGAACCTGAAATACTGTTATATGAAACTGGATGCTACCGCTCCGGAAATTCATTATCGCGGCGGTCGCGTACTTAACGATTTTGACGCCGTTATCCCTAGAATCCGTCCTAGTATGACGTATTACGGTTGCGCTTTAACCCGTCAGTTTGAAGCTTTAAAAGTATTTAGTTTAAACGGTTCGGCAGCTATTAGCCAATCCCGTGACAAACTGTTTTCTCTTCAATTGTTATTGAATAACGGAGTAGATATTCCGACAACCGGTTTTGCCAATTCCCCACTCGATACCAACGATCTTATTAAAATGGTGGGCGGTTCTCCGTTAATTGTAAAACTTCTCGAAGGAACACAAGGAAAAGGAGTCGTATTAGCCGAAACCAAAAAAGCAGCAGAAAGTGTAATCAACGCATTTAAAAGTTTAAATGCTAATATTCTCGTACAGGAATTTATCAAAGAAGCCAACGGAAAAGACCTGCGTTTATTTGTTGTCGACGGAAAAGTAGTAGCCGCAATGCAACGTGAAGCTTTACCGGGTGAATTCCGCGCTAACATCCATTTAGGTGGTACGGCATCTGTTGTAAAAGTAACAGCTGAAGAAAAAAGAATCGCTATAAAAGCAGCTAAGGCTATGAATTTAAAAGTAGCCGGAGTCGATATTATTCGTTCCTCTAAAGGGCCGTTGTTATTAGAAGTTAACTCTTCTCCCGGATTGGAAGGTATTGAAGGCGCAACACAAAAAGACATTGCCGGTGAAATGATCAAAGCGATCGAGAAAAACTTTAAATGGAAATAGATGGAAGCTTATCTGGATATCATCATCAGAAGTACCGCTGTTTATGTTTTTATGGTCGTTGCACTCCGTGTATTCGGTAAAAAACAACTATCACAGCTTAACACTGCTGATGTTATCCTGATATTATTGATCAGTAACTCGGTTCAAAATGCAATGGTTGGCAGCAATACCAGCCTGTTTGGCGGTTTGGCAGCAGCTTTGGTTTTATTTATTGTCAATTTTATTGTCAAAAAAATACTTTTTAAGTATAAAAAAATAGCCGATTTATTACAGGACAAACCCGAAATACTGATCCATAACGGAAAACTGGAATTTGCCACGCTCAGCCGACTGGGTATTACATCCGATGAGCTTTACGAATCCATTCGCGAACATGGCGTTGACCATTATAAGGATGTTAAACTGGCCATGCTGGAAATTGACGGCAATATCAGTGTAATTTCCGGCGAACATAATGCTCACTTACATCAAACCTATCACAAACGGAGAACACATAAAACCTTACGTTCAGAAAACAGCTAAAGTATGAATAAAACCCGATTGGAAGCCTTTAGTGATGGTGTACTGGCTATTATCATCACTATTATGGTACTGGAAATTAAGGTTCCGCACGAGATAAGTCTTAAAGCACTTACACCGATTTTACCGGTATTTCTAAGTTATGTATTAAGCTTTATTTATGTCGGTATCTACTGGAATAACCATCATCATATGATGCATACGGTAAAACAGGTAACCGGAGGTATTTTATGGGCCAACCTACATTTATTATTCTGGTTATCCCTGATTCCGTTTGTTACGGCCTGGATCGGAGAAAATCATTTTGCTCACGATCCGATGATGTTATACGGATTTATACTGCTGATGTGTGCAGTAGCCTATTTTATATTACAATATGTAATCCTGAAAAAACACGGACCCGATTCCGTTTTATCAAAAGCAATCGGAAAAGATATTAAAGGAAAACTATCACCTGTATTTTATACTATGGGAATTATTGCTTCCCATTATAACGGATTAGCAGGTGGTGCTTTTTATATTTTAGTCGCCATTATGTGGTTAATTCCGGACAAACGAATTGAACGAATACTAGATCATTCCGAATAAACCAAAATCCTGATTATTATGACAATTGTTTCAAAAATTATTATCGGATTCATCGCCTTACTTCACCTTTACATTTTATGGTTGGAGATGTTTGCCTGGACCACCCGTGCCAAAAAAGTATTTAAATCGGTACCGGAAGAAATGTTTGAAAAGACCAAGCAAATGGCCGGAAATCAAGGCTTATATAACGGTTTTTTAGCCGCCGGATTAATCTGGTCTTTATTGATTTGCGATCCGCAATGGGGTATTCATGTCGCTACCTTCTTTTTGGGTTGTGTATTTGTAGCCGGAGTTTACGGTGCGATTACCGTTCAGAAATCGATATTGATGGTACAAAGCCTTCCAGCCGCTTTAGGTTTACTGAGCATGTATTTCTTATAAAAAATTATACCTGACAAACTTTAAAACCTGTCAGGTATGTTTTTGTTTTTCTACCTATTCAAACAACACTTCATCCATCTGGAAGCTGTTTAAAAAAGCAACCGATTTTTCAATGTCGTAATGTAAAATTCTGTCTTCTGTAACCAAAGGCACTTCTTCTCTGTATAATTTCAGGAAGCTTTCGATAAACTCGCTTGATTTTAACGGTCTTCTGAATTCGATTGCCTGAGAAGCATTCATCAATTCAATAGCCAGGATACGCTCCAGATTTTCCATAATCTTTAACGCTTTCGTAGCGGCATTAGCGCCCATACTCACATGATCTTCCTGTCCGTTAGACGATACAATACTATCAATACTTGCCGGTGTTGCATATTGTTTATTCTGACTCACGATGCTCGCTGCCGTATATTGCGGAATCATAAAACCGGAATTCAGTCCCGGATCGCTTACCAAAAATGCCGGTAAATCTCTTAATCCGGAAATTAACTGGTACGTACGTCTTTCTGAAATATTTCCTAATTCGGCTAAAGCAATTCCTAAAAAGTCTAAGGCTAAAGCCAAAGGTTGACCGTGGAAGTTTCCGCCCGAAATAATTTCATCCGTTTCAATAAAGATATTCGGATTATCGGTTACCGAATTGATTTCCGTCTTAAATACACGCTTTACATAATCGATAGTATCTTTCGATGCACCATGTACTTGCGGAATACAACGGAAAGAATACGGATCCTGAACGTGTTTTTTAGGCTGCGCGATAATCTCACTGTCTTCCAATAATTCCTGGAATCGTTTTGCAGTATTGATTTGTCCTTTATGCGGGCGTACCAAATGAATCAATTCATTAAAAGGTTCAATTCTTCCGTCAAAACCTTCTAATGAAATCGCTCCGATAACATCCGCTAAATACGCATATTTACTGGCTTTTAATAACACATAAGCACCATAGGCACTCATAAACTGCGTACCGTTTAACAAAGCCAATCCTTCTTTAGATTGCAACACAATCGGCTCCCATCCCATTTTTTCCAATACCTTTTTAGCCGGCTGACGGAATCCGTCAACATATACTTCACCTTCACCGATTAACGGTAATGATAAATGCGCCAACGGTGCCAAATCTCCTGAAGCTCCTAATGATCCCTGCGTATAGATTACCGGTAAAACATCGTTGTTATAAAAATCTATCAGTCGTTCTACCGTTTTTAGCTGTACTCCGGAATGACCGAAACTCAACGATTTAATTTTAAGCAGCAACATGATTTTTACAATCTCATGCGGCACTTCGTCACCTGTACTGCAAGCATGCGATTTTACAAGGTTTTCCTGTAATTTGGATAAGTTTTCATTCGATATCTTAACATTACATAATGAGCCGAATCCGGTATTTATACCATAAATAGGCTCTCCGTGTGCCTGCATTTTTTCGTCCAGATAAGTGCGGCATTTTTCAATGTTAACACGCGCCTCTTCCGACAAATCCAATTTCATATTCTGAGAGATAATCTCCTGTAGTAACTCCAATGAAATCACATCAGAGCTTATATAATGTACTGTATCCATTTTGCTGTAAAAATTAATTGCTCAAAATTCCATAAAATATGCCTAAAAAACAAACTATATTAACCGTATTTCTACTGTAATTATACGAACGACAATTCTTATATTTGAACTTCTAAAAAACTAACTAAAAACCATTTTCAATGAAAAAAGCATTTTATTTGCTGATGCTCATTACGCTGGCCTCGTTTAATCTTCCTGTGGAAACGATAACGATATCCGGTAAAATCAGTAATACCGAAGAAAAAAAGATCAAAATCAAAGGTGAAAGTTTTAACAAAGAAATCACATTAAAACCCGACGGTTCCTTTTCTGAAACCTTCCCAATCTCTTACAACGGGGCATATACGTTAAGTACCAAAAACAACCGTGTTGCTTTATATCTGGGTAAAGGAACAAAACTGAATATCGCTGCCGACGATTCAAATTTTAATACTACGTTGACTTTTACCGGAAAAGGAAGTATTGAAAACCAATATCTGTCCAAAAAAAGTCAGCTTGTCAATAATACATTAGGAAATCCACAGGTATTTTACAGTCAGGATGAAGCAACATATGCTAATAAAAATAAAGAGCTAAAAAATGCTGTTTTGGAATTATATAATACAACTCCATTTGCTGATGCCGATTTTAAAAAGAGTGAATTACGAAACATTAACTTTTTTGAGCAATTATTAATTTTTAATTATCCGGCTTACCACGCCCATTACGCTAAAAAAGAAAACTTTAAACCCTCAGAAAGCTTTCCGAAATTCGACGCAACAATCGATTTGGATAACGAAAATGATTTCATGTTTTCTAATTCTTACAAACAGCTTATAGCCGGTAAATTCAATCAAAAAGTATCTGAAAACAGTAGTAATCTTACTGAAAAAGAATTAAGCGACCGAATTTTATCCGAAATCAAAAAAATAAAAAGTCCGAATATTAAAAACAGCTTCCTGCAAAATCTTGGGTATCAGATTCGCGCCGGAAATGCAGAATCAGAATTCCTTTACAAAGAAATTATGGTTTTGTCGACAGATACTAATTTCAAAAAAGAGCTGACTGATAAATTCAACAAAATCAAAATGTTGACTCCGGGTAAACCATCGCCAAAATTCAACTATGAAAATTATAAAGGCGGACAAACTTCATTGGATAATTTAAAAGGTAAATTCGTATATATCGATGTATGGGCAACCTGGTGTGGACCTTGTCGCCAGGAAATTCCGCATCTTCAAAAAGTAGAAGAGCAATATCACGGAAAAAATATCGAATTTGTGAGTATTTCAATTGATGCCAAAAAAGACTATGACAAATGGAAAAAACTGGTAGATGAAAAAAAATTAGGCGGTATTCAGCTATTTGCTGATAATGATTGGAATTCCCAGTTTATAAAAGAGTTTGGAATTGAAAGTATTCCGAGATTTATCCTGCTGGATCCGAACGGAAACATTGTAACAGCCGATGCGCCAAGACCATCCGATGCACAACTAATCGAATTGTTTACCAAGCAAGGTGTAAAATAACAACAAACGCTTCCACACGGAAGCGTTTTTTTATTCGTATAACGTACTAAAAGCTTTCCCCAGATTCGCAATAATATCCGAGGCAACAAACGCATGATAACCCAGCTCCGGTAAAGCAAGATCCGCTGTGAGTCCGTGAATATAGACGCCAACAATTGCAGCAGCGTCCGGATCATAGGATTGCGCCAGTAATCCGGTAATAATTCCCGTAAGGACATCGCCGCTTCCCGCTGTAGCCAGCGATTGATTTCCCGTTGTATTTTCAAAAACGTTATTCTTATACACAATACGTGTTGGCGCACCTTTTAAGACGACAACCAAATCATACGTTTCCGAAAAAGATATTACTTTTTTCATTTTATCCGCTTCATCATCCCATAGTCCGATTAATCGTTCCAATTCTTTCCGATGTGGTGTCACAATCGTTTGTGCCGGTAAGAATTCCAGCCATTCTTTATTTTCCGACATAATATTAATTCCGTCCGCATCGAGCACCAAAGGCAACGTATTCAATTTTAGAAAATGAAAAACTGCTTGTTGGGTTTCCTGATGTTGCCCCATTCCGATTCCCAAACCAACCGCCCGGATATTTGCTTCGGTAGTAATCGCAGTAATATGCGTCGGATAATCATCCGTTTCTACCATAACTTCCGGAATTCCGGTCTGAAGAATATCATAACCACATTGCGGGATATAAGCCGTAACGAGACCGGCACCCGATTTTAAACACGCTTTCGCCGATAATAGCGGTGCTCCTATCTTTCCGTAACTACCGCCAACAATCAGCGCATGTCCCTGAATTCCTTTATGGGTGTACTTATCGATCGGATGAAATCGTTCCAATACGGTTTTTTTATCAATTTTAATCAAGTTGTCCATAATCTAACTCATTTTGACTTACTATAAATTTACAAAAAATGATTTTTCAAAACAAAAAGCGCTATATTTGTCATAATGATAACAGCTAATAGAAAATATAATTTATTTATTGCAACCGAATCTTCTTCGGCTGTAATTTCTATTGTTACCATTATTACAACTACCACTACCCCGTTCGGGGTATAATTATTACATATAATCCTGTGTGCGTACGTGTTTTTTTAAAACACAGCTAAGTCGTTTGTTTTCAAACGAATTCATTTTTATTCTTAATTTTTAATTATTCGGATCCGGTTTTTCCAACCGTTGGTTCATAAAATATAGTATCATGAAAGTATTAAAATTTGGGGGTACTTCTGTTGCAAACGATCAGAATATCCTAAAATCCATCGGCGTAATACAAAACGTCCCCGGCAAGAAAGTAGTAGTTGTTTCCGCATTGGGAGGTGTAACCGATTCACTATCTGAAGCGATCAACAATGCTAAAAATCAGCACTTTTTATACCGAAATATACTTCAGGATCTTAAAACAAGACATCTTGAAGTCATTGAGAAACTTTTACCGGAACGGAACAATGATAAAGTTTTGTCGTTTATCAACATTAGCTTTGATGACATTAACTCGCTATTGGACGGTTGTTTTTTATTAGGTGAATTGTCAGCCAAAGCCACCGATACTATTCTATCTTACGGCGAATTATTGTCCTCGAAAATCATCTTCGAAAAATTACAATCCCTGTCACCAAAAACAGCCTATATTGATAGTCGGGAATTAATTAAAACCGATTCCAATTTCGGTAATGCCAATATTGATTTTGAAACCAGTAACTACGCCATCCAGTATTATTTTGATAAAAATCAGTCGGATATTACCGTTATACCCGGTTTTATTGCACAGTCGCATAATGGTCATCCAACTACATTAGGTCGTGGCGGTTCCGACTATTCCGCTGCTGTTATTGCGTCGGCTTTAGATGCCGATGAACTACAGATATGGACAGATGTAAACGGCATGTACACTGCGAATCCGAAACTGGTAAAACAAGCCCGTTCCATTCCCGATATCAGTTATAAAGAAGCCATGGAATTATCACATTTCGGAGCAAAGGTTTTGTATGCGCCGACATTACAACCTGTACTCAATAAAAATATTCCGGTTTATATTAAAAATACTTTCGCTCCGGACACAGCAGGAACCCGTATTATCCCGGAATGCGACAATAGTAACGAACCCGTAAAAGGAATCAGTCATATCGATAATATTGCATTGCTAACACTCGAAGGATCAGGTTTAATCGGTGTAGCCGGTATTTCCGAAAAGCTATTTTGTGCCGTAGCCAGAGAAAACATCAGTATTGTGTTTATCACACAAGCATCGTCCGAACACTCTATTTGCATCGGAATATCCGAAGAAAATGCACAAAGAGCCAAAAAAGCGATTGAAATGGCTTTTCAATATGAAATCCGGTTACAGAAAATCAAACCGGTTATCATTGAAAAAAATCTGAGTATTATTGCTTTAGTCGGCGAAAACATGAAAAGCCATCAGGGATTAAGCGGTAAAATGTTTAGTACATTAGGTAAAAACAATGTTAACGTAAGAGCCATAGCACAAGGCGCATCCGAACGCAATATTTCGGCTGTTATCGATAAAAAAGACGTTGAAAAAGCATTAAATGTATTACACGAAAGCTTTTTTGAAGACAATATTAAACAACTCAACCTTTTTATTTGCGGAGTTGGTAACGTTGGCGGAAAATTACTGGATCAATTACGACAACAAGCTGACTATTTAAAAGATAATCTAAAACTAAATGTTCGTGTTATCGGAATTTCCAATTCCCGAAAAATGTATTTTAACGAAAACGGTGTGGATTTAGAAAACTGGGAAGTACAACTGCAATCGGGAGAAGATAACCAACCCGATGCCTTTATCGCAAAAGCCGAAGCATTAAATCTTCCGAACAGTATTTTTGTTGATAATACAGCTTGTCCGAAAGTGGCCGCATTGTACAAACGTTTTCTATCGCAAAGCATAGCCGTTGTTACCTGTAATAAAATTGCCTGTTCGTCGCAATATTCGGAATATGAGCAATTAAAAAAACTGTCTAAAAAGTACAATGCACCGTTTCTTTTTGAAACCAATGTCGGAGCCGGATTACCTATTATAGACACCTTAAAAAATCTAATTGCATCCGGAGATAAAGTACATAAAATTCAAGCCGTTTTATCCGGTAGCTTAAACTTTATATTTAATAATTTTAATACTGATAAAAGTTTTCATGATATTGTACTTCAGGCCCAACAGGAAGGTTACACCGAACCCGATCCGAAACTCGATCTGAGCGGTATCGATGTGATGCGAAAAATCCTTATTCTGATCCGGGAAAGTGGTTACCCAATGGAAATCGATGCTATTGATAATGATTCCTTTTTACCGGAACCGGTTTTACAGGCCGAATCGGTAGCCGCTTTTTTTGAATCATTAAAAGAGCATTCGAACCATTTTGACCAACTCTATAAGGAAGCTGATCAGCAATCCTGTCGCTTAAAATATGTAGCGAATTTTGAAAACGGAAAAGCCAGTGTAGGTTTACAGACTATTGAAAAAGAACACCCGTTTTATCATTTGGAAGGGAAAGACAATATTGTGTTGTTTTACACCGATCGTTATGCCGAACAACCTTTATTAATCAAAGGAGCCGGAGCCGGAGCAGCGGTAACTGCATCCGGAATTTTTGCCGATGTAATCCGAATCGGTAACATTTAAAATCAAACAGTATGGAAAGTATACGCTTATTTTGCCCGGCAACCGTTGCCAATATATCCTGCGGATTTGACGTTCTCGGCTTATGTCTCGATACCATTGGCGACGAAATGACAATCACTAAAACAGCCCAAAAAGGCATTCAGATCACTCGGATAACCGGAGCCGATTTACCGCTTGACGTTACACAAAATGTAGCCGGTATCGCAGCACAAGCCTTTTTAGAGCAATTGGGAACCGATCAGGGTTTTGCTATTGAAATTCATAAAAAGATCAAGGCCGGAAGCGGTATTGGAAGTTCTGCGGCCAGTGCTGCCGGTGCCGTATTCGGACTCAATGCTTTATGTGGTAATCCTTTTACGAATAAAGAACTTATTTCTTTTGCTATGAAAGGAGAAGCTTTAGCCAGTGGTTGCGAACATGCCGATAACGTAGCTCCCGCTTTATTGGGCGGTTTTACATTGATCCGCGGATATGAACCGCTGGATGTAATAGCATTACCGGTACCTTCGGAATTATATGTTACTGTAATTCATCCGCAGATTGCTTTAAAAACAGCTGAAATGCGAGCCGTATTAGCTCCCGAAATCCCATTAAAAAATGCCATCGCACAATGGGGAAATCTGGGCGGATTTATAGCCGGACTATATACTGAAGATTACAACCTGATGCAGCGATCACTAAGCGACAAAATCGTGGAACCGGTTCGGAGTCCTTTTATTCCGGGCTTTGATAAAATTAAAGAAACGGCACTTCAAAACGGTGCTTTAGGTGCCGGAATATCCGGTTCCGGTCCTTCAATTTTCACTTTAAATAAAGGAATCAAAACAGCTAAAAAAGTAGCATTTGCAATAGCAGAAAACTATACAGAAACAGGAATACCGTTTGAAGTTTATACATCACCGATTAACAAAAGCGGTGTTCGGATAATTAACCGCTAAATCAATAATTTATGAACTATTATAGTCTTACCAATAAGCAACATCGTGTTGGGTTCAGAGAAGCCGTTTTACAAAGTATTGCTCCGGATGGTGGTTTGTATTTCCCGGAAGTGATCACACCGCTTCCCTCCGATTTTTTTAATTCACTTGATCGGCTGGATAATGAAACTATTGCGTATACGGTTATAGCACCGTTTATCGGCGATGCAATTCCGGAAAACGAACTCCGTAAAATCATCAAAGACACCCTTTCATTTGATTTCCCGATTGTTCCGGTAACCGATTCTGTTTCTGCTTTGGAATTATTCCATGGTCCAACAATGGCTTTTAAGGATGTCGGAGCCCGATTTATGTCCCGATGTCTGGGTTATTTTAATCGGGAAAACAATCAAAAAACAACCGTTCTGGTAGCCACTTCCGGTGATACGGGCGGTGCTGTGGCCAGTGGTTTTCTCGGTGTAAAAAATGTTGATGTCGTATTGTTATATCCGAGCGGAAAAGTGAGTGCAATACAGGAAGCTCAGCTTACAACATTGGGTCAAAATATTCAGGCATTAGAAGTCAACGGTTCTTTTGATGATTGTCAGGATATGGTTAAAAAAGCCTTTCGGGATGCTGATCTGAAAAACCGAAATCTGACTTCAGCCAATTCGATCAATGTTGCCCGATGGCTTCCGCAATTATTCTACTTTTTCTTTGCTTATAAAGCCTTGAAAGCAACCGGAAAACCACTTTATATTTCCTGTCCGAGCGGTAATTTCGGAAATATCGGTGCCGGTATTCTGGCGAAAAAACTAGGATTACCGATTGCCGGTTTTATTGCTGCTACAAATGCAAACGATACCGTTCCGCGTTATCTTGAAAACGGTTTGTATGCGCCCAATGCTACAATCAGTACGATTTCAAATGCAATGGATGTAAGTAATCCGAGTAATTTTATTCGGATACAGGAATTATATGCGAATGACCGGGAGCAACTTAAAAAAGATTTAGCTTCCTTTTCATTTACCGATGCCGAAACCCGAACGGCAATGGAAACCGTTTACCGGGAAAGTCAGTATATAATGGATCCGCATGGAGCTGTTGGCTATTTGGGATTGCAAAAAGTGTTGGCAAATCATCCGGAAGCCATCGGTTTATTTCTGGAAACGGCACATCCGGTTAAATTCCAGGATACTGTAGAAGCTTATTTAAACCGTAGTCTGCCTATTCCCGAACCCATTCAGCATATCATGACCCAAACAAAACAAAGTATTCCGATTCGTCATTATCAGGAACTAAAAGATTATCTCGTAAACTAAATTCGCTTTGTCACTCCGTAAAAAATCAATACATTAGCGGCCTAAAATAAATATACAGCACAAAATGAAAAATACAGCATTAACGCACGTTCACGAAAGTTTGGGAGCAAAAATGGTTCCGTTTGCAGGTTATAACATGCCTGTTCAGTATGAAGGAGTTAACATTGAACATGAAACAGTTCGTAACGGCGTAGGTGTTTTTGACGTATCACATATGGGTGAGTTTTTCCTTCGCGGAGAAAATGCATTGGCTTTAATCCAAAAAGTAACCTCAAACGATGCTTCTAAATTAGTAGACGGAAAAGCACAGTATTCTTGTTTACCTAACAATGAAGGCGGTATTGTAGATGACCTTATTATTTATAAAATAGCAGATAACAACTATTTATTGGTGGTTAATGCTTCCAATATCGAAAAAGACTGGAACTGGATTTCACAACATAATGATTTAGGTGTGGAGATGGAAAATGCATCTGAAGGCTATTCATTATTAGCTATTCAGGGACCAAAAGCAGCTGAAGCGATGCAATCGTTAACTTCAGTTGATTTGGCTAACATGCCGTACTATTCGTTCCAGATCGGTACATTTGGCGGCGTACAGGATGTTATCATTTCGGCTACCGGATATACCGGATCAGGCGGATTTGAGATTTATTTTAAAAATGAAGATGCCGAAACTATCTGGAATAAGGTATTTGAAGCCGGAGCGGCATTCGGAATCAAACCGATCGGATTAGCAGCAAGAGATACTTTACGTCTTGAAATGGGCTTTTGCTTATACGGAAACGATATCAACGATACTACTTCTCCGCTAGAAGCCGGTTTAGGCTGGATTACCAAATTCGACAAAGAATTCACTAATTCCGAAAATTTAAAAAAGCAAAAAGAAGCCGGCGTTTCCCGCAAATTAGTTGCTTTCGAATTAACGGAGCGTGGTATTCCGCGTCACGACTATGAAATCGTAGACAAAGACGGAAATGTTATCGGTGTGGTAACATCAGGAACCATGTCGCCATCACTAAATAAAGGAATCGGTTTAGGTTATGTTCCAACTGCATTTTCTACAGTTGACAGCGAGATTTTTATCCGAATCCGTAAAAACGATGTAGCTGCAAAAGTGGTTAAATTACCGTTTTACAAAAAATAATTACAGAAAAAAGGGACTTCAAAAAGTCTCTTTTTTTGTTAAAGTGGTGTAATAATTTTATTTTTGCACACTGTTTTTACAAACTATAAACAAAAAACAAGAAACTCTTATGGGAAGAGCGTTTGAATTTAGAAAAGCGAGAAAAATGAAACGTTGGTCGGCAATGGCCAAAACGTTTACCCGAATCGGGAAAGATATTGTAATGGCGGTTAAAGAAGGCGGACCAAGCCCGGAAACCAATTCCCGTTTGCGTGCCGTAATGCAGAATGCCAAGGCTGCCAACATGCCAAAAGACAATGTTGAACGCGCGATTAAAAAAGCATCGGATAAAGATACAGCCAACTATAAAGAGGTTTTATTCGAAGGCTATGCGCCACACGGTATTGCCATCTTAATCGAAACGGCTACCGACAATAACAACAGAACTGTTGCTAACATCCGTAGTTATTTTAACAAATGTAACGGTACGATGGGAACACAGGGATCGGTTGAATTTATGTTTGACCATACCTGTAATTTCCGAATCCCGGCTGAAGGTCAGGATGTAGAAGAATTAGAATTGGAAATGATCGATTTTGGTGTGGAAGAAATCTTTGCTGATGAAGATGGTATCATGATGTATGCGCCATTCGGAAGCTTCGGAGCGATCCAGAAAGAATTGGAGAACCGCAATATCGAAATCCTATCTTCCGGTTTTGACCGTATTCCGCAAGTAACCAAAACACTTACTGCTGATCAGGTTGCCGATGTAGAAAAACTACTGGAAAAAATTGAAGAAGATGACGACGTGATGAACGTTTATCATACTATGGTAGAAGCGGAATAACCCTCACCATTACTCATAAAAAAACTACGGCATTCCTGTCGTAGTTTTTTTATTTACATACATCAGGTTTAAAAACCTGTCGGGTGTATTATTACAGCCCTCTTTCTTTTAGCAGTTCTTTTAACGCATTGTATTTTTTATTGTTTTTCGCTGCTATAGGCGTATAGGCTAACGGAATAAAGGTAAATATTCCGAATCCTGCTTTTACGGTACCATAAAAGGCCGCTCCTATTAAAACACCGATAATCCCGGCATCATAAATTCGGGTGGTTTTCATTTTTTTCATTTCCTGTAACAATTCTTCGTTTGTTAAGGTTGTTAGTTCTTTTTGTTCCATATCTCGTTTTTTGGTTGTTCGCTTTTGGGTTTACATCCTATTCTTCTCCTATTAGAACGGATTATTTAGATTACGAATGTAGTGAAATTTCTCATTTGTGAGGAATAAAAAAACTACGACAGGAATGCCGAAGTTTTATAACCTTATATTTTGCACAAGTATGGATTGTAAATCTCTATTCTACAATAGCAACCGCTTCAAAAGTAATTGATACTCCTTGGGTAGCACTCGGATTTTTAAATCCTAAATACCAATTACCGGCACGAATAGTTTTTATTTGTATAGTTCCGTTTTGAAATTTTTCCCTAGATTCATTGTTATAATATCGATATCCTCTACTCCATTTATCCGTCTTATTTATAAAATTTGTACTATTAGGCGTATCCATTAAAAAGATATCACACATTCCGGTTGCTGAAGGTGTTAATATTAAATTAGTAGCTAATGCAGTAATACCTGTCGGATCATACAATTTTGTCAACTGTCCAAGCAGTCCGATGTTTACATCTGAATTTCTCCCTTTGGCTACCGTAACCGAATAATACCACTCTACTGTATTTGGTGGCAATACAATATTGAATATCGCTCTGGATTTTCCTCCAAAAACAGCTCTATTCCCTCCGTTAAGATAAAATGTTTGTGACGGCATTATTTGTGCTGTTTTTCGTTCTTTTCGAATTTCTTGAGCATTAACCGAAAGTGCTAAAAATAAAGCAACTAAAATTGCAGTAATACTTTTCATCATCGTTTTTGATTTATTTAATAATTGGTTAGAATATTTATGATTAATTGTAAGCTATACATACATGTGTTATGGCTGTTTTTTTAATCCTTATTTATCAATTAAAAGCACGTTAGCTTGTATCATATTAAAATCTGTTGCAAACTACACAAATACGCTATTTCACTATTACGACTTACCGTAATGAAATGATTTATATATTAAAGTTATTTGTCATCAACAACCAATCAATTATTAAATCATGGCATATCGAAGAAGTTATTATAGAAAAGATGGAACTTATGTCCAGGGACATTTTACCAACCATCGTTCAAGAGGCGGTTCACCCAAAAAAGGAAACGGCTTATACCTAATACGAACTATCAGAAGTTTAACAAAACTATTTTAATAATCAATTAACTTAAACACTCGATAATGGAATTACGAAAAATTATCATTCATGAATTAATAAAAGAAAAAGATAGCAACGAAGTCGAATTGATTTTATCAAATGAATTAATTCCTCTTGAGGATAATTCGATTGCACTTATCCAAGGTTTATCTGACACATATAAAAGTGATAAAATTTTATATGCAGTTTTTGATTATTCAGAGGGAAGATATTTTCCTGAAAAATTTAAAGAATACAGGATCTCAGGAAGACAAAATACTGATTTTATAAATTTTTCAAGATCAGTAATAGGGAATCTTGAAAGCATAATACAATCTATTGGTTTTGCTACTGGAGGTTATTTCATTTTTGCGGAGTATCGTGAAAACAACAATAATTTTGTTTCTATATTTCTAATACGTGATGTCGAGGGAAAAGTTTTAAACAGAACTACTAATTCATTTTCAATTCAAACAATCGAGTATGTAGATACTAAGAACTTAGCAATGGCATGCAGAATAAATGAGAATAGAATTGACATTGAAGAAACTAACTATTTATCATTTACACAACTAAGACAACAAGAAGTTTCAGAATATTTTAAAAATTGGATTTCAATTGAACAATTAGAAAGTAGTAGTGATTATACCAAGTCTCTTTATAAAATAATTACTCAAATAGAAACACCTATTAATCCATTAACAGGGAATCCTTATGAAATAGATGCGTTTAGAAACGAAATATATAGTTATGCTTCAACAAACCCAAATGGTATAATAAATATTAGAGATCTTAGTCAACACTTTTATAGTTCACCAGATACAATTTCAAATTACGCAGAAGAAAATGATATTTCTATAGATACGGAATTTAGGTATAATAAAAATCAACTTAAAAAGTTTATACGCCTAGAAGTTAACCGAGATGGAATTAGCTTAAAATTTTCACGTGGTGTATTAGATGAAAAAGTTAGGATTTCGGAAGAAAACTCAAACATGGTAATAATTGAATCTGAGAGTTTTGCAAACGCACTAAGAAGAGAAATTAGCAACTAATGATTCAAGATCATAAAAAAATATACGATTTATTCAAAAGCTCAACTTTTAATATGATGAGCAATAAAATTGTATTTGAATATTCTGAAAATATTGAAGCACAATTAACGGCATTAGATATTGATTACGAAAAAATAAGAACCGAAAGTATTGAAGTTAATAACGATAATTTTCCCCTTAAAATATTTGAAAACTATAAATCATATTTAAAACTTAACGAGGTTAAACATTCTAATGTTTTAATTTTAAATATTAATGAAAGACCATATTCATTTATTAACGGAGAAACATACATCGATTTTATTTTAGATAGTGGAAATTTTTTTTTCACCAATTCAAGATCATTTGATCATTTTTTGACTTTTCTTAAAGAACAAGACAAAGATACTGATGAAGCTTTTCATTTTGTTGATTATTATAATAGTACAAATCGTAAAATTGTTTTTACAAGTTTAACTGATAAAGGTCGATTAATTATTAAATTTTTCAATGAGATAAATCATTTCGAAGAAAAAGTAGATTTATCTAAATCTTTTAGCAATTTTAAAAACTGTTTTTCCGAAGAAAATCATCACTTGCCAAAATTCTTAAAAAACTCAATAATTGATTTCGCATCAAGATATGATTCCGACACCAGAATTTATCAACTTTACGAAAACCTGAATACTATAACTAATAAGGCGAAAGTTAATTTTGAAATATATTTAAATAATTTATCAATTGATAAAATAAGAAAAGACTACGATGAATATAAATCAAAGTACTTTAAAGAAGTATCAGACATCTTAAATAATCTCACACAAAAAATAATTGGCCTACCTCTCTTAATTGCCACTACTTTATTCGCAATTGAGAAAGTAAAAGAAAATCATGGTTTCTTATACATTTTAATTGTCACTACGTTAATAACTAGTGTTTATTTATTCTCATTATTAAAAATCAATTACAATGATTTAGATTATGTTGATAAACTTTCAAATGAAGATTTTAAAACTCTTAAAGAAAATAAGTTTTTCATAAAAAATCAGAATGAAATGGAAATATTTTTAGAAATAAAAAAAAGGGTCTCAAATAAAATAAATCATTTAAAATGTATATGTGAATCATATTTTTGGGTTTCAGGAGTTTCAAATATTTTGACTATTTGCTACATTTTACACTTTTTGAATTTAAATTTTCAAGTAATATCATTTTTAGCACTTTTTTTTGTTTTCTTAATGACTATATTCAGAAATGAAATTTTAAATAAAAGCAAAAGATAATCTCCAAATAACAAAAACCTTCTGTTTCTAGAGGGATCTATTTTTACTCAACCGCTATAACACGAAGTCTATTATACGCTCCGCTTCGCAACGGATAATGTTTCCCATTTAACTCCTGGTAAGAGGAAACCAATAACAAGACCAGTAAAGGTTCAATTTTATGAAATTCATCGCTTTTGCCTAGTATCAACCGTAATAACAATCTTTCTATACGAACAGGTTAATTTCACTTTCATTCCGGTTGTAAAACCACAATCGGCGAGCCACTTTCCTGCAAAGCGAATCTGAGGATAATCGACATATTTACTGTTAGCTCGTTCGAATCTTTTTCCGTAAACGGTAACCCGTCGCTGTTGGAATTGTCTATTTGTATTGTTACCTTTAATTGAGTTTACTTTTTTCATAATCAAACGGCTTAAAGTGTAAAGCACGCTTTTTGGATTTGTCTATGTTAGTTTATAAACCATTATATTATCCTTTTCGAATCTGATTTAGAAATATAATTTTACCTATATTTATACCCTACTATTCATTTAAAAACAGTTATCTATGTCACACTTCGATACGCCAGACAGAAAAATACATCAAGGAAGAAATATCAAACGTTTTCGCGAAATGTTGGGTATAAAACAGGAAGGTTTGGCTTATGAGCTGGGCGACGACTGGAGCCAAAAGAAAGTATCATTACTCGAACAAAAAGAAACTATTGAAACCGATATACTCGCACAAGTAGCCGCAATACTAAAAATACCCGTAGAGGCTATCGAAAACTTTAATGAAGAACAGGCTATGAATATTATTGCCAATACATTTAATAATGAACATAGTATCGGTTTTGTAATCAATAACTACAATCCCATCGAAAAGATCATTCTACTACACGAAGAAAAAATCGCCTTATACGAACGGATGCTAAAGGAAAAGGAAGATATGATGGCGCGGTTGGAAAAGCTCATCGAAAATAAATAATCAAATAAAAAACACCAGACAGGTTTTGAAAACCTGTCTGGTGTTTTTCTTATTACACCAATGCAGCCGCTAAAACGATTTCTGCTTTTAGCAATTGCGAAATCGGACAGTTTTCTTTCGCATCCAAAGCGGCTTTTTGAAACGCTTCTTCCGAAATTCCCGGTACGCTGGCTTTAACGTCCAATTGTACCTGAGTGATTTTCCCGTCTTCGAAAACTACTTTGGCACTTGTATCGATATTATCGGCTGTAAATCCGGCTTCGTTTAATACAAAACTAAGCTTCATCGAAAAACATCCGGCATGTGCCGCACCGATCAATTCTTCCGGATTGGTTCCTACTCCATCTTCAAAACGGGTTTTAAAAGATAAGTTAGCATTGTTTAACGTTGTGCTCTGTGTCGATACGGATCCTTTTCCTTCCATACCGCTACCTTTCCAGTTTGCACTGGCTCTTCTGATTATTTTCATAGTTTTTTGCTTTTTTGTTATTTTATAAAGTTAGCTATTTAGACTAATATCTCTAAATCGGAAACATTTATAAATTGTTATTTCCTTCTTAAAAACAAAAAAGTCCCTATTTACTCCCGGATATCATAAAAAACGGTCACTTCAACCAAAACATGTATTTCATCGATAAAAAAACACACTTTATCGATATTTATATTTTTTTTAACACTTAAAATTTCAGGATTCAAAAAAAAGCATAATTTTATAACTATCCCCCTACAAAATAGCACTTATAGCACATTATGCAATTATTAATATCAAACTATTAGGATTATGCATACAAAACGTAACAAAACTCAAAATGAGAAGTTTATACTTTGGCCTAAAAACATTGGATACATTTTAATCATCTGGTCCGTAGTCCAAACACTATTATATCAGTATTTTAACTTAAAGTGGATTGCGCTTCCGTGGACTCCGATTGCGGCTATCGGAATATTGTCTTTACTCCTTTTTAGCTTAAAAAATAAACAGATACAACGCCATCGAATACAAACAGAAGTACTTTGGAAAACGATTGTCCGAAGCAGTTCGACCTGGAATAATTTCCTTCAAAACAACTTTAATCTGAATGCCGAAACCTATGAGGAATTAAAAAACCGGCATTTGGCCTGGTTAGTTGTACTTCGCTACCAACTCAATAAAGAAAGAGATGAACTAGCCTTAAATGAATCGGCTAAAATACAGGATGAATTGTCCCGACTTATTTCTCAATCCGAAATGGATTATATCGCACAACATAAAAACAGTGCGAAACAATTAGTTGCCTTACAATCTAAAAGAATCAAAGAATTATTCGATCAGGGAATAATTGAAAACCAACAGTATCTGACCTTATTAGGACATCTTGCCGACTATTACGATTTACAATTGCGTTGTGAGAAAAACAATAGCTATAATGCTAATTCTATATTAGCGAAAGTCAGTCTGCTATTGGTTCATCTGTTTATCTTATTACTACCGTTTGGTTTAATTAATGAATTTCAAAAATTAAAACCCGATTATGTATTACTAACAATACCTTTATGTATTCTTATTTCGCTTTTCTTTATTTTTACAGAACTGCATGCACAAAAAGCGAATCGATTATTTGAATTTAAACCGAAACAATTATAAAAGTACAAAGCACCCATAGCGGTGCTTTTTTATGCGCTACCATTACGAAAGTTAATTTTTTGCCAAATAGTTTCTACCTGAGAAAAAAGCTTTAATTTTACCGACTGATTAGTCGATCTAAAATTATGGACAAGCAAAAAGAAATATTAGCAACCGCTTTAAAGCTATTCGTAGACAACGGATTTCACGGTACTGCAACCAGCAAAATCGCGAAAGAATCCGGTGTGGCTAACGGTACGTTATTTCATTATTATAAGACCAAAGAAGAATTAATCATAGCGCTTTACATCGACATTAAACTTCGTGTAGCGCAGCATATTGAAAGCTATCGAGAAGAAGGCACTGAATATCGGGAACATTTTAAAAAGCAGTTTATCGGACTAATGTTATGGTCGTTGGACAATGATTATGAATTCCGCTTTATTCAACAATTCTATTTTTCTCCTTATGCTTCGCTAATTAATTATGAGGAAATACAAAAGCTTTCCAAAAAAGGTTGTGACGAACTGGAGGAAGCTATGGCGCAAAATCATATTAAAAAACAACCTATCGATTATCTGATTACTATTGTTAACAATTATGTTTTTGGTATTCAGCAATATTTACGACAGTCGACTTTAACTTTAGAAGAAAAAAAAGAAGTGATCTACAATTCGTTTGATACACTTTGGATCATGATTCGATGATCCTTATTTTTTTGACTCCAATAGAGTGATTAGTCAATCTAAAATTATATTTTATCAATGCTTTTAAAAAAAATTATGATCACACTTGTTATACTTCTCTTAACCCTTACTATCGGCACTTATTTCTTTATGCAACATCCGAAGTTCGGGAAACTTCCAACCGGTGAGCGTTTGGAAAGAATCAAAAAATCGCCTAATTTCCGTGACGGTCAGTTTCAGAATAGCAGCGTAACACCCGATTTAACCGAAGGTGCCAATTTTTTCACCGTACTGAAAGAGTTTATCTTTAAAGAAAATACACGTGTAAAACCTACCGATTCATTGCCTTCGGTAAAAACCAATCTGCATGAAATCCCGCTAACTGAGGATGCCTATGTATGGTTTGGCCATTCCTCCTACTTTTTACAGACGAACGGTATTAAGTTTCTGATCGATCCGGTATTTAGCGGAGCTGCTTCTCCGATACGAATGACAACCAAAAGTTTTGGCGGCAGTGATCGTTATACTACAGCCGATATTCCGGAAATTGATTATCTGATTATTACGCATGATCATTGGGATCATTTGGATTATAAAACCATAAAAGAATTGAAAAGCAAAGTGAAGACAGTGATCTGTGGCTTAGGTGTGGGCGAGCATTTCGAATATTGGGGGTATGATAAATCTCGCATCATTGAAAAGGACTGGAATGAAACCGTCCAGTTAATCAATTCGGCTAAATTACATACCACACCGGCCCGTCACTTTTCCGGAAGAAGTTTTTCGAGAAACAAATCCTTATGGTTATCTTTTGTATTGGAAACTCCGAACAAAAAGATCTTTATTGGCGGTGATGGCGGTTATGATAGTCATTTCAAAACAATCGGAGATCAATTCGGTCCGTTTGATCTCGCCATTATTGAATGCGGTCAATATGATAAAAACTGGAAATACATCCATTTAATGCCCGAAGAAGTGGTTCAGGTTGCTCAGGATCTAAAGGTAAAAAAACTGATACCCGTACACTGGAGTAAATTCTCATTGGCGAATCACAATTGGGATGAACCGATTTCACGTTTGGAAAATCTAAATGAAAACGGGACAATTCGTTTGTGTACACCGATGATTGGTGAAAAAATGGATCTAAACGCCGATAAATCTTTCGCCTCCTGGTGGAAAAATGTAAATTAAACTAGCCAAAACCGATGCTGTATATCTTTAAAACCACCGTCAAAAAGAAAAAAGACGTTAAAACCATCACCCGTATTTTTGAAGAAAACGAAGCTATTCTGCATTTCAATTTCGATTTAGAAGATCGGGACAAAATCCTCCGTGTAAAAAGTGAAAAACTGGAAGCTCCTGAAATCCTATCCCTTATTTCACATTTGGGACATGATTGTGAGGAATTGGATCTGTAACTAAAATTTAATTATTTAACATCAACTTTATTCGGCACTATAGAATTCATTACCCTTAAATTCCTCAAACCAAACACCGGAAATTGCAGCTTTTTCCATGGCTTGTTTGAGTGATTCCGAAACTAAAAGCGCAATATTGAACGGCGAACGAAACAGATCGGGTGTCTCTTTTAGAAACAATTTTACAGGACGTAAAAACGGAGCTCTTTGTTCTTCATTATCGATCGTAACCCTTTCATCTGTTTTTAAATTTTCAAATACAGACTGACTAAAATCAAGAACTTCATTTGCATATATCAGATGTAGGAAAAAATAAGGGTTTTCGGCCAATTGTGCTTCAAAACCTTTATCGGCTGCAATTAAGGTACAATCGTAAAACTGAAAATTCTTAACACAAAAGTTTTCTATTAAATCCTTAAATTTTTTGTCAATAAAAACGCCTATCGAAGAATGTAACATATGTGAACTTAACACATCTGTTCGCTTTGCTACTCTTTTAAAAATAAAATTTTCCAAATTGGGATTTACTTCCGGAAAAGATCTCAACGATAGTGTCTCAAAATTGTCAGGAATTTTAAAATAATGCTTCGGCACATCTACTTGTGGGTAGGTTCCGACAATTTCACTTTCTGTGGCTAACTCCATTTGATAATAAACGACTTTTTTCATTTTATTTCAAATTAATACTTCCCTCCACCATCGATTGCGGTATATAATCGGACGTTAATTCCAGTTTCCAACCTTTGTCATACGCCATAGCTGCTAAAGCGGTACAATCCCAGGATAAAAAACCGTCGTTATCTCTGCACATCGGTGTTCCACCTCTGTTTAAGGCTTTTTTCTGACTCCACACTTCTTTGTGTGCCTGAAGTGCCAATGCAAAATTGGTATGAAATTCAGCTTCGTTGTCCTCTGCCAAACTTTTAAAAGCATTTAAAAAACGATTGATTCGGTACAATCCAAACTTTTGTTTTACATCCGGTCCGAGTTCCGATTTGTATTTTTCCAAATCAGCTTGTGCTGTGTCATACAAAGCGGTATTAAAATTTCCTGTAAGAAAGTATTCCTTTATTATTTTTAAAAAGCAGGTTATAAACGTATTCTTCTCCCAATCTTCTTCTCTGTATATCCAGTTTTTTATCGGACTGTCGGCTATTATTTTTTGCTTTTCCGTATCACGGGCAATGACAGCCCAATGCAATGCCGGCAGGGTACTAACGTATTCGCCGCAGGGTTCAACCAAAATTTCAAAAGCGCCGCTCTCCTCTATCGTCGCTTCTTTGGTTTCACCTTCAAAATGAACCAAACGAAAATATTCACCCATGCTGTTTACTCCATAACGAAACCATTTTTGCTGTGTTTCAAATGCTGTTTTCTGCAAAACGGACATTTGGAGTAATTGCTTCGCATCCCGGAAAAGATAATTGAAGAAACGAAACTTGCTCTTCGATTTTTCAACTGAATAATCAAATTCTTCTTGTATCCACTCGAAATTACTTTCAATAATCTCCGGATGATCCACTTTGTGTAAGTAAATGTGTTTGTCGTCTTTTAGCTTTTTTACAGGAGTTTTGGGTTTTGCCGGTTTTTGTTTTTTATAAGCCGTCAGTGCGGTTTCAATACCTATTGCATTGTTGCTATCCAAAGGTTTTAGTGATGGTACTTGCAGGAAATGAAAATTCTTTCTGTCAAAAAACAGCAGATTTCCATTGGTTGTATTTCCGATCAATTGGAATGCAGCCAACGGTTTTGTAGTTCCTTCCAACACGATTTTATCCAAACAGCTACCATCGAATCCAAATACGTAAATGGTGTTTTCTCCTTTAAAATAAAGGATTTGATCCTGATGGTTCACCGCAAAATGAAATTCTTCCAATTTGCTAAGCTTGAGATTTTTCGGCTCAATGTCTTGCAATTGCCCGACCACAGTTCCATCGGTGTTTACCAACAAAAAACAAGCACTGGCACTCAAACGTCGGAATTTATCAAAAACAGGAACCAACAACAACGATTCCGTAAGCGGGTAAATATTCCCGATCCACGGATCGAAAAACGGCATTTTATTATTGATTTCGATTGCAGCAATTAAATTCTCTTCAAAAGTAGCATCACGATGAATGGTTTTTTCGTTTTTCAATTCGATACCCGGAAAATCTGTTTCATAGTGTGCGCTAGGTCTTTTGTTTAATGCTGCCAACAGTTTTAAACGAGGACGTTGTGTGGCATCCTCAAAAGGAGCCTCCGAAATCACGATAAAGTCACCCCGCCTTTTACCTTCAGTTGATCCCCAACCCATTTCACTGTCTACTAAAGCAATCAATTGATTCGATTCCGGTAATAAGGTTGCATTGCAATATAAGTTTTTAGCCGCCGCTTCTTGTTTTTGCGGAAAAAGAGCATGCGCATCACTCTTTAAATTGACAACGGTTGTGGTGTACGAAGCCGGATCAATGTTTCCGTCTTCATCAATAATAAAACAACGATTGGCATCACCGGAAATGATAATCTGCCCGGAAGCACTTTCGCTCAGCGCAAATTCTCTGGATTCGTTAAATTCTCTGAATCCGTTTAAAACAGCAGTTACCGGAATTTCCTTTTCAAAAACAAAATCTTTTGAATATTTAAACAGGTACAATTCGGCAAAATGAGACATTAATAACAGATGACTCCCGTCTCTACGTGCTAAAAACGCAATACAATTGACAAGAGTAAGCGGTTTTCCGGCAAATTTTTCGTCAGTAAAAAAGGGCAGTATTATTTTATGTTCCATCGTTGTTCTATTTTAAAACTCTTTGAAATCCTTAAGATGTTGTTTCAGCTACAAAACGCAATATTTCTTTAATTGTATAGCGTTCTATAATTGCGATTATTTTAATTTATGTGAAACAAATATTATATCCATTCGGCAGGAATAATAATATTTTCCGGGCAATTGAAGTCTTTGATAATGTCAATAAATTTTTGTGTCACACCTATTTCACCATGATCAGCAAAATTAAAAATATCAGCTCCTTCATACGAATTAAAACAGGCTTGTAAATGAATCGCATCATTACTGTTTTTCCTGGTGATCAATTTAAATTTTTCTTCATTATATTTAGCCAAATGCATCCCACATCCTTCACAGATACCGGTATAATCATATGCAATAGGAATATTTTTAACAGCCGGAGAAAGTACTGCCAGATAAATCAAATTCGGAATACTTTTAATATCAATATCCGAATATTTAAACTTCACTACCGAGACTTTTAAGGGTGCAAATCCTTTTATATTATGCTCTTTAAATGCATTATAGAGTTTTTCGGTTACCATAATAGCCCCTTTAGAACTAAACATATCCTCTCCATCATATTTATCAACTTCTAATTCTACTTCGGAATATTCAATTTCTTCTAAAAGTTCTCTATTACATGTAGTACATTTCGGTTGTTGCACTTTAAAACTTTTATTTGTTAAAGCACCTATCCAGCTTTTGCAATTTAAAGTGTAAATTTTAGGTTTCGATTCTGACATTCCGGTATGTTTTAATTTATTAGTACTTTTACTATTTCACGTTTTGTAAGTAAGCTATCAAGGTTTACACTGTCTTATTGATCACATACGATACAATCGTTATGTTGCTTAAAGCCTTTATTCTTTATTCTTTATTCTTTATTCTTTATTCTTTATTCTTTATTCTTTATTCTTTATTCTTTATTCTTTATTCTTTATTCTTTATTCTTTATTCTTTATTCTTTATTCTTTATTCTTTATTCTTTATTCTTTATTCTTTATTCTTTATTCTTTATTCTTTATTCTTTATTCTTTATTCTTTATTCTTTATTCTTTATTCTTTATTCTTTATTCTTTATTCTTTATTCTTTATTCTTTATTCTTTATTCTTTATTCTTTATTCTTTATTCTTTATTCTTTATTCTTTATTCTTTATTCTTTATAATGATAATAAAACTCCATTTGTTCGGATAGAATAGCATGAATTTCGGTCCAGCCGTGAGTACGGGACAGATCAATAGCCAAGCCCCAACACATTTCCACCGCATCCAGATTGCCGCTTTTTCCGGCCCAATAACTCGCACTTATTAAAGCATTCCAACAGCCGATAGGATCATTGTGTTCTTTTTCTAATAATACCGCAGCTTTAATGTGCCTATCGCCTGCATAGCCTCTTCCTGCTTCTCTAATCGCTTCGGTCGCTTCAAAAAGAGGATGTTTTTGCACTTCTTCGGGAAAAAGAGCATATTTATCTTTCCATTCGGAATCAAATATATCTGCAACACAATTCAGTAAAGAACTCGAATGACCAACATGGATTGTATATTCTTCGAAACTATTATCATCACAATCAAAACCGTGTGGCAATTGGGCACAACGCCAATAATGCTTCCATTTGTCCTTATCTTCCAAACTAATTCTCGAATACGCTCTTGTAGCAAGTACATTCCCTATGTAATTGTTCCAAAGCCCGTAATCGGCAGGCTCGTATTCCGGTAGACGGATACGACTATCTATCAATTGATCAAATAATTGAAATGCTTTTGTATTTTCAGGTGTATTGTAATAATGACTCCAGAATTCTTTATAAAAGACTTCTTCATATTCCGGAGCATTTTCAAAACGTTCCTGATTGGATTCCGACAGTAAAAACTGTTTTAAAAATTCCAGATCGCCGCCACCGAAATAATCAAAAAAGGGTTGGGATACGACCGTAGCTTCTTCTATTTCTTCCTGAAGTTCTTGTATTAACTCTAACTCACACATAAATTTCAAGTTAGCCATCGGAATAGTGGCTTGAATAGTAGGAGCAAATGTAAAGCATTCCCGATACACATCATCAAATACTACGATAGGTGCCTCTTGCTGAATGTCCTTTCCGGGAGTTAGCTGAAAAGCTAAAATATCATCACCTTTAAATCCAAAGGGCATTATAGACCAAAAACCTCTTTTTAAAGCATTCATTAATACTCCTTTTTCATCTTCATGCTCAAAGGTGAAATTGAATTTTCTTTTAACCGCTTTAGCTTTATAAATATCCTTTAAATCAGAATGTACTTTGTTTATTTCCATATTTATTACGTTATATGATGCAAATTAAATCCGAACTTATTTTTTCGGAAAACACCTTTTATTGAATACAAAAAGCGAAACTTCTAAAACAGAAACTTCGCTTCATCCATTGCTATGCTTATTTATCTTTTAAATACGCTTTTAAACTCCATTCATCCGTTGGCTCTACATAACGTTCCACTTTTACAGGTGTACCCAAATTATTCAAACGCAAACTTTTATCTTCATCACCATCTACATGTCGCCATTGTTTCGCATCGGAACTAAGGATAAAATCTGAAACAATTTTTAATTCTCCATTGATTGAAGCAACTAAAAAACATTCATTTATTTTTTTTATTTCGTCATCAGGATCTGAAAAAGAAACATAACAAGCCCAAACGGTACCGTATTTTTCATTATTATATTCACTTATTTTAAATAAATAACGGGAAGCCGGGTAAGGACAATTTTTGGACTCCTCATAAAAACGATCGGAAAGCGGACTAATCATTTTACCCATAATATTAAATTCTACTTTTCTTTTCAGATCAGCATCATACGGATCTTCACAGTAAATATTCAATTCATTCACTACAAATTCGTTATATTTTTCAATATTATCTTTGTCTCTCTTTAAATCCTGTGCTATTTGTTCTTTTTCAAAAACAATATCTAAAAATGTTTTGATTTTTTCCATATTCTATTTTTAATTTCTTCGTCCTTGTTACCGAACGAACATCTCGTTTAGTTTACTATTTTAATCGTATTGGCTAATATACTTTAATTTTTACAAAGGTTAATTTTTAAGAAATTTATTACACAAAAAAGATGATTATTTTGATTTTTTATTAGCGCATCCTCTTTTCGGGTTTCAATTTTATCGTTTGGGTGGCAACTTAAAAACCGGTTAATGGATGGTGTTGTGATTTCCATTATGGATAAAGATTGTTTCAAAAAGGTTTAAGTTTAATTACTACTTTATAAATATTTTACCTGTAAATATCAATTTTTAACTATTTTTATCGCATCAATATATCCCCTAATAATGAGCCACGATAAAATACGCGATCACATTGACTGTTTAAATTGCGGAAAAATTGTTACCGAGAAATACTGTCCGAACTGCGGTCAGGATAACACCGAATCCCGAAAGTCATTTCACTATCTGTTTACGCATTTTGTAGAAGATTTTACGCATTATGACAATGCCTTTTGGAAAACCATGAAATACTTATTGTTTCGTCCTTCACGCCTTACCCGTGAATATCTGGAGGGAAAACGCAAACATTATGTAGCTCCGGTTAAGTTGTATATTTTTATCAGTTTTATCACCTTTTTCCTTCCGGGAGTACTTCCGGAAATTAATCACGATAAAGAAACCCAACGTGAGGTACGCAAGGCGGAAGCCCATAAATATGATTACAACTACGAAGAGGCCGATTCAATTATGAAAGCATCCACCGGTAGAAAAATACCTACTATTGGAAATTATAGTTCGGTAAAAGAATACGATTCGATACAAAAGACACTTCCGGCAGCAAAAAAGAGTTCCCTACTAATGGAAAAATTTGAAAGAAAGATGGCCGAGATAAACGAAAAATACACCACAAAAGAAGTCATCGGAAAATTCAAGGACTCTTTTATTCATAACCTCCCAAAAGTACTTTTCCTCTATCTGCCATTATTTGCGTTTTCGTTGTGGTTGTTTCACAGTAAGAAAAAATGGTACTATTTTGAACACGGTATTTTTACGCTGCATTACTTTTCGTTCCTGCTTCTCAACACTATGCTGTTTCTGACGCTGAGCTGGTTCCTGGAACTATTGGGCGATAATGGCTTTCTAACATTTTTAGAGTTTATACTAGCCTGTATTTATCTGGGATGGGGCTTTACTTACTTTTTTAAAGCACACCGGTTTTTTTACGGTGAAAAACGTTATATCTCTAATTTAAAGAGCTTGATATTGTTTTTTGTCAATTCTTTCCTTATTACGGTTGTACTATTGCTATTTGTCATCTATACCCTATTATACCTTCATTAATTTGAATTTATTCTAAAAAGTACGGCACTTCATTTTAATGAAATAGTCGTACTTTTGTGTATCTCAAAATTTTTTAAAATGCAACATATTATTGATCGCTTTATCAGTTATGTGACAGTTGACACAGAATCTGATCCGAATTCAAATACAACACCAAGTACCGCAAAACAATGGGATTTGGCCAACCAATTAGTCGAAGAGCTAAAAGCTATTGGAATGGAAGATGTTACCATTGATGATAATGCGTATATCATGGCTACACTTCCTAGCAATGTAGATCACGAAGTTCCGACTATCGGTTTTATTTCCCATTTTGATACAACGCCGGATTTTACCGGAGCCAATGTAAAACCGCAAATCGTTGAAAATTACGACGGAAAAGACATCGTATTAAACAAAGAACTGGATAT
Source organism: Flavobacterium cerinum (assembly GCF_024496085.1). Lineage (NCBI taxonomy): Bacteria > Pseudomonadati > Bacteroidota > Flavobacteriia > Flavobacteriales > Flavobacteriaceae > Flavobacterium > Flavobacterium cerinum. The sequence goes on along the minus strand of NZ_CP101751.1, from coordinate 2,707,888 downwards.
CGTATTGTCGCCAAGTTATTTTAAAGATCTTTTACAATATAAAGGACAAACGATTATTACAACCGACGGAACGACGCTTTTAGGAGCGGATGATAAAGCCGGAATCACGGAAATCGTAACGGCAATGGAATACCTGATCAACAATCCGGAGATCAAACACGGTAAGATTCGTGTAGGTTTTACACCGGATGAAGAGATTGGTCGCGGTGCTCATAAATTTGACGTAGAAAAATTCGGTGCTGATTGGGCGTATACTATGGACGGAAGTCAGATCGGTGAATTAGAATACGAAAACTTTAATGCGGCCGGAGCCAAACTGGTTTTCAGCGGAAAAAGCGTTCACCCGGGCTATGCCAAAGGGAAAATGATCAATTCAATGTTACTGGCAAATAAATTTATTTCCAAGTTACCGAAACACGAAACGCCACAGGAAACTAAAGGCTACGAAGGATTTTTCCATGTAACCGGTATCAGCGGAAGTATCGAAGAAACCAAAGTAGAATTGATTATCCGTGATCACGATCGTAAAAAATTCGAAAAACGTAAAAAAGTAGTCGAAAAAATCGCAGCAAAAATCAACAAGAAATTCGCAAAACAATTTGGCGGACCGATTGTAAGCTGTGAAATAAAAGACAGTTACTACAACATGCGTGAAAAAGTAGAACCGGTAATCCACATTGTACAGGTAGCTGAAAAAGCGATGAAAGAATTGGGTATCAAACCGCTTATCAAACCGATTCGCGGCGGAACAGACGGTTGCCAGTTATCGTATATGGGCTTACCTTGTCCTAATATTTTTGCCGGCGGACATAATTTCCACGGAAAATACGAATACGTTCCGGTAGAAAGCATGCAAAAAGCTGTAGATGTAATTGTAAAAATCGCGGAATTAACCGCAGCAAAAAAATAATTCCATACCGATGGAAGAAAAACACAAATGGGATAAAGTAAACCAATGGGAAGAAGAACTCGATTATTTAAAAACGATCCTTCTTAAAACCGAATTGGTTGAAACTACAAAATGGGGCGGTCCGACTTACACCTATAACGGCAAAAACGTATTGGGAATAGGCGGTTTCAAATCCTATGTGGGCATTTGGTTTTTCAACGGTATTTATTTAAAAGATGCGCATAAGGTTTTGGTTAACGCTCAGGAAGGCGTTACCAAAGCTTTACGCCAATGGCGTTTTCAGTCAAAAGCCGAAATGGACGAAAAATTAATCTTACAGTATGTTCACGAAGCGATAGAAAACGAAAAAGCCGGTATTCACTTCAAGCCGGAGAAAAAAGAAGCCTTACAATCGGAATTCCTGCAACAACAATTGGCACAGGATACGAATCTACAAAATGCTTTTTCTCAATTCACCCCTTATAAACAAAAAGAGTTCATCGAATATATCGCTACTGCCAAGCAGGAAAAAACAAAATTAAGCCGTTTTGAGAAAATAAAACCTTTAATTTTAGGTGGTATTGGACTAAATGACAAATATCGTTAAGATTTCTTAAATTAACCTAAAACCTTTAAAATAAAGATAATATCCATTTTGTTTGTTTAATAAAAAATCAAAATATTATTAAATTTATTATAATAACACAACTACCTTACAAAAACACGTAATTTTACCTAATATCGATACTGTGCGTTTATCTAGTTTTGTATAAACTTAACCACAAAATTTATATTTATGGAACAGATTATCGGACAAATCCAGGCTTTCGGATTTGGTTTCGCCCCTGCACAGTGGGCATTTTGCGACGGACAAATCATGTCGATTGCACAGAACACAGCTTTATTTTCATTACTTGGAACTACTTTTGGCGGTAACGGACAAACTACGTTTGCCTTACCTGATTTAAGAGGACGTTCTATTGTTCACCCGGGATCAGGACCTGGATTAACACCAGTTCAATGGGGAGAATCAGGAGGAGCACAAACTATGACTTTATCACTTGCTAACATTCCGGCTCACGTTCACCCGTTAGTTCCCGGAACAGGAGCAGGACAAGTAAACATTTCTACTGTTATCCATACTAATACTGGTAATCCAACCAACGAATCAGATAACGGGAACAATAGTTTCGGTACAGGTGGAGCTGCTGCAAACGCTTATAGTGAGCCGCCATTTACAGGTACAGACAAAGTAGGAAACATTACTACCGCTATTAGCGGAACTACAGGTATTACAGGAAGTAACACACCATTTTCGATCCGTAATCCTTATTTAGGAATTTACACTAGTATCGCATTATACGGTATCTTCCCTTCTCGTAATTAACGAAAGTAAACAAGTTAATCGCAAAGGAGAGGAAGAATAATTTCATCCTCTCCTATTATTTTTTTACATGAGTACAGTAACTAAAATAGGAATCCTAATCCCGCAATCCAAACAGTATAAAACATTGGATCGGGATTTTATTCGTGGTATCAAACTGAACAACCTAAACGCTCAATACTATGTTGAGAGTATCGGAATCGGTGCCAACGAACAATTGATCATTGATAAAATACAGAAGCTTTATTTTCAGGAAGGAATCAATATTATTATTGGTTTTTTCGGGCATCATAACATGAATCGTGTTTATGAATATGCCTCGGATAACGACATACTATTGCTCGCTTCTGATATTGGTGCTACCGTACCATACGGGTTGAAAAAACAGAAAGGCATCTATATCAATTCTTACGGACTTACCGAGTCGTGTTTTTTATTAGGAAATCATTTTTTAGAAAAGAATTATGATAAAATTGCGACAGCAACCTCCTATTATGATTCCGGCTACGGAATGTTATCGGCTATCGAAACGTCGCTCAACAAAAGTGATGTTATGTTCTCCGGACATTATATTACTCCTTTTTACCCTCGGGAAAACGAAGCCGAATACATGCAATTAACCTTAGACCACTACAAACCTGAAGTGGTATTTGCGTTTTACAGCGGTTTATATGCCGAAGAAAACGCTGCATTCATCCGCACCAACAAAGTCACTCAGCAATACACTTTTTACACTACTCCATTTGCTATTAACGATAGTTTGATTGAAGAATATCAAACGAATCCGTTTCCGCTATATGTGGTTGCACCGTGGTTAGAAAATTTTGCTAAAACCTCTGATTGTTCTTTTAACATGCAATTCAAAGAACAATATGACGATTCAGCAACCGTGTTTGCTTTATTAGGCTTCGAAAACGGAGCATTGTTAGCCAATTTACTGGAAACAGCAGAAAGTAGCGATACGCGAACTTTATTGCGCCATATGAATACAGTAAAGGCAGAAGGACCACGAGGACCAATACAATTTGACCCCGAAACCAACCGTACAAAATTTGATCATCACATTTATAAACTGGAACGCAACTCAGATAATCAGGTGTTATTTGAACGAGTGAATACACTTGTAAACGAAGGACACTTTATTACTGAAGTAACGCAACAGGATATGCCCCCTAAAATCGGTGGATGGCAAAATGCCTATTTATGTCATTAAAAATTTAACCTCAATTATTATTCAAATGAAGCAGAGATTACTCGCAACCCTCGTATTCCTCTGTACATTCTTTGTACAGCAGAGTACCAAAGCGCAAACCCTCGGACCGGGAGACATCGCCTTTATCGGCTATGATTTCGGTACCACAGACGGGTTTTCATTTATCGCCCTCAAGCCCCTTCCGGCCGGTGAAACGATTTACTTTTCGGAACAGGGATGGACAGCTACAGGCTGGGCTACCAATTCGGAAACCCACTTACAATGGGTTATCCCTTCTACCGTTCCTTGCGGAACGATTATCACAGTTATGGAAACGTCAGCAGACACGTTTACCGTTAGTGGTACATCCGGATTTAGTATTGCACTAAATTCGAACTTTAATTTATCAGGTGGTGACCAGATTCTGGCTTACCAAAGTACATCGGGAGTTCGACCGGCTAGTCCGATCTTTATTGCCGGAGTTCATGGTGATTACAACAGTACCAACTATGACGTGACAACGACATGGAATGACAATAATACCTCCGGTACGGCCGAAAGTATTCTTCCTACCGGACTTACGAACGGTGTAAACTGTATTTCACTTTTCCCGGCACCGGGACCGGAACAAGCTTATAGTAAATACGGCGGAACCTTAACCGGAACTGCTACTGCTTTAAGAGCAGCCATTAACAATACTGCTAACTGGAATAAAAACGCTACAGCATCGTCTGGTCTTTTACCGGCTAATTACCCGGTACCAAACGTAAACTGTGTCGTTATTGTAAATCCAACGGTAACAACAACTGCAGCGACCAATGTTGGTGCAGTAAAAGCTACTTTAGGAGGTAACGTAACTGCCGATGGTGGTGCTTCTGTTACTGAAAGAGGAATTGTATGGGCTTTAGGAGCCAATCCAACTACATCAGACAACAAAGTAACTATTGGAACCGGAACCGGATCCTTTAGCTCGGTTATTTCGTCTTTACCATCTGCAACGACAATCCATTTCAGAGCGTATGCAATTAACTCGTCTGGAACGGCTTATGGAAGTGACTTAACTTTCACAACGAACGCAGCTTTAACCGCGACTTCTTCCTCTACAAATGTTTCTTGTAACGGAGGTTCAAACGGTACAGCTACTGTAGTTGCTTCGGGAGGTGTTACACCTTATATCTATTCATGGTCTCCGGCTGGAGGAACTAATGCAACAGCTACAGGTTTAGCAGCACTTACTTATACTTGTACCATTACGGATAACGAAGGTACTTCGATTACCAGAAATGCAACCGTTTCCCAACCAACTGTTTTAACAGCAACTTCGTCTAAAACGAACGTGAGCTGTAATGCTGGTTCCAATGGTACTGCTACTGTTGTAGCAATAGGAGGTACAGCGCCTTATACCTATTCATGGGCTCCATCCGGAGGAACCAATGCAACTGCATCTGGTTTATCTGTAGGAAATTATACGTGTACAATTACCGACAGTAACGGATGTACAATCTCAAGAGGCTTTACGATTACACAACCATCCGCAATGTCAGTTACTACTTCCAGAACCGATTTATCGTGTAACGGAGGAGCTAATGGTATTGCTACTGTTAACGTTACAGGAGGAGTACCTCCTTATACCTATTCATGGGCTCCGTCGGGAGGTACAGCTGCAACAGCTACCGGTTTAGCAGCAGGATCTTATACTTGTACTATCACCGATTCTAACGGTTGTACAGCAACCCGAAACTTTACGCTTTCTCAGCCAACAGCTTTGGTAGTAACAGCAGCAGCTCAAACTAACATTGCTTGTAACGGAGGCGCTAACGGTTCAGCTACAGTTTCAGCAACCGGTGGTGTTCCGGGATATACTTATTCATGGGCTCCTACAGGAGGAACTGCCGCAACAGCTACTGGTTTAGCGGCTGGTACATATACCTGTACTATAACCGATGCTAATGCTTGTACTAAAACACAATCATTTACAATTGTAGAACCAACTGCTATAACAGCAACTACTTCTTTTACTACAGTTTCTTGTAACGGTGGTGCAAACGGTACTGCAACAGTAGTTCCTTCAGGAGGAACAGGACCTTATACCTATTCATGGGCTCCGTCTGGAGGGACCAATGCAACTGCTACTGGTTTACCTGTAGGTGTTTATACATGTACGATTACAGATGCTAACGCTTGTTCTATTACAAGATCTGTTACCATTACACAGCCATCAGCTTTAACTTCTACTGCATCGATGACTACTGTTGCTTGTAACGGTGGATCAACCGGTGTTGCTACGGTTAACGTTTCCGGTGGTACTGCTCCATATACTTATTCATGGGCTCCGTCTGGAGGTACAGCAGCAACTGCTTCTGGACTTGCTGTAGGTGTATACACAGTTACTGTTACTGATGCGAATGCTTGTACTTTAACAAGATCATTTACAATCACTCAACCAACGGCTATGACAGCTGCTACTTCATTTACTACTGTTTCTTGTAACGGTGGTACTAACGGTACAGCTACAGTTAGTGTTTCCGGTGGTACTCCGGGATATACCTATTCATGGGCTCCAACAGGTGGTACAGCGGCAACGGCTACAGGTTTAGCTGCAGGTACTTATACTTGTACGATTACTGATGCTAATGCATGTACTATAACAAGAACATTTACAATTACACAACCGGCACCATTCACAGCTACGGGTTCATCAACTAATGTTTCTTGTAACGGCGGCGCTAATGGTACAGCGACTGTAACTCCTTCAGGAGGAACAGGACCTTACACCTATTCATGGGCTCCAACAGGAGGTACTGCTGCAACTGCTACTGGCTTACCTGTAGGTGTTTACACATGTACAATTACAGATGCTAATGCGTGTACTACAACCAGATCGGTTACTATCACACAACCAACTGCTTTAACTTCTACTGCATCGATGACTACTGTTGCTTGTAACGGTGGATCAACTGGTGTTGCAACAGTTAATGTTTCCGGTGGTACAGCTCCGTATACTTATTCTTGGGCTCCTTCAGGAGGTACAGCTGCAACTGCTTCTGGACTTGCTGTAGGTACTTATACTGTTACTGTTACTGATGCTAATGCTTGTACTTTAACTAGAACATTTACAATCACACAACCGACAGCGATGACAGCTGCTACTTCGTTTACTACTGTTTCTTGTAACGGTGGTTCAAACGGTACAGCAACGGTTAACGTTTCTGGTGGAACTCCGGGATATACCTATTCATGGGCTCCATCCGGAGGTACAGCTGCAACAGCTTCTGGTTTAGCTGCAGGTACTTATACAGTTACTATTACTGATGCTAATGCTTGTCAGATCACAAGATCATTTACGATCACGCAACCAGCTGCTTTAACAGCTTCTACTTCATCTACAAATGTTTCTTGTAATGGTGGTACTAACGGTACGGCTACAGTAGTTCCTTCAGGAGGAACAGGACCTTACACGTATTCATGGGCTCCGTCAGGTGGTACAGCAGCTACAGCTTCTGGTTTAGCAGTAGGTACTTATACTGTTACCATTACTGACGCTAATACTTGCCAGATCACAAGATCGGTTACTATTACACAACCTACAGCTTTAACTTCTACTGCATCGATGACTACTGTTGCTTGTAACGGTGGATCAAATGGTGTTGCTACAGTTAACGTTTCCGGTGGTACTGCTCCTTATACTTATGCATGGGCTCCGTCAGGAGGTACAGCGGCAACTGCTTCTGGTTTAGCAGCAGGTACTTATACTGTTACTGTTACTGATGCCAATGCGTGTACTTTAACAAGATCATTTACAATCACACAACCAACTGCTTTAACTTCTACTGCATCGATGACTACTGTTTCTTGTAACGGTGGTGCTAACGGTATAGCTACAGTTAACGTTTCCGGCGGTACAGCTCCTTATACTTATTCTTGGGCTCCTTCAGGAGGTACAGCTGCAACAGCTACCGGTTTAGTAGCAGGAACTTATACTGTTACTGTTACGGATGCGAATGCTTGTACTTTAACAAGATCATTTACAATCACACAACCAACGGCTATGACAGCTGCTACTTCGTTTACTACTGTTTCTTGTAACGGTGGTACTAACGGTACAGCGACTGTTAGCGTTTCCGGTGGTACTCCAGGATATACCTATTCATGGGCTCCAACAGGTGGTACAGCGGCAACGGCTACAGGTTTAGCTGCAGGTACATATACTTGTACGATTACTGATGCTAATGCATGTACTTTAACTAGAACATTTACAATTACACAACCGGCTCCATTTACAGCTGCTGGTTCATCAACTAATGTTTCTTGTAACGGTGGTACTAATGGTACAGCGACTGTAACTCCTTCAGGAGGAACTGGACCTTATACGTATTCATGGGCTCCAACAGGTGGTACTGCTGCAACAGCTACTGGCTTACCTGTAGGTGTTTACACTTGTACGATTACTGATGCTAATGCATGTACTACAACCAGATCAGTTACTATCACACAACCAACTGCTTTAACTTCTACTGCATCGATGACTACTGTTGCTTGTAACGGTGGATCAAATGGTGTTGCTACAGTTAACGTTTCCGGTGGTACTGCTCCTTATACTTATGCATGGGCTCCGTCAGGAGGTACAGCGGCAACTGCTTCTGGTTTAGCAGCAGGTACTTATACTGTTACTGTTACTGATGCTAATGCGTGTACTTTAACAAGATCATTTACAATCACGCAACCGACAGCTTTAACTTCTACTGCATCGATGACTACTGTTTCTTGTAACGGTGGTGCTAACGGTATAGCTACAGTTAACGTTTCCGGCGGTACAGCTCCTTATACTTATTCTTGGGCTCCTTCAGGAGGTACAGCTGCAACAGCTACCGGTTTAGTAGCAGGAACCTATACTGTTACTGTTACGGATGCGAATGCTTGTACTTTAACAAGATCATTTACGATCACACAACCAACGGCTTTAGTTGCTACAGCTTCGGCTCAAACTAACGTGGCTTGTAACGGTGGTGCTAACGGTTCAGCTACTGTAGCTGTAACTGGTGGTACTCCAGGATATACCTATTCATGGGCTCCGACAGGAGGTACCGCTGCAACAGCTACCGGTTTAACAGCAGGTACTTACACTGTTACTATTACTGATGCTAATGCATGTCAGGTTACAAGATCATTTACGATTACGCAACCAACTGCCTTAGTTGCAACAGCTTCGGCTCAAACTAACGTTTCTTGTAACGGTGGTACTAACGGTTCGGCTACTGTTGCTGCAACTGGTGGAGTTGGCGTTTATACTTACGTTTGGGCTCCAACAGGTGGTACAGCTGCAACAGCTACCGGTTTAGCAGCAGGAACTTATACTGCTACTGTTACCGATGCTAACGGATGTTCTACTACACAATCATTTACAATTACCCAGCCTACTGCTCTTGTAGCAACGGCTTCTGCTCAAACTAACGTTTCTTGTAACGGTGGTACAACTGGTTCAGCTACTGTAGCTGCAACTGGTGGAGTTGGCGTTTATACTTACGTTTGGGCTCCAACAGGTGGTACAGCTGCAACAGCTACCGGTTTAGCAGCAGGAACTTATACTGCTACTGTTACCGATGCTAACGGATGTTCTACTACACAATCATTTACAATTACCCAGCCTACTGCTCTTGTAGCAACGGCTTCTGCTCAAACTAACGTTTCTTGTAACGGTGGTACAACTGGTTCAGCTACTGTAGCGGTAACCGGAGGAACTGGTGCTTACACTTACGTTTGGGCTCCAACAGGTGGTACAGCTGCAACAGCTTCTGGTTTAGCAGCAGGTACATACACTGTTACTGTTACTGATGCTAACGGATGTTCTGCAACACAGTCATTTACAATTACTCAGCCTGTTGCTTTAGTTGCTACAGCTTCAGCTCAAACAAATATTGCTTGTAACGGTGGTACAACTGGTTCAGCTACTGTAGCGGTAACCGGAGGAACGGGTGCTTACACTTACGTTTGGGCTCCAACAGGTGGTACAGCTGCAACAGCTTCAGGTTTAGCAGCCGGTACATACACTGTTACTGTTACTGATGCTAACGGATGTTCTGCAACACAGTCATTTACAATTACTGAACCTACAGTTCTTGTAGCAACGGCTTCTGCTCAAACTAACGTTGCTTGTAACGGTGGTGCTAACGGTTCAGCCACTGTTGCTGTAACTGGTGGTACTCCAGGGTATACCTATTCATGGGCTCCAACAGGTGGTACAGCTGCAACAGCTACCGGTTTAGCAGCAGGAACTTATACTGCTACTGTTACCGATGCTAACGGATGTTCTGCAACACAATCATTTACAATTACTCAGCCTACTGCTCTTGTAGCAACGGCTTCTGCTCAAACTAACGTTTCTTGTAACGGTGGTGCTAACGGTTCTGCTACTGTAGCTGTAACTGGTGGTACTGGTGCTTATACTTACGTTTGGGCTCCGACTGGTGGAACAGCAGCAACAGCTTCTGGTTTAGCAGCAGGTACTTATACTGTTACTGTTACCGATGCGAATACATGTGCTACGACACAATCGTTTACAATTACTGAACCGGGTGCTACAGTTGTTACAGCTCAGCCAGGAAACAGTACAATTACTTCAGGAGGAAATGCTTCTTTCTCTGCTACAGTAACAAATGCTACAGCTTATCAGTGGCAAATGAGTACTAATGGTGGTACAACTTGGAATAACATTAATAATGGTGGTACAAACCCTGTAGTTTCAGGTGCAACTACCAATACATTAACGTTAACAGGTGTACCGGCTTCATACAACGGACATCAGTTCCAATTAGTTGCAACTAACGGAGTTTGTTCTCCTGTAAATTCAAATGCAGCAACATTAACGGTTAACAATCAGGTTATCCTTGCGGTTAACGACGATTTCTCAACTAACCCTGTAGTAAATGCTACCGGTGGTGTTGCCGGAGACGTTACAGCAAACGATTTATTAAACGGATTACCAGTTAATGATAATGCGATCACTATTACTTTAGTAAACAACGGAGGTTTAACCGGAGTTACTATCGATGCTAACGGAAATGTAAACGTACCGGCACTTTCTGCACAGGGAACTTATACATTAACGTATTCAATCTGTGAAATAGCAAACAGTACAAACTGTAGTACTGCTACTGCTATTGTTGTAGTTGCGCCACCAATGGGCGTTACTGATTTCGAGTCGGTTGCAGTGAATATCTTCCCTAACCCGGCTACTTCAACAGTAACGATTAAATTGATGAACAACATTTCTAATGCAAACGTGACCGTGTTCGATATGAACGGACGTCAGGTGATACATCAGAACCTACGCAACGAAGAGACCAACATCAATGTTGATCAATTAGAAGCAGGTGTTTATATCTTTAATATCGTAACCGATAAAGGTAAAACAACGAAGCGAGTAATTAAGACTAATAAATAGTCCTGATTAAAACTTCATAAAAGAAAACCTCCGCCAATGGCGGAGGTTTTTGTTTTTAGGTAGTTAGTCTCCCTCTCTTTCCCCTTTCCCCTTTCCCCTTTCCCCTTTCCCCTTTCCCCTTTCCCCTTTCCTCTTTGCTATCCAAACCCAGCAGGTTATAAAAACCTGTCGGGTAAAAAAAAGGCAACTCATTTGAGTTGCCTTTTTAACCATGTAATGGTAAAAGTTTATTTTGCTGCGTTTGCTTTCTGACTTAATTCCATTGAAATAGCAGAACGCTCCATTTTAATTTTTCCAGCCATCGTTTCAATAACAACTGAATCATCATATAATTCAGCAATCTTCCCGTGGATTCCGGATTTGGTAATGATCTTATCACCTACCTTAATATTGCTTTCGAATTCTTTTTCTTTCTTTTGTCTTGTTTGTTGCGGGCGGATCATTAAAAAATACACCACAACGAACATTAATATAATTGGTAAAAATTGTCCTATTTGTCCCATCTTAAAAAATTATTTTGCTTTAGGAGTAACATCGGCTTTAATCGTTACCGTTTCGTTACCTTTAGCAGTATTTGTAGTTAAAGTTACTGTTTTTTGTTGTTGTCCCGGTTTTCCGGTAGAATCGAAAGTTACTTTCATCGGAGCAGAAGTTCCCGGTTTAATCGGTTCTTTAGGCCAATCCGGAACAGTACATCCGCAACTTCCCTGTGCATTTACAATAATTAAATCCGCTTCACCATCATTGGAAATTGTAAAAACGGTTTCTGCTTTATCCCCTTCATTAATCGTTCCGAAGTTGTGTTCTTCTTCATTGAATTTAATTACAGGCATCTTTCCAGAAGCCTCATTGTTTTTAGCAGCCGCCGCTACACTTGCATCATCAATTTTTTCAGATGCATTTTCTTTTTTACAAGAAGTTGTTAGCACTAAGGCAGCTATGGCTAACATTCCAAGAGTTTTGTTAATCATATTTGATTTTTTTACAATTTTACATTAAACCTCTTCCGGTTTTTATCAGTTTGTTTTCTTTTTGATAGTCTTTTACCAGATTATCTAAAATTCCGTTGATAAAAATACTACTTTTTGGAGTAGAATATTCCTTTGCAATTTCTAAATATTCGTTAATTGTCACTTTTACCGGAATAGACGGGAACTTTAAAAATTCACAGATAGCCATTTTTAAAATAATAGCATCAATCTCGGCGATACGTTCGGCATCCCAGTTCGGTGTTTTATCCACAAACTCTTTTGTAAGCTCCGGATTATTTAAAACGGTTTTACGGAACAGGTTTCGAACAAATTCTTTATCGTCAATATCTTTATATAATTTAGAAACGATAAAAGCATCCGGATCTGTATTCTTGATTTGTTTCAATTGCTTCTGAACGGCTGTATTAACCAACGGAATATCATCAATCCAGGTTAGTTTGTGATCTTCCAGATAATCATACAATTTTTCATTCGGTGCAATAATCTCGGTAAAAATATCGACTACAAACTGCTGATCTTCTTCAAACGTATTCACGTTATTACGCATATACGTTTCATACAGTTTGCTTTTTTTAATCGCATCCAATAAGATCAGGATATAATCATCGTTATTTTTCCAGTTATGAATTTTACGATCCTCTAAAGCAATACCCAAAGAGTTACTTTCTGAAAGTACTTCCAGAATAGCATTGTTGATAAACTTTTTGTTCGGATTGCGCTCTTCTTTCGTAGCCAGGTGTTTTTTACTTGATTTGTCGATAAAATCCGCTTCCGCGTTTTTGATTTCCACTAAAGAGGAAAGCATCATTAAATATAAATCCTGAATATTTTCAATACTATGAAATAGGAATTTCTCCTCCTTTTCAAGATTATCGGAACCATTTTGATGCATTGCATAAATGGATTGCATCACTTTTACACGAATATGTCTTCTGTTTAACATCCTGCTGATAAGAACTTTTAAAAATTAAAGAAGCGAAAGAATACTCTTTCGCTTCGCAAAATTAAAAAATATATTGTTTGAAAACTACTACTTCGCGTTTTCTTTTTTACGGGCATCGATACGCTCCTGTGCCATACGCATAGCAGCCTGGTGCGTTGTAATGTTATTTTCTTTTGCATAATTGAAAATATCCAACGTTGTATTGAAGATATTTTCGGTTCTGCGCATTGCTTCTTCTTTACCGTATCCGGCAATTTCTCCGTATACATTGATAATACCTCCGGCATTGATCAAGAAATCCGGTGCATAAAGAATACCTCTTTCCTGTAATCTTGCTCCGTGAATATTCTCAACTGCTAACTGGTTGTTTGCTGCTCCGGCGATAACTTTTGCCTGAATTTTTTCGATTGTATCATCGTTAATAGTAGCTCCTAATGCACATGGCGCATAGATATCCACATCAGCACTGTAAAGATCGCCTCCGTTGAAAACTTTTGCTCCGTATTTTGCACCTACTTCCTGTAAACGTGCTTCATTGATATCTGTAATTTGTACTAAAGCACCTTCTTTAGAGATCAATTCTACTAAAGTTTCACCAACGTGACCGATACCTTGAACTAAAATTCTTTTTCCTTCCAGGTTATCTGTACCAAACTGGTATTTTGCAGCTGCTTTCATTCCCATATAAACACCATAAGCCGTTACCGGAGATGGATTTCCGGAACCTCCTCTTGATTCGGAGATACCTGTTACATAAGGTGTTACATCACGGATAAGATCCATATCCGCTGTAGTAGAACCTACATCTTCTGCTGTGATATATTTACCGCTTAACGAATTAACAAACTGACCGAATTTTGTGATCATTTCCGGTGTTTTATCAACTTTAGAATCACCAATGATAACCGCTTTTCCACCACCTAAATTCAATCCGGAAATAGCTGATTTAAAAGTCATACCGCGGGAAAGACGTAAAACGTCGTTTAATGCTTCCCATTCGTTTGTATATTTCCACATTCTGGTTCCTCCTAAAGCAGGTCCTAAAACTGTGTTATGAACACCGATTATTGCTTTTAAACCAGTATCTTTGTCGTGACAAAATACGATTTGCTCATGATTATCAAATGAAACCTGCCCAAAAACCGGGTCGATTTTATGAAGCTCATTAGCACTTGTAACTTCTGTTATCATGTTTTTTTTATATTGAGGTTGAAATTTATTCAAAAATAGACTGCTAAATTACACTTATATTCAGAATTATTCAACACAAATCGTTTTTTTTAATTATTCAATAATAGTTATTTTTAAAAACAACCTCGGAAATCGTTGCTAAAAAACAAGCATTTTTAACAGATTTAAAGAAATATTAAAACCTACAGAATAAAAAAAATGAAAGAACTTCAATATTTAAACAAATATTTCATCAAATACAAATACCGCTTTTTATTAGGCGTAATCATTACCATCATTGCCCAATTCTTTACACTATATACTCCAAAATTAGTTGGTGATTCAATAAAAGCATTGGAAAACAGTAAATTGGACCCCGACACTGTACGAAGTCTGCTGATCGAAAATATTATTATGGTTATTGTTACGACATTAATTGCCGGTTTCCTGACATTCCTGATGCGGCAAACACTTATCGTAATGTCCCGCCATATTGAGTTCGATCTTAAAAATGAAGTATTTCAGCAATACGAACGTCTGTCTCAGAATTTTTATAAAAGAAACAGAACCGGTGACCTGATGAACCGAATCAGTGAAGATGTCGGTAAAGTACGTCAATATGTAGGACCTGCTGTAATGTATTCCATCAACACCTTTATTCGTTTTGCAGTAGTAACGGTACAGATGTATATTATTTCACCGGAGCTAACATTATATTCATTACTTCCATTGCCTTTTTTGGCGTATAGTATTTTTAAAATCAGTTCCGAAATCAACAAACGCAGTACCACTTACCAACAGAATTTATCCAAACTATCCACATTTACCCAGGAAATGTTCTCCGGAATTCGCGTTATAAAAGCCTACTCTATTGAAAGTGACAAACACAATGACTTTACAGCATTATCACAGGAAAGTAAAGATAAAAACATGCGCCTTGCCAAGGTAAATGCTTTATTCGGTCCGCTTATGATTCTTTTAATCGGTGCCAGCAACCTTGTCGTTATATATGTCGGCGGTATGATGTATATCAACGGTAGCATTCCGGATATCGGCGTAATTGCACAATTTATATTATACATTAATATGCTTACCTGGCCGGTAGCCTCATTAGGATGGGTATCTTCCATGATTCAGGAAGCAGAAGCTTCTCAAAAACGAATTAATGAATTCCTTAAAATCAAACCGGAAATTCAGAATACCGTACCTGAACACACACCCGTTAACGGTGAAATCCTGTTCGACAATGTAACCTTCACTTACGAAGATACAAACATTACCGCCCTTAACGAAGTGAGTTTTAAGCTCAATAAGGGAGAAACATTGGCCATATTAGGAAAAACCGGTTCCGGAAAATCAACCCTATTATCACTTATCAGTCGGTTATATGATGTAAGCAACGGTTCGGTAAAAATAGACGGTCAGGACATTCGTTCGCTTAATCTATTTGATGTCCGTAATCATATCGGTTTTGTCCCTCAGGATGCTTTCCTCTTCTCAGATACCATTAAAAACAATATCAAGTTCGGAAATGAAGAAGCTACAGATGACGAAGTAATCGATGCAGCTAAAAAAGCGGTAGTACACAAAAACATCGTTAAATTTAAAAACCAGTATGATACGGTTTTAGGAGAAAGAGGTATTACTTTATCCGGTGGTCAGAAACAACGGGTATCGATTGCCAGAGCGCTGATCAAAAACGCTCCTATCCTACTTTTAGACGATTGTCTGTCGGCTGTAGATACCGAAACAGAAGAGGCAATTTTAAGCAATTTATCGAATTTCTGTAAAGATAAAACTACAATTATCGTCAGTCATCGGGTCTCTTCCGCTAAAAATGCCGACCAGATTATCATCCTCGACAACGGAAAAATTATCCAGCAAGGAACTCATAATCAACTGGTAAACCAAGACGGATACTATAAGGATCTGTACTTTAAACAACTTTCAGAAAAAGAATTACAATAAATGTTGGTTTTTTTGGTTTTTTTTTAGATTTTTGAGTTCTACTTAACACCAATAAATTATTGACTGAAGGATTATGAGAGAAAATGAAATGTTAGAAAAAGAAGAGATTTTTTCTAAAGTTTTACGCGCTGGAAGAAGAACGTATTTCTTCGATGTGAGAGCTACAAAGGCTGATGATTATTACATTACGATTACTGAAAGTAAAAAATTCACGGAAGACGACGGCTCATTCCATTTCAAGAAACACAAAATTTATTTATACAAAGAAGATTTTGCCGCTTTCAAAGATATCTTGAATGAAATGACTTCCTATGTTCTGAATCATAAAGGAGAAGAAGTAATTTCGGAAAGACACCAGAAAGACTTCAAAAAAGAGTATTTTTCTGAAAAATCTGAAGATGAGAAATCTTCCGGAAGCTTCACTGATATTGACTTTGATGATATTTAATATTGAATAAAAAACTACACCAACCGAAAGCCTGGAAATATTAGAATTTTCAGGCTTTTCTTTTTTATATATCCGTTACCAATCCTTATATTGTTTTACTTTTGTTATCAGTAAATATTTAGTCCGGACGAATATGCCAAAAATTCTGATTGTTGAAGATGATACCCGAGTAGCCGAATTACTCAAAAGAGGCCTCGATGAAGAAGGATTTGAAACCCAACTGGCCTATGATGGTGAAATGGGAAAAAAATTATCGCTCTACAATACCTATGACCTGGTCATTACCGACATTATATTGCCCAAAATAAGCGGAATTGACTTGTGTCTTTCCATCCGTAAAAACAATCCCGGTTTACCTATTATTATGCTCACCGCTTTGGGAACGACTGACGACAAAGTAGACGGATTTGATGCCGGAGCCGATGATTATCTGGTTAAGCCTTTTGATTTCCGGGAACTATTGGTACGCATCCGGGCCTTATTAAAGCGAAGCAGTAATGCAACCAATTTTACCGATAAATTTACTTATCACGATCTCGAACTCAATTATAATACAAAGACAATAAAACGAGCCGGAAAAGAAATCAGCCTGACACCTAAAGAATTTAAATTACTGGAATACATGATGTTAAATTCAGAACGTGTATTAAGTCGGACAGAAATTGCCGAAAAAGTCTGGAATACCCATTTTGATACCGGAACCAATTTTATTGACGTCTATATCAACTATCTCCGAAAAAAAATTGATAAAGATTTTGATACCAAACTGATCCATACCAAATCCGGAATGGGTTTTATTTTAAAACTGGAAAGCGATACGTAAATGACCATACAAAACCGATTGAGCTTATTGTTTACCTGTCTTACCGCATCCATACTTTTGGTTTTTGCGGTGATTATCTATGTATCCGGTGAAAAAAACAGGGAAAATACGTTTTATAAAACGCTGCATAAAGAAGCGCTTACAAAAGCCAATCTGTTTTTTAAAGCTAAAATCGACGCTAAAACCCTTCAGGCCATTTATACCAGTAACCGTACGATTATTAATGAGGTTGAAGTAGCCATTTATGACAGTCAATATAACCTTTTATATCATGATGATGTTGACATTGACGTGGTAAAAGAGAACAAAAAAATGTTGAGTTCGGTTTTAAAGACAAAAGAAATCCGGTTTTACCTCGACAAATGGCAGGCGATCGGAATGCGATATGAACATCAGGGTAAAAAGTACATCATTATGGCCGCTGCCTATGATCTGAACGGTTATCATAAGATATATATCGCCAAACGGAATATCCTGATTGTCTTCCTTTCGTCTATTATTTTTATCTATATCATGGGGCGGATTTTCTCCCGAAAAGCACTCTCTCCGGTAAGTCATATCGTAGCCAATGTAAAGGAAATTTCAGCCACTAATCTTGATTTAAGGGTCAACATTCCAAAAAGTAAAGATGAAATCGCCGAATTGGCCACTACTTTTAATGAAATGCTCAACCGATTGGAAAAATCATTTGATGCCCAAAAAGATTTTGTTTCCAATATTTCGCATGAATTACGAACGCCGTTAACAGCCATGCTTACGGAATTACAACTTTCTGCCGGAAATCTGCGTACGAATGAAGAATACCGAAAATCGATTGAAAATGCAATTAATGATGCGCAAAAACTAGTTCGTTTGTCCAATAGTTTGTTGGATTTGGCTAAAGCCAATTACGATCAGACGGAAATCGGACAAAAAGAAATTCGTCTCGATGAAGTATTACTCGACGCGCGTAATGATGTACTGCACAATCAGCCGGAATTTAAAGTCAACCTCATCTTCGAAAAAGAAATTGAAGATGACGATTTTATTTCGGTTAAAGGAAACGAATACTTACTCAAAGTCGCTTTTATGAACCTCATCGAAAACGGCTGTAAATTCTCGGAAGAAAAAGAAAGTACGATAGCGATCACTTACTTTAAAGATAAAACCATCATTCGGTTTCAGGACAACGGAATCGGGATTACACCGGAAGATTTACCCAATATCTTTACTCCGTTTTTTAGAGGATCGAATAAAAGTTTTGCAAACGGAAACGGAATCGGTTTATCCTTAACCCAAAAAATCATCGCTTTACATAACGGGGAAATCACATTGGTATCGGAACCCAATGAAGGAACCACTTTTACAGTGGAATTACCGCATGTGTAATTTTTTTTCATACATATGTGATAAATTTCATATATTTATGATATTAAATACTCTTACTGCTATGAAATACATAAATAACAATACCAATACTACTCTAAAATCCTTACGTGGATTATTACTTATCTGTGTTTTAAGTTTGTTTACGCCCAACTCTGTCACTGCACAGCAACAGTCGGTTAAATCAAAAATATCTTCGGAAATTCCGAAAAAATCAGGACAGTTAATTACTATCAGAGGTACCGTTAGTGAAAAGGAACTTCCATTACCCGACGTTCGTATAGTGATCGACGGTTATGAATCGTCGATGGCCATAACGGATATTGATGGAAATTTTGAAATTACTTTTCCGAAATCGTTATTAAAAAAAGGAATTGTTTTACAATCTTCTCATCCCGCATTTCAAACCAATACGCAAGAAATAACAAGTAACGATGTGAAAAAAAAGCGCCCTGTAGTAATCGATATGGTTGCTGTACAAAAACATGATGTTATTGGTTGTATCGATATAAAAAAGAGATAGGTGTAATTCTATCCGGCACAACCATTCAAAATTTAAAATTCAACATTCAAAATAACACAACGTCTTTTCTCTTGTTTCTTTATTCTTTATTCTAAGACAAGTTTGCCCGGTGTAACTCCGAATTTTTTCCGGAAAGCCGTTATAAAATGCTGTACATATTCGTAACCGCAATAATCGGCTACTTCGGCTATTGTTCGTTTTTGATCCAGTAAAAGATGTTTCGCCTTTTGCATTCTTAAGTCATGCAGATAACCGAAAACCGTCGTATTAAAAACCTCTTTAAACCCTTTTTTCAATTTAAAATCATTTAATCCTACTTCATGTGCCAATTCCACTAAAGTATACGGATTGCTGATATTTTGTTCTATTAAAGTTCGGGCATAGTAAATTTTTTCTATATCCTGTGCTTTCATCACGTCTTTCTTTCCGCTCGCTTGCTGTTCAAACTGCGCCAATTGTAACATAAACAACTCAATTGACTTCGATTCGATAAACAAACGTTTTAATAAACCGGTATGCTGACAATTTACCATTTCTGAAATGATCATATTCATTTGCGGAGTGATCATCATATTTTCTTTGCTGACAACCGCCATACTTCCCTTCTCTATCGCTGAGAAAAACGGATCCAATACCGGATTACCGAGAGCGGCAAAACGCTTAAAATAATCTTCCGTAAAATGAACTTCAAAAAAACTGTTGGCTTCCTGTTGCTTTTTAATATTAAAATGGCCTTCAAAATCTTTCGCAAACATCAGGTTGTGCTGTTGCGGCTTAAAATGAAAAATTTCCCGGTTTCGTTTTGTAGTAGCCGTACTATTACCGGATAACGCAAAATGCATTTCAAATACCGAATAATTACTCTCTACTTTTAAAGATATATCTTCTTTAATACGCGTATTTCCTTTCGTGATATGAATCCCTTCAAACCAAAGATCTTTAATATCAGAAGATCCTAATATCGGATGTACTATTGAAATATTCTTTTCATTATAAGCGGCATCACTTTTAAAATTATCAGGCAATTCTCTTTCAAGTAATATATCATTCAAATCCGTATTGGTAATCGTCATTTTCATAAATAATCCGTTTTGAGTAATTGATAATCCGTTTTGAGTACACTTTAAAAGTCGATAAAGCTGATCTTTGTCAAAGATATAAATTATTTAGAAACAATCTAA
The DNA here is from genome assembly GCF_024496085.1 of Flavobacterium cerinum. Classification (NCBI taxonomy): domain Bacteria; kingdom Pseudomonadati; phylum Bacteroidota; class Flavobacteriia; order Flavobacteriales; family Flavobacteriaceae; genus Flavobacterium; species Flavobacterium cerinum. The sequence continues at coordinate 2,687,569 of NZ_CP101751.1, read as the reverse complement.
ATAATATTTTAACCTGAAAGCATCATGGCAAAGAAAGAAAATAAAGCACAACACATTATTAATGCAACGTTAAAAGTAAAACACAAAGAATATATAACGCCACATTATTTAAGGATTACATTGACCGGTGCGGATGTTCCGCTATTTGCTGCCGCGACTGTTGGAGAAAATAATAAAATATTTATCCCGCCGGTTGGTGTAAACGAAATACACTTCCCGACTTTCGAAAACGGAAAATGGTCGTATCCGGACGCAGCTGTAAGTCCTGCTGTACGTACCTATACACATCGGGGTATTGATCTTGAAAAAAAGGAAATGTATATCGATTTTGTGGCTCATGGCGATAATGGTCCGGCGTCAGCATGGGCAATGCAGGCCGAAGAAGGCGCTATACTCGGAATAGCCATGTACGGACTCAAAACGGAGCTTTATCCGCAAGCTGATTGGTATTTACTGGCCGGAGATGCTACTGCCATTCCTGTTATCAGTGCCATTATGGAGGATCTGCCGGATAGTGCCAAAGGAGTTGTTCATATTTTAGTTGAAAGCCCGCGGGAAATTCAAACGATTTATACCCGATCTAAAATTGTGGTAAACTGGCATTTCTATGATGCTGCTTTACAAAATACAATCCTTGAAGATCGTGTCAGAGAAACAACATTACCCGAAACCGGAGCGAGTCGGTTTGCTTATATCGCCGCCGAATTTTCAGCTGTAAAAGCAATACGGAATTACCTCCGTAAAGAGCAAAACTGGAATCGTGAGGAATTGTATGCCTACTCCTATTGGAAATTCGGGACAACAGAAGACCAATCGGCTATCGAACGCCGAGAAGAACACCAGTCTATTCCCAACTAATTTTTATTAATTATAACATGAGATTATTCCGCGCTATACAACCTGAAATCGATCGTTTTGACATTCGGCTTGAAAACGTAACATTCGGTTATATCAAAGATATAAACATCGTAAAAGGTGTTTCGTTCCACATCAAAGAGCAAAGCAAGGTGGCTTTGGTTGGTGCGGCAGGTTCCGGAAAAACAACATTAACCGGTTTAATTGCCCGGATGTGGGATCCTAAAAAAGGACGTATCAAAATTGGCGGAACCGATATTACCCGAATTCCGCAACGTCAGTTAATCCGCTATATTGATATACTTTCCGTATCACAGCCATTACCGGACGATACGCTATATAATGCAATCCGATCAGCTAATCCGGAAGCTACAGAAGATCAAATATTCGATGCCGCCGAAAAAGCCCGCGTGATTGATTTTGCCTGGGAATTACCCGATGGTATGCATACACAATTACAACATCCGGAATACCGTTTATCCGACGATGAAAAATTGCGGATTCACATGGCACGGGCACTATTAAAAAAGGCGCCTATTCTGATCCTGGACGAGACTATAACGGTATCAGATCCGACAAATCGGATTTATATCGAGAAAGCAAAACAAGAACTATTGAACGGAAAAACGGTTATTATTATTACCCGTGATCCGGAGACTATAAAAAATGTTGATCAGGTATTGGTGATGAATGACGGAAAACTGGAAGAACATTCCGATGCCGTTTTTTATTCCAATCATACCCAACAATGGAATCTCCGTCTGGAGTTCTGACAATTTCCATAACCAGCTTTTTTTGATGCAACGTTTTTAAGGGTTTCTGCGATGACAATCAAGGAAACCTTTAAAAACAAATACAAATCGAAATTAATGCAGCTCATATTTGTTTAATTGTGCAACCACGGTTTGCAATTGCATTTTTACAAAAGCATACAACATTTTAATCTCTTTTGCCTCATCATTGTCTTTTGCTAATTGTTCCAATAACTTTAATTCGTCTGCTATTGACGTAATTCGCAAGCTCTCCACACTCGGTCTGATCTTATGCACCAGTTTACCCAGATCTGTAAATTCTTCTTTTTCCATTGCGGATTCCCCTTTATCGATCATTTCTGTTACCTGTGTCATAAAAACCTGAACCACTTCCCGGATAAAATCATCACTATTACCGGATAATTCCCGCAACATTTCGAGGTTATATAACTTTTGTTCCGTTTCCGATTCCGGTTGCAGAACATCCGGTTGTCGCTTTTTCATGCCATATTTAGCAATGAGCCCGATCAATACATCTTCATCAAAGGGTTTTGTAACATAATCATTCATCCCGGCGGCATAACATCGATCGATTTCCGTTTTAAAAGCATTAGCTGTCAGTGCAATTATAGGCGTATCCAGTTGCAGTTCTTTACGGATGACTTTAGTAGCCTTAATTCCGTCCATTTCCGGCATTTGGATATCCATAAGGATGACATCAAATTTTTTCTGTTTTAAAATTTCAATCGCTTTTAATCCGTTTTCCGCTTCTTCAACCTGACAATTGTAATATTTCAGCGAATTCTGAGCGACCATCCGATTTAGTATATTATCTTCTACCAATAATACCGAAACATCCTGAAGACTTCCCGGTTCCCTCTTTTTACCGGTTGTTTGTACTCTTTCAGGATCTCCTTTTTCGAGCTTCAGGTAAATATGAAAGGTCGTTCCGATTCCTTTTTCACTTTCAATTTCAATCCGTCCTTTCATTAATTGTACCAGCTCCTTAGTGATAAACATTCCCAATCCGGTACCACCGTATTTTTTAGTCGTTGCCGCTTTATCTTCCTGTGAAAACTTCTTAAAAATATCTTTAACATAACCTGCATCCATACCAATACCGGTATCCTTAACCGATATTCTTACTTTTTGTCGGCTAATATCATCCTGAATCAAATCACAATGGATTAAAATCTCACCTTTTGCCGTAAACTTAATGGCATTTCCAAGCAAATTAAACAGAATTTGTTCCAACCGAAGTTCATCTCCTTTTAATACCTTACTGATTTCAGGAGCTACATTTTTATGTACCGTTAATCCTTTTTCCCTTGCTCGCGGACTTAAAACCGTGATCACATTCCCGATTGTATTTTCCAAAACAAAATCGGTATTCTCCAATGCCATTTCACCGGCCTCGATTTTCGAAATATCCAAAACGTTATTAATAATCGCCAAAAGATGTTTGGACGCTATTTCGCTATTATTAATATAATCCCGTTGTGTGGATGTTAGTTGTTGTTTGCTCAGTTCTCTCAGAAAACCGACAATCGCATTTAACGGTGTACGGATTTCATGACTCATCTGAGCCAGAAAAGCTTCTTTTGATTTCGAAGCCTGTTGTGCCTTTATTTTTTCATTTTTCAGGGCTATTTCCAGTCGTTTCTGTTCGGTAATATCCAAATGAATTCCTATGGATCCGATCCATTCTCCATTATCATCATAATTAGGTCCGCCACTAATCGCCCACCAACGCAGTTCCCCTTTTTTGTTTTTTACCGGTAACTGAAATAAGTTCGATATTCCGTTTTCCCGTAGTTTTCGTTTCGCCTTTACTAATTCCAGATGTTCGTCAAACATAAACAATTCCGGTGCATATTTTCCGAGGATTTCATCGAGTTCATAACCGGAAATCGTAAGGAATCCCTGATTGGCATATAAGATATTCTCATCGCGGTCGACTTCAATTAGCCCCATGTTCATATTAGCGATGATGTTTCTATATTTTTCTTCCTGTGCTTTCAGACTGTTTTCGGCTTTTTTACGTTCGGAGATATCCTCTATAAAGGCACAGAAAAATTTTTCATCGTTATGTTCGATCGGTAATATTGAAATTTCAATCGGAAATTCATTCCCTTCCCGATTAAGTCCGGTAAGCTCGATCTGTTTATTTAACACCGGTCCTTCTCCGGTTTCCAGATAATGTTTCATTCCTTTATTATGACCTTCAATATAACGGGACGGAATAATCGTTTCCGTAAGGCTTTTTCCGAATACTTCCGTTTGTGACCAACCAAACATTTTTGTAGCCTGTCGGTTCCAAAACGTGATGTTTCCTTTACTATCGATATTAATGATCGCATTCAAAGCCGCATTCATGATTAATCGATTGCGTTCTTCGCTCTGTTCAATCAGGGAAAGCGTTTTCTCTCTTTCAGTCACATCCGTATATTTCCATAAATGCCCTTTCAATTCACCGTTGACAAGAATCGGCACATGATCCCGTTCAAAAAAACGGCCATCGATTGTTTCCATAATCTCGTTTGTTACCATCATTTTATTCTTGAATATGGTTTCAAAACGATTTTTAAAGAGTCCGGAATCTTTAAACAAATGACAACTTTCGATAACCATCGCCTTACAATTCTGACCGATCAGATCATCCGGTGCTTTTCCCAGTTGAAAAAAGTCGCAAAACAATTGGTTTACAAATAAGATATTCCGGTCTTTATCTTCCACAAGAATACCGGATTGCAGGTTCGCCAATAATGTTTTAAGCAGCTGAATCGTATGATTAAGGCTTTCTTCCGATTCTCTTCGCTTATTGATTTGTTCATTCAGATAGCCGGAAATAAACAACAAGTCATTTTTTTCCTTATCGCTGATCATTATAGGTTCCTCATTAATTTGCTGAAGGCTTTCGTATAAATTATCTATCGAACGTTTTTTAAGTTCGTATTCTTTTTTAAGGCTTTCGTTTACTTCATTATATTCTTTTTCACTTTCCTGAAAGGCATGATGCATAATATTTTTTTCCTTTTCATAGGTTTGATATGTCGCATCGATCGCATCCAGGAACTGATTCATGTCGTTGTGTTGTCTAAGTGTTTTCGGCAAATATTTGATAATTTGCTTTTGTAGTAATTTATGATACGTCATAATCAATCAATTTCATTAAGTCCTGTGATGGTCATAGTCTGGTTATGTAATTCACAATTGGAGAAAGGGTGTAACGGCGATATTTCGCCATAGGAATAAAATCCGGTCAAAAGTGTTTCCGAACCGAACATATCCGCAACGGCCTCTACCTCTTCCTCAATTCGGTTTCCCAATATTAATTTTCGCCCTACACAACTGATCAGTAAAGCCAGTTTTGGACTTGTACGGGCTAACGAAAGACAGGAATTAGCGGCATCACTGGCGGCATCAATCAGTTTATCAAAATTAGCCTTCATAAACCTGACTTTGCTTCCTTCCGGCAGATCACCTGCAAACGTCATCGTTTTAGTATTATTATCAACAGAAAGAATCGTCCGTACTATCGTTTCCTCTCCGTTATTTAGTTTTAATGCCAACGGAAACAGTAATGCCGATCCGGGTAATTCGGCAGCATAATCGCCTAAATAGGTTTTATACAATTCCAATGCATTCTTATGATCAATTTCATATAATATATTTTGATCCGAACGCGTAACGGTTCGTTCTAATCCGAATACATCCCATCCGCCCAAAGAACCATGAGACAAGATTAGTTTATCGCCATAAAATCCAATCGCTACTATCTTTCCGGATTCGGGATAATTATTCAATCCGACAAACGTTTTTTCAAACCGATCCGCATCACCCGCCAAACCTCCGGTTATTAAAACCTGATCCGGTTTTACAGAATTCATCCCTTTTACCAGTTCGCTTCCGTTCACCTTACCACCATCCGATATTATAAATATCAGGCGTAAACCGGTAATCGGCAGTCGTTCAACTAATGCTTTTCCGGCTTCAAAACCGGATGAAAAATCTTCAATTGTAACCTGAGCTGTGGCAAGTGTAGTCGTATTAAATGAAACCGCACAAACGGAAACTGTTCCGTCGCGTACTTCTCTGTCGTATATTTCACCGGAAGAAGAGCACAAAACAATTGTAGCAAACGGAAATTGTAATTTTAAAAATTCATACGTATCCGGTGTGCGTATTAACTCCGGCGCGCCAAACCCCATTACCAATTGTGCTTCTGAAAAAACAAGCTGATCGTCGTTTCGGATACTGGTAAATACCCCATCCTTATAAGATAACAAAGCCGTTTTCATAACTTCTCTTTTAATCGTTATAAAAGACGATTCGCTTTTGGGAATGCCGGATTATTCCGGGAATACTGTTGTTAAAGGTAGTTAAAGCCATAGGTATTGTTTTTTGGGGATCGCGTTACCTAAATTACTAAAAAAACACCTTTTTTATAACATTTTAAACTTAAATTTAATTTAAATTCACTAATTTAAGCTATAACATACTCACAAACAATACAATTACTTAATTTACTTACTTTTTCAAAATTGACAGCTTCTAATATTTTTCTAATAATATTCTAAAGTGTCTCTAACAGCCTTGTGAACAGGCTTACCTTACCTTTGCCGTAATAATAACTATAATCATGGACGATTATCCCGAATTAAGTACTAACATTTCTCTTTAAGGACAAGCCGTTTGTTTGTTCTTCAGGGAGCAAAAACATGGATGTCATGAAATTAATTTCTTTTTTAATTACGGTCTTTAAGCCGGTTAAATCAAAACAACCGGTTAAAAATTACGATACCTTTTTAGGTTTGGATCTGGATTCGCTTTTGTCGGAAACCGGAAGCAGGAAGCGTTGCCCGCAATAAAACGGCAAATCCGACCCAAAAGTAACTCCTTAAAAAAGTACCGTAATGTTTATCTCAAAAATAAAATCAGCTAAAACCATTTTACAGGGTTTTGATTCCAATCAGGCGAATCGTCTTTATGAAGCAGCCAAAGCCGGATCTATATCCCTTTATTCCTTTCTGGAAAGTAACCCGGACGGATTAACCGCGGAACAATCGGAAGAAAAAAGAAAAGTTTTCGGATACAACGAAATCATGCATGAAAAGCCGGCGCCGTGGTATTCCCAGTTGTTAAGCACATTTATCAATCCTTTTATTATTGTACTGATTGTACTGCTACTCATTTCTATTGTAATGGATATTATTCTGGCCGAACCGGGTCAGCAGGATTACAAAACCATTATTGTTGTCAGTGTAATGGTTATATTGAGTTCCTTGCTTCGCTTCTGGCAGGAATTCAGTAGCAGTAAAGCCGCAGAAGAGCTCAAGAACATGGTGGAAACGACCGCTACAGTTTTACGTGGTGTCGGCGGGAAACAGGAAATTAACTTTAAAGATATTGTACCCGGTGATATTGTTTACCTAAGTGCCGGAGATATGATTCCGGCCGATATCCGTATCCTGCAATCCAAAGACCTTTTTGTAAGTCAGGCCATTTTAACCGGCGAATCTCTTCCGTTGGAAAAAAGCGATCTTCCAATTGATTCCGATACAGAAAAATCACCTTTGGAACTTGATAATATCTGTTTTATGGGAACCAATGTAATCAGCGGCACGGCAACAGCAATCGTTGTCACTACCGGAAACGATACTTATCTCGGAAAAATCGGAAAAGCTTTGGGCACTAAACGTCCGGAAACCAGTTTTGATAAGGGTGTAAATAAAGTAAGCTGGCTTTTGATCCGTTATATGCTGGTAATGGTTCCGTTGGTATTTGTAATCAACGGATTAACCAAAAATAACTGGATGGATGCTTTGCTTTTTGCGATTGCGATTGCCGTGGGATTAACACCGGAAATGCTTCCGATGATCGTAACGGCTAATTTGGCAAAAGGCGCCAAAAACATGAGCAAAAGAAACGTAATCGTAAAACGGTTAAACGCCATACAAAATATCGGAGCAATGGATATTTTATGTACGGATAAAACGGGTACGCTAACGATGGACAAAATCATTCTGGAACGCCATCTGAATGTTCTGGGAAATGATGATGATGAAGTACTGAAATGGGCTTACTTTAACAGCTTCCACCAAACCGGACTAAAAAATCTGTTGGATGTAGCTGTTCTGGAACATGTGGAGCTTCACGATTATCTTAAAGTGGAAGAAAATTACCGTAAAGTAGATGAAATTCCGTTTGATTTTCAACGTCGCCGTATGAGCGTGATTCTGGAACAAAAAAACGGTAAACAGTTATTGATTTGCAAAGGAGCTGTTGAAGAATTACTGGATTTGTGTTCTCATGCTTTTTATCCGGGCGAAAATGCACAGATCCATATTGAAAATGATACGATTGTTCCTTTAGACGATACAATACGGACTACTGTAATGCATACTTCTAAAAAGCTCAACGAAGACGGTTTGCGAGTATTGTTAGTAGCCATTAAAGAATACGATTCCCGTAATGCCAATTATACTATTGCGGATGAAAAAGATATGGTTTTGACCGGATTTATCGGTTTTCTCGATCCGGCCAAACCGTCTGCAAAACCAGCCATTGAAAGTCTTCAAAAGCTTGGTGTTTCGATTAAAGTTTTAACCGGCGACAATGATATTGTAACCAAAAAAATATGTCGTGACGTTGGAATTCCGTTTCATAATGTCCTTTTAGGTCATGAAATCAGTCAGCTAAACGATACGGAATTAAGCAAACGATTGCAAACGACCAGTATTTTTGCGAAACTGAACCCCGTACAAAAATCCCGGATTGTTTCTCTTTTTCAGGCACAGGGTCATACTGTAGGTTTTATGGGCGACGGAATCAACGATGCACCGGCTTTACGTCATGCCGATGTAGGGATCTCTGTAGACACGGCTGTTGATATTGCGAAAGAAAGTGCCGATATTATTTTACTTGAAAAAGACCTGATGGTCTTACGAAAAGGAGTCGTATATGGTCGGCGAACTTTCGGAAACATTATTAAATATATTAAAATGACCACCAGTAGTAATTTCGGTAATATGTTCAGTATGTTAGGCGCCAGTATTTTCCTTCCGTTTTTACCGATGCTACCGATTCAACTGCTGATTCAAAACTTGTTGTATGATATCTCACAAATCGCTATTCCGTGGGACAGAATGGATAAAGATTTTCTCGAAAAACCGCAAAAATGGGACGCCAACAGTATTAGTCGGTTTATGCTTTGTATCGGTCCGATCAGTTCGATATTCGACTATATTACATTTGCCGTTTTGTTTTATGTTTTTAAAGCCAATGCGCCTGAACAACAACAATTGTTTCAAACCGGTTGGTTTGTAGAAGGTTTATTATCACAGGTATTAATTGTACACATGATCCGTACCCGAAAAATTCCTTTTATTCAAAGTTGGGCTACCGCTCCGGTTGTAGCGTTGACATCATTGGTAATGTTAATCGGATTACTGATTCCGTTTACTCCGTTTGCATTATCCGTAAACCTGCAACCATTGCCGTTTAGTTATTTTCCGTGGCTAATCGGGATTTTAACCGGTTATTGCTTTTTGGTACAATTCGCCAAGGAACGATTTATCCGAAAATTCGGTTCCTGGTTATAAGCACTATTCTATTTTTTATAGTCGGGGTAATTTTTTAAGCAACCGGGATTGGCTGTCAAAACGTTTGATCAGCATTAACTGCAAGGTCGCAGAACTAATGCCAACCTGGTTGTTTTGTTCGTAAGATACATACAATCGATTCATCAGAAAAGAAAGATTCACCGACCAATCATTGGCATTATAGCCCGATGCAAAGCGGAAAAACAAGCTCGGATTCCAGGCAATTTTATCATCCAGACTTTTAAATCCGAGCGTAACACCGGGTGTTAACGATCCCGTTACAAAAAAACGCGGGTTGATCACCCAGGTATAGGCATAACCAAGACTTGGTCCGATCTGGTACATTTCTTTCCGGAAACCGATTACATTATCAGCCCGTACCCGATTGTAATAAGCTCCGCCACCCAGTAAAAAACTACCCGTCGATTTTAACTGTACCTGAACCTGATCGAAAGCGGCACGATAGGAAAAGCGATCTCCGTTAAATACATATTGTCCGAAAACTCCAATGTTCGTTATTTGTGCATCCGAATACATTTCAAGAATATCTCTTCCTTTATCTTCATAATATAGCCCTTTATAGTCCATTCCGAAAAAATCGAGCACAATTTTCCGACCATAATAGTGGTATTCCAGATCAAAATACCGGGTTTTTCCTTTCGATTTATCCGCCAGAAATCCAAATCCGTAACTATAACTCAACCCCGAATTTCCCCAGGTAAAACCCGCACCAATTGCAAAAGGACTATTGGCAATATACTCTTTAGAATCAGCATCGGGATAATCACTATTCAAGGTGACAAATTTTCGGGATAAGTACAATCGCGCCGAATATTCCTGTGGAAATTTTCCGATATAAGTACTGTCAACCTGAGCAAATGCGGTTGGCATAATCGGTAAAAAAAACAGTAACAACAGATATTGGGGAATTCTCATGTAGTTCTTTATGTACAAAAATGAAACGTAAAATTAATCCGTATATTGTGATTCCCGATGAGCAAGTAATACTTCTCCCCAGTTGTTTAATGACCATAATACGGTAACAAGCTGTTCACCTAATTCCGTAAGTGTATATTCTACACGAGGCGGTAATTCCGGGAAGGTCTCCTTAAAAATCAAACCGTCGGCTTCCATTTCCTTAAGCTGCTGATTTAAAACACGTCGGTCAACTACCGCGATACCCCGAAGGAATTCACTTGGTCGTTTTAAACCCTCATTCATTTGCCATAAAATCGGAATTTTCCATTTCCCGCTAATCGTATTCACGGCTTCTTCCAGCGGACATATCTTATTTTCGGTAATCCGTATCTTCGTTTTCATTTTTTTTAAATTTAATTTATTCGGAAGTCGCTGTTTTTCAATATTAGTTCCTTTTTCCACCCTATGGGATAAAAAAATCCCGTATTGTGGAATTGTTTTTAAGCCATGACCTTTACAAAAATAAAGGAAATGTTATGAATAATCTGCAAAAACAAATCGAATCCCTGAATGAACAATTGACTTCCCTACTTCCTCGAGAAATACAGGACGCTTTTCAAAATACAATTACTGAACTACTATCGAATCATTCCAAAAAGAATGTCATTCCATTAGCTGCTACTTTTCCGGATTTCAATCTTTTAACCTCATCCGGTGAAACGATTCATTTATCTGATATCCATACGGAAGAGAAGTTAATTATTGCTTTTTTCCGAGGTTCCTGGTGTCCCTATTGCAATCTGGAATTACAGGCTTTGGAATCGGTTTACACAACAATCCGGTCAAAAAAAGCAGTACTCATCGCTGTAAGTCCGCAATTAACTCCTTTTAATGATCAGTTAACCGAACAACATCAGCTTTCCTATCCGTTATTAACCGACAAAAACAATGCGCTCGCACAACAATTGGGAATTACATTCGAACTCCCGGATTTTGTGCGTCCTTACTACAAACAGTTAGGCATTAATCTGGAAGATTTCAATGACGATACCCGTTATATTCTGCCGATTCCTGCTATATTTGTTATTGATCAGAACAATGTCATTTGTTATAGCCATATCGATCCGAATTATATGAACCGTGTTGAAATGGAAACCTTAATAGCCCAATTATGACCGTACGAAAAGGAGCACGAACCATTGCCGAAATCCCACCGGAAATACGGGATCAACTTAATAATGGCCTGATCGAATCGGCCAATCTCAACGAATGGCTGGCCATTAATCAGAAACAGCTTTTGGAAAAGGTACTGATTGCGCTGAACCGAAAAGAATACCTCAACGATATTTTGACTGATATTGCCAACCTGAAAAAGCAAACGGTTACTCAGATTAACGAAATGATCGGTGTGAGTTTACTAACACAAAGCTATATTTATAATGATACCGGTTTATTTGAAAAATTATCGGTACATCCATCGGATACAGTTCGTTGTTGGGCGACCTATTTTATCGGTAAGAGCGACCGACCGTTGGCAGAAAAGCTGGAACGAATGCAACCTTTTGCCGCCGACAATCACTTTGGCGTTCGGGAAATCAGTTGGATAGCATTACGAGCCGATATTACTGAAAATCTGGAACAAGCCATTGTATTACTAACCCCGTGGACACTATCCGACAACGAATACATACGCCGGTTTGCGAGTGAATCCATTCGGCCGAGAGGCGTTTGGTGCAAACATATAGAAGCTTTAAAAGAAACACCTGAAACCGGAAGTAATATTTTAGAACCTTTAAAATCCGATTCCTCTAAATATGTTCGGGACAGTGTGGCCAACTGGCTTAACGATGCTTCAAAAACCCGACCGGATTTTGTAGTCAATTTGTGTAAAAAATGGGAAAAAGAGAGTCCGACCAAAGAAACAGCTTATATTATTAAACGTGCTTTACGGAGTATTAACCGATAAACCATTATAAAATTGTAACTTTGGTTATACTGTAATTGACTTAACCATGTCTGATATACGCCTTAAAATATTTTATACCGTTGCCGACCATCTAAGCTTTACTAAAGCTGCGGAAATCCTGTGTATTACTCAGCCGGCCGTCACTAAAAACATTAAGGAACTGGAAACCGAGCTCGATATCCGGTTGTTTGAACGACAGGGAAATAAAATAGCCTTAACTGAAGCCGGGTTAATACTGTACCAACATGCCGGATCTATTTTTGAAATTTATCGTAAAATTCAGTATGATCTCGGCCTTTTAAAAGACAAGCAAACCGGCGAATTAGTATTAGGAGCCAGTACAACGTTAAGTCATTATATCCTACCTCCTATTTTGGCTAATTTTTACAAACACTTTCCGGATATTCGAATTTCTCTTTTAGATGCCAATACAGAAAAGATTGAAAACGCTGTTCTCCGGAAAAAAGTGGCACTCGGTATTGTAGAAGGTAAATCCAATAACAAGGATTTAAAATACATTCCTTTTCTAAAAGACGAAATTGTTGCTGTAGTTCATACTTCACAGGAACTGGCATCCAATGACACGATCAGTAAAGATGATTTGCTGCGTATACCGCTTGTATTACGGGAAAACGGCTCCGGTAGTCTTGATGTTATTGCCCATGAACTCCGATCCCATAATATCCGGTTAAATGATCTGAATATTATCATGCAGCTTGGTAGTACCGAAAGTATCAAATCCTTTCTTTCCAATTCCAATTGTATGGCATTCCTGTCCATTTCAGCGGTTAGTAAAGAAATTACCGAAGGTGAATTTAAAGTAATCGACATTGACGATCTGGATATTAAGCGTATTTTTTATTTTGCTCATTTACAAGGCCAACCGGAAAAAATACCGGAAATATTTCTGCGCTTTGCCCAAAACAGTATAACCAAAAGTTATACCCTATAACTTTTTATCATTGGCACATCCTTATTAATTGGCGGAACTTTGTCTGACAAACAAATCAGACAACCATGACCATTTTTGAACAAAATCCCAAACTTAAACACGGTATTTTCCTGTTTAGCATCACCTTATGTCTTTTTCCTTTTATTACGGCTCCGTTAGCCCTTTTATTCGGTTTTATCATCACTTTTTTAATCGGAAATCCATTTGAAAAAGCCAGTCAAAAACTCACAAAAATACTATTACAGTTTTCGATTGTCGGATTAGGATTCGGTATGAATCTGACCGATGCGTTACAAACCGGTAAAGACGGTTTTCTGTTTACAATAGGTTCAATAACAGTTACCCTTATTTTTGGTATCTTACTAGGTAAATTATTTAAAATTCCACAAAAAACAGGTTTCCTGATCTCAGCCGGAACAGCAATTTGCGGCGGAAGTGCCATAGCTGCTTTAACTCCGATACTAAAAGCAAAAGAATCGGACATTTCGGTTTCACTTGCTACCGTTTTTATCCTGAATTCCATTGCATTATTCCTGTTTCCGTTTTTGGGTCACCTATTCGGTATGAGTCAATCTCAATTTGGAATGTGGTGTGCGATTGCTATTCATGATACCAGTTCTGTAGTCGGTGCAGCGCAACGATATGGAGATACGGCATTGCATATTGCTACGACGGTGAAATTACAACGCGCTTTATGGATTATCCCGTTATCGTTACTAACCTCCTTCTTTTTTAAAAATAAAGATAGTCGAATCGCAATCCCGTATTTTATCTTTCTGTTTGTACTCGCTATGCTTTGGAACAGTTATTTCCCTTCTTTTCATCATTTTAATGAAACTATCGTTATGATTGCTAAAAAAGGACTTGTAGTCACCTTGTTTCTTATCGGAGCCGGATTAACACGTGAATCCTTGAAAAAAGCCGGTCTTCGTCCACTTGCACAAGGCATTATATTGTGGACATTTATATCTGTTTTATCCTTTATCATTATCCGGACAACGCTCGTATAAAACGTTATCATCTTCTAAAGTCCTATACTATCATCCTTTTGTCCGATCGTTAGTCTTTTTGTCAGGAATACATTTGCAGTATCAATACAAAAATAAGATGATACGAAAATTACAACCTACAGAAATCGATGAAACGGTTGCCTTATGGTATGCCGTTTCTGTCAAAGCGCATGATTTTATTGCTGCCGAATACTGGGAAGCAAATAAAGCTGAAATGGCTCAGACCTATCTTCCTAATTCCGACACCTATGTTTTTATCGAAAATAATACCGTCGGAGGATTTGTTTCCATGGTCGATTCATTCTTAGCTGCTATTTTTGTAGCTACCAACCTGCAAGGCAAAGGAATCGGGAAACAACTGATTGATTTTGTCAAACAGCAATATCCGAGCATACAATTAAAAGTTTATAAAAAGAACGGTCCCAGTATCCTATTTTACCAAAAACAGGGTTTTGTACTTCTGGAAGAACAAACAGAAGTTACTACCGGGGAAACCGAATGTTTAATGCAATGGCAATATCCGATGCAATAATAATACAGAACCTTGAATTTCCGGACACCAAACGTCCGGTTATTCTCTGTGATTACGATTACCGGCAACATCCAATATTATTTCAGATGCCGCCGCACAGTCATGATTTTTATGAAATTCTTTTCTTTGAAACCGCAGGGATACACTATATCGATTTTGAAGCCGTTCCGGTTCTGCAACATCGTATCGCCCTGATTTTACCCGGGCAAATACATTATATTGACGATCCGGCTATCCGGGCGAAGGCTTTACTTTTCGATAAAAACTTTATTGATGCCGAAGCAATGCAATTGCAATTATTAATCCCGTTTAAAGAAGCTAAATTTGCTGATATTCCAACCAGCGCTAATCCGGTGATCCAAAAACTTCTGGAGCTGATTCGAATCGAACAACAAAATGCAACGATAAACTTTAGCCTTATCCGATATTACGTTCAGGCACTTTTAGTCGCAATTGATAAATACTACAAACCGGCTATTAACCAAAAGTTACATAACCGGTTGACTATCATTTTTGAATTGATCAAAACATTTTACCGTACTGAAAGAAGCACTGAATTCTATGCTTCCCGATTACAATGCGCTCCAAAATACCTCAGCACACTTCTTAAATCAGCTACAGGAAAATCATTAAAACAGCATTTGGACGATCAGTTACTATTGGAAATCAAAAAACAATTGCTCGGTGATAAACCGATTAATATAATTGCTTACGAATTACAGTTTGAAGATCCGTCCTATTTTGGTCGTTTTTTTAAAAAGCACAGTGGTTATACTCCTTTACAGTTTCGGGAAAAAGCCCGTTTATACCACAATAATGAAACTTATTCCGTTTCAAAATGGCTAACTTCGAATTAAGCGATACGTAAACCGTTTTCTATTTTAAAATCGGGTGCTAATAATATAATATCTCCTTCACCTGCAACAGCGCCCAAAACCAGACATTCGCTCATAAATTTTCCTATTTGTTTTTTCGGAAAATTGACAACCGCAACAATTTGTCGGCCGTTAAGTTGCTCTTTTGTATAATGTTTTGTGATTTGTGCCGACGATTTTCGAATTCCGATTTCCGTCCCGAAATCAATCGTAAGTTGATAGGCTGGCTTTCGGGCTTCCGGAAAATCGTTGACTTCGAGTATGGTACCCACTCGCATTTCTACTTTTTCAAAATCACCCCATGTAATTGTTTCCTGATTCATTTTCTATTTGGATTCGTTTTTTTCAAAATTAGCAAATCATTCGGTAAATACTTATCTTTAAAAACTTTTAACAACTGAATCAAAATGGCTCGTACACCGTCAAACATGTTACCGTTAGGTACAATTGCTCCTGAATTTTATCTGAAAGACACCAATTCATCGGATACTTTTTATTCTTTTTCCGATTTAAAAGGAGAAAAAGGAACGGTCGTTATGTTTATCTGTAATCATTGCCCTTTTGTACATCATGTAATTGAAGAAGTGGTGCGAATTGCTAACGATTATCGTGTTCAGGGAATCGGTTTTATTGCTATTTCGAGTAATGATGTTGTTAATTATCCGCAGGATGCTCCGGAATTAATGACCGAATTTGCTTTTGAAAACAGATTTGAATTTCCTTATTTGTATGATGAGACACAACAAGTTGCAAAGAATTATGATGCGGCTTGTACTCCGGATTTTTACTTATTTGACAATCTGAATAAGCTTGTATATCGCGGACAATTAGACGACAGCAGACCCGGAAACGGTATTCCTTTAAGCGGTAGTGATTTACGCGGTGCTATTGATGGTGTCGTTTATAACAGAGGAATCAACCCGGATCAAAAACCAAGTCTGGGCTGCAATATTAAGTGGAAATAATGCAGATATAAAAAAAATACCTACCTTTGCCTTGTGTAAATACAAGACAAACCATGTTAAGTAATCCCTTTTTAACGGTTTTCAGGCCATTGCTTTCTGTAAGGAAACGCAGTATGGCTGTTCTATTTTCACACAGCAAAGCCTTCATCAATTAGACCCCGTATATAGTTCGTTTTTCTTTTTGCATATATACGCGGGTACATCCTTCAAACTTTATACAGTAAATTAACTTAATTCGGCCGATTATTTCCGCCGGACACTTTTTGCATATTTATCATGACATCTAAAAAGTTTTTTGCATCCCTGGTTGCACGTCAAATTATTTGGTTTGTAGCGATTACCGCATTAATCGCAGGTTTGTATTTTGTTCAATTTCATGGTCTGGCCTGGGAAATTTTATTATTCCCGATAGCACTGATGATCATTATTGCTGTCGACACCTTCCAGCCTCGCCATTCCATTCGTCGTAACTATCCGCTTATCGGTCGGATGCGTTATCTTTTTGAATCGGTGCGTCCCGAATTCCGACAATACTTTTTTGAAGGAGAACTAGACGGAAAACCGTTTAACCGCAGACAACGTTCGATTGTATATCAGCGGGCAAAAAATGAAAAACAAACGATTTCATTCGGAATGCAGGATGATCCGAACCGTATCGGCTATGAATGGGCTGCTCATTCCGTTTACCCGAAAAAGGCTGATGAAGCTACATTTCGTATCACAATCGGAAATACACAATGTTTACAACCCTATAGCGCCAGTATTCTAAACATCAGCGCCATGAGTTACGGAGCATTGAGTAAAACAGCCGTTACTTCTTTAAACAAAGGAGCTAAAATGGGTGGTTTTGCACACAATACCGGTGAAGGAGGTATTAGTGATTATCATTTACAAGGAGGAGATCTGATCTGGCAAATCGGTACCGGATATTTCGGTTGTCGTAATCAGGACGGAACATTTTCTGATCAATTATTTGCAGAAAGAGCCGCCTATCCGGAAGTAAAAATGATCGAATTAAAATTATCACAAGGAGCCAAACCCGGACACGGAGGATTATTACCGGCGGAGAAAAACACACCGGAAATTGCCCGAATCCGAAGTATTGAACCGTATACAACCGTACATTCACCGTCTGCTCATACTGCATTTTCTAATGCAATGGAGTTAATGTATTTTATCAATCAGCTACGCCAACTTTCGAACGGAAAGCCGGTTGGATTTAAAATCTGTATCGGACGTCAGGACGAATTTGTAACGATAGTTGAAGCCATGATGGAAACCCGGATTTTCCCTGACTTTATTACTGTCGATGGTGCGGAGGGCGGAACCGGAGCCGCTCCGTTAGAATTTATCGACTATATGGGTATGGCCCTTTCGGATGCATTAGTATTTGTTAGCGCTACATTGCGTCAATATGGTATTCGTGAACAAATTAAAATTCTGGCTGCCGGAAAAGTGATTTCCGCTTTTGACATGGCAAAAGCCTTGGCTTTAGGTGCCGACGCGTGTTATAGTGCACGTGGTATGATGTTTTCTCTGGGTTGTATCCAGGCTTTACAATGCGACAGCGGTAAATGTCCGGTCGGAATTGCTACACAGGATAAAGCGTTATATAAAGGAATTGATATTACTGATAAAAGTGTTCGTGTCGCTAACTTCCATAAAAATACGATGAAAGCACTGGGCGAATTTATAGGAGCATGCGGATTTGAACATCCGAAAAACATTACTCCAAATGTATTTTATCGCAGAACTTCAGGAAATACCAATCATAGTTTTGCCGAGTTATATTTTAAAGAGAAAGAAATCAATACTAAAAAGGAAATATCTAATTTTTAAAGATAATAGTTATGAAACCAATACCCGTATTATCATTGACCGATTATCAAGTGCTGCGCGAGTTGACTAAAAGCAGTCAGACCAGCACCAGTAAAAAAGAAATAATGCAATTGTCGCAGGAATTGGATCGTGCGATTGTAAACAAAGACGGAATTCTGGATGACAATATTGTTCGTATCAATTCTTTTGTAGAAATTGAAGATACCAAAGCCAAACAACGTATGAAAATCCAGATTGTTTTACCGGCACTTTCCAACATTAAAGAAGGAAAAGTATCCGTAATTGCACCTTTGAGCATTGCATTAATCGGATTTAAGGAAAACGATGAAGTGGATTGGGAAATGCCTGCCGGCGTAAAGTCACTTCGTATCATTTCCGTTTCCAATCCGGTTGAAGAATAATTTTTAAGATAAAAACACCTTTCTATTTTGATGGTGTTTTTTTTATGTCCGACAATTACTTTTCTAAAATAATCTCAACCGGTCGGTTGGTTCTTGGCCCGAATTGCATCGCCTGTCTTTCGTTTTGTGCCGAACACAACACATACATATTATAACTGTTTAGCGGAACTAACTGCGTTTTAAAAGACCCGCCATTTGCTTTGCCGTCAATGTCTTCTACTTTAATTGAAAAGTTTTCAGCCGGAAATGTATTGGTTACAGATAACAGATAATTATCCTTTGCAAACGGGAAAAACCAACGGCTTTTTCCATTTTTATCGGCTTCTCCCGGAATTTTTTTCCCGCTTTCATCGATCTTATAATTCAATGAAAAGACCATCGGCTTGTTACTATTTGTCCAGCTATAAGCATTATTTACATTGATAACTTCTTTCCCGTCGCTATCTACAATAGTAATTTTTAAATCCTTGATATTTTCTTTTTTGCCGTTTTCATGAACATCCAACACCAGATAGGATGTAAAATCATATCCGCAATGTTGTACGGCAACTTGTGCATTGGCAGTAAAAAAACTAAAGAAAAACAGATAAATTAAAAGGTAACGCATAATCATTAAATATTTTGTAAAAATACAAAAGCAAATGACAAATCAGTAAAAAAGCTCTCCGTAGAGAGCTTCTAACTTTTCTTTTAAGCATTTATCTGTTACTATTAAAAAGCAGCTATTGAACTATCAACTTAATAATAATAACTTATTTTAAATTACCCCGGAAAAAATCTACAGGATATATCATTAGTGTCTCCTGAAAAATACCTGCGTGATCCTCCATAATAACGTTTTCGCTCTGGAAATATGGCTACCGAACTTACATGATAGGTGTAACCTGAAGGCCATTCTGCATCCGTATCGGATCCAACCCGAGTAATAATCTTACCACCTCCCTGAATAGTACTACTTTCTTCATTCCCAATTTGATTCTCTAAAAAACCAGCAAAAAACGGTTTCTTTTCTTGTTCATTATTCTTCTTCATGATAAAAATTTTACATTAAATAATTAATTTTAAAAGTCAGTTTCATTTGCAAATAATTGACTTTTCAAAAGTAATATTGTTTTTAAAATAAAAATGTTATAAAAATCCAAACAGAATAACCAAGTAATTCAATATCAAACAGATACATCTGAAAAATGATCAATAATTCAATATTATTGAATTGAAAATCATACATCAAAAGGTATCAATTCATAAAAGAATGAATTGTTTTGACATTTAAAATATTCAAATCCGAATTGCTATTCCTAAAAAAGTCGTATCAATAAATAAAAAAAGCCCTCCGAAGAGAGCTTATCCTTTACTTTCGATCTGAATTGATTATATTAAACTACTCACGTTAGTTTTATCAAAAACAGGTGTATATCTACGATTCGCTTTTCCTAACAAAACCTTTGCAATCTGATCAGAAATCGGGTTGTCCGGTAACAATCTATCCAACCAGAAAAACTCTCCGGCAGCATTAATTTCCAGAAAATAATAGTTATCATCCGGCGTTACAATAATATCGATCGCTCCGTAATTTACCTCATACATATCCATCATCTGCAATAACTTATCACGTAAGTCGGCAGGTAATTCATACGGTTTCCAATCACTTAATAATTCGATTCCTTCCCGGCGCCAGTCTAATTTAGCATTGTCCAGTTTTTGAGAGTCGATTTCAAAAGCATAAATCTCATCTCCTACGATTGTAATACGCAATTCTACTTTTTTATCCAGCTTTTCCTGGAATTGCATCGGACAATATTGTAATGTTTCAATGTTATCCAAATCCTCTTCTTTAATAAGATTGGTAAACACAACATTTTCAACTCCGTCTCTTTCAATTGCAAAAGAACTTTGCATTTTGGTAACCACGCCGTTCGGATGATCCCTAAAAAAACGTTTTGCCTCTTCAGGACTATTGGTAATACAGGTTTCCGGTACTTTCATTCCTAAGAAATCGGCGATACGCATTTGTTCTTCCTTACTGTCCAAGCGTCTGTATTTACTGTATTTCCCGATCTGAAAACAAGGTAAACTTTCTAAAAACCCGAAAAAAGTAGCACGAATTTCACCGTATACACTTCCCAAATATTCTCTCTCCAACACAGTAGCCAGATTTCCTCCTAAATTAAAGCTACGTCTGTACCATAATCCTGCCAGTTCATGAAGCGCTACTCGATTTGCGCCCTCATAATCAAGATATATTTTCCATTCTCCGTTTTCAAAACAGCTGCTTAAACTATATTTAAGCGGATATTCATCAACATTAAAGCGAATGGGTTCCCCACCATGTTTTCTAATTTTATCTGATACGATATTGATACATTCATTATCCTGAGTATGCGTAATAATTAGTACTTTTTCCATAACTATTTTTTATTAACTGCTCCCAACCGGTAGCCCTTTATATAAATATCACTTAATTTCAAATTAAAAGCGTTGATCTTTAACAGATTCTCGCCACTAGTTTTTCAGCTATAGTTTCTCCTATCGGATAATCTAAATCACGCTGAATCATTCCCCATTCCCCTTGCGGGTTAACTTCCAGAAAGATATATGTTCCATCCTCTTGCCGAATCATATCAATCGCACCAAAATACAGACCGATATTACGCATCATTGTATCGAGTGCATTACAAACGGAATCCGGTAAGGCATAATATTCCCAGGATGGCATTATGTCTTTCGCCGCACGCCAATCCGTTTTCCCGGTTTCTGAAGCTTGTGCGTTAATCTTACCTGTAAAAAATGTACCGTCAATATAAATAATGCGCAACTCGTATCGTTTTTCGATATTCTGTTGAAAAATCATCGGGCAGTACACTAAGGTTTCCAGATTATCAAGGTCAGATTCCTGAATACGTGTAGTGGGGAAAAAAGGAGTATCTCCTTTCATGCTACGGGACAAAGAACCGTGCAATTTTGCAATCATATTTCCTTTGCAGACCGTATAGAAAAAATGTTTGACCTTAATCGGATCATTGGTAAAGAGCGTTTCCGGAATCATTAATCCGGCATTGCGGGCGTATGATAATTGTTCCAACTTATTTTCCCCGATCCGATGATCCAATTCCATCGGATTCATCCAGGGTAACTTTCGAAGTGATTCAAAAAACAGGTTACGCATTGTCGTATATTCCTGGTTATAGATACTTTTAAAAGTATCATCCAAATCATCCGGAACATTAATATGCCATAATTTTCGGTAATATACCGCTTCAATATCGTCAATTGAAAACGCTGTTCCTTCATGCTCTATCTTAATCTGTACTTTCTCGTTTTCAAAAGAATATTCAAACTTCAATTGATGTGAAAAAGTATCTGAATCAAGTCTGAAAACCTCTTTCCCTAATTCTCTTAAACGCCTGATCACTATATCGATAGTATAGAAATCTTTGCTATGGCTTATACATAATATCATTTAAATTCAAATAAAATAATGTTGCATTACCTATACCTATTATCGTGGTAACGGAAAAACACCTATACCGTTAAGTACGGTTATGTCTGCATCATCAGATGAATACCTGCGTGTTTGAATGATAATCGGTTCTAAATGATCTTTAAGGAGTTGGTATCCCAAAAAGGAAACCGCAAAGAAAGATCTCTTTATAATTATTATGTTTTAGCATTATTTAAAAATCAAATTCTATCTCTGTAAATAATTGACTTTTTAAATTTACCTATTTCCACAAGTAAAAAGTTAAAACAAAAGCTGTTGATGAAATATCAAAAAAACATATAACTAAAAATCAATAATTTACATTAAAAAAAAGAACAATAAGTTTAATCATTTGAATTAAAAGTTGCCATTTAAAATCAAAAATCAATACCCGAAAACATAAAAAAACTGTCATCTACGACAATTTTATATTGGAAACCAAATAATTATAGCAAACTAAATCTCAAAAAGCGGAAATAAGAACCTATTATTTTAAATAAGATCCGTACAAAACATTAAAATCAATGCCGTGTACGGATCAATATTTATTTTGTTAACTGCTTAACAATTTTATCACTAGATTTCCGGAGTGATTATTGGTCCACCAGTTTCATCGTTATCAGATGGATATTTCATAGTCTGCATCATATCCAAGCTTTTTAATGTTATCGGTCCACCAGGTCCGTCTTCGTTATCAGATGGATATTTTAGTGTATGTAACATATCTTCTGTTTTTAACGTGATAATGTCACCACCCTGTACAGTATTTTTCTCTTCGTTAGATAATTGATTCTCTAAGAAATTCGCAAAAAAAGGCTTTTTAAGGTCTTTATTATTTTTCATAATTACTAAATTTTTAAAGTTTATTAAGTTGTTATGTCTTATTTGCAAATAATTGACATTCCCAAAATACTATTTTTTTTTTCGCTTTAGTAAAAAAAATGTGATATTATAAAAAATAAAATCAATCTTCTGGCTACAAGAATGTTACATCCCTCAACAAAAGTTATAATTTAATAAAAAAATGTTAATTTTAACACTTTAATTATATGCACGCATACAAAAACAAGACATTTTAACACTTAAAAACTCATCTGCAAGATAAAAAAAGTTCAAAATGCATTATATATAAATAAAAAAAACTGCCATATAAGGCAGTTTTTACTACAAGAATAAAATATATTATTTCACATCCATTAATTCCACATCAAAAATAAGCGTTGCATCCGGTGGAATAACACCACCTGCACCACGAGATCCGTAACCTAAATGAGAAGGAATTACAAAACGGGCTTTATCACCTACTTGTAATAATGCAATACCTTCATCCCATCCTTCGATAACATGACCTTTTCCTAACGGGAATTCGATCGGTTGTTTTCTTTTATACGAACTGTCGAAAACCATTCCGTTTTCTAAAGATCCTGTATAATGCACAGAAACAGTTCTGCCTTTTTCTGCTTTTTTACCGTTTCCTTTCTGAATCATTTTATAACGTAAACCGCTTTCCGTTTTATCAAAACCGGCAGCCAGTTTTTCCATTGCTTCTTCAGCCTGACGTTTTTGCTCTGCAATACGTTTTTCACGAGAACCTTCGAAAGTACGGAACGCTTCAATTGCATTCCATTTCTGCGCTTCATCACCTACTCTAACGATTTCAAGGCTTTCAATTACGTCATCTTGCTGAATTGCATCAACGATATCCTGTCCTTCTACAACATGTCCGAAAACGGTGTGTTTATTGTCTAACCAAGGTGTTTCCACATGCGTAATAAAAAACTGTGATCCGTTAGTTCCCGGTCCTGCGTTTGCCATAGACAATACTCCCGGAGTATCATGTCTTAATTCCGGATGAAATTCATCGTCAAACTGATATCCGGGTCCGCCTACGCCACTTCCAAGCGGACAACCTCCCTGAATCATAAAATCTGAAATAACTCTGTGGAATTTTAATCCGTCATAATACGGTTTCCCTTGAGGTTTAACATCATTTTCCAGGTTTCCTTCAGCCAGTCCTATAAAGTTCCCGACAGTTCCCGGTGTTTTATCATGCGTTAATTTCACTAAAATAACGCCTTTGTTCGTATTAAATTTTGCGTAAATTCCGTCTTGCATTTTTTTTATTTTTAAATATAATGACAACAAATATAAGTTTATTTTACAAAATGTGAATTTCTTTATTTACGCTTATATGTTAGCGCATAAATAAGAATTGAAGCTATTGCTAACATCGCACCACCGATTGAAAAGGCATGCCATTTCCCTAAATTCCATAACCACAAACCAAAAGCAGATCCCAATGCGGTTCCTAAAAAACTAAACGACATATAAACGGTATTCATACGGTTTCGCGCTTCCGGTAATAACGAATACACCCGCGTTTGATTAGAAATATGTACCGATTGTAATCCTACATCTATAAAGACGATTCCGATCATAATTCCGATGATACTTTCGGACGAGAAATAAAACACAATAAAGCTGATCAATAACAATACGCAACCATACCCAATTACAACTCTGGGATTTCCTTTATCGCCTAGTTTTCCAACTAAAGGCGCTGCTAATGCTCCTGAAGCACCGACTATTCCGAAAAGTCCGATTGTAGCACTATTAAAATGAAACGGTTCTCCTGATAACAATAGTACCATTGTTGTCCAAAATGCTCCGAACTGTGCGAAACTCAATGCATTAATCAGCGTAGCTTCGCGTAGCATCGGCTGTGTTCTGATTAACGAAAACAACGACTGCAATAACTGTCCGTAAGTTCCTTTAAAATCCGGTTTGTTGACCGGGAATTTTTTCTGAATTACAATCACAATCAATACACATAATACCGCTGCAATCCAGAACATACCGCGCCATCCGAGCCAGGCTCCGATAAAACCGCTTACTGTTCTTGAAATTAAAATTCCGACTAACAAACCGCTCATTACCGTTCCGATTACTTTTCCTCTTTGCTCCGGCGAAGCAAGGCTGGCTGACAACGGCAAAATTAACTGCGGAACAATCGAAGCGGCTCCGATCAGGAAACTTGCTATTTGTAACATTCGGAAATTAGATGCCGTGGCTGCAATGATTAGGGCTACAACTGCCGCTAATGTTGTAAATTGGATCTGTTTTTTTCGCTCCAGCTTATCACCTAACGGAACCATAAAAAACATACCGATTGCATATCCGGCCTGGGTAAGATACGTTATAGTACCGGCCTGATCTTCCGGAATAGCAAACTCTTTTGCGATAAGTATAATAAGGGGCTGACAATAATACAGGTTTGCTACAATTAAACCTGTTGCAATGGCCATAAAGCCAACATCTGTTTTGGATAAATTCATGTCGCAAAATTAACTCGATATCTCTTAATTAAATCTTAAATTACATTAAAAAAGATAGTCCCGCAATAACAAATAGATTGGACAACTCTTATATTTGTAAAGCCTTCATCAGGCTGCTTTTTAAAAAATCAATCAAAAATCACAATAATGGAAATACCGAAAGATTATCTCGATACCAATAAAGCCACCTGGAACCAGAAAGTTGACTATCATGTGGATTCTGAATTCTATAATATGGAAGCTTTCCTAAACGGTCAATCAACATTAAACGATATTGAATTGCGTTTACTGGGCGATATTACCGGTAAAAAAATTCTTCATTTACAATGTCATTTCGGACAAGATACTATTTCATTATCCAAAATGGGTGCTCAGGTTACCGGCATGGATTTGTCGGATAAAGCGATTGCAAAAGCCCGGGAATTAGCTACGCAATTAAACACAAATACTACTTTTGTGTGTTCTGATGTATATGATTTACCCAATCAGCTACAAGGCCAATTTGATATTGTATTTACCAGTTATGGCACCATCGGGTGGTTACCCGATCTGGACAAATGGGCCAAAGTAATTCAGCATTTCCTAAAACCCGGCGGAAAATTTGTTTTTGTAGAATTTCATCCGGTTGTATGGATGTTTGACAATCATTTTACAAAAATCGAATACAGCTATTTCAATACCGAAACCATTATTGAAACGGTATCCGGAACCTATGCTGATAAAGAGGCACCTTTAAAAAACGATTCCGTAAGCTGGAATCATCCGCTAACGGAAGTTATCAATTCACTTATCAAAAATACATTGGAAATTAATACCTTTGAGGAATATGATTATTCACCATACAGCTGTTTTAATGAAGTAGAAGAATTTGCTCCGAATAAGTTCCGAATCAAACATTTAGACAACAAAATACCTATGATTTACGCAATTGTTGCCACAAAAAAATAACCTATGAAAAGTCTTTATAACACAACATCCAATCAAGAGATTATTAATCGAATTCATCTGCTGTCTCCGCAATCCCTTTCACATTGGGGAAAAATGACCGTTAGTCAAATGATGGAACATTGTCAGGCGCCCTTAAAAGTCGCTTTTGGTGAACTGGTATTACAACAAAGTCTTATGGGACTACTATTCGGTCGTATGGCCAAAAAGAAACTGGTAAACGACAAACCATTTGATCCGAATATTCCAACAGCAAAGGAATTTATTGTAACTCACGAACCCGATTTTGATGCAGCCAAAGCAATATTAATAGAATATATAACCCGTTTTCAACAAGGACCATCAGTTATCAAAAACCTGAAACATCCGTTTTTCGGTCCAATGACGCCGGAAGAATGGGATATTTCCCAATGGAAACACCTTGATCATCATTTACGTCAATTTGGCGTTTAATATAAAACGGTATGACTGCTCTAAATAGACTTCTTATAACTTTCCTGTGTATCACTTTCTTTTCCTGTGAGAAGAACACTAACTATAATTTATCCGGAACGTTTATTAATAAAACCTATTTAGAGCAATCTAAAACCGCTTTACTTTCCGATATTCCTTTTTATGCTGTCGAACTGACTTTTAATAAAGACAGTATTCTTTTTTCAAACGGATTCGAAACCGGCAAACTTGCTTATAATAAAAAAGGGAATCAGTACCTCTTAAAAAAGGCCTATCAAAATAACGGTATTATCAAAGATTTGATAATAGAAGCCACATCCGATTCTACTTTTACGTTACTGGATCATGACTATACAACACGAAATTCTGATTCCAATTTCAAAAAATCCAAAATAGCTTTCGAAACGGCATTAGCTCAAAATTTATTGGAAGGTCAATATGAAATCCATTTTCCGGATTCCTTAAAAACACGCAAAGTCAATTTTGAGTCAAATGGTGTAACCAATCTTCCCGGTTATATCCAATATTCAATTTGTTATTCCGGCGATTGTATGCAATTGGTTGACGATAAAATAAATCTTATCACATTAACTAATAGTCATAAAACTGATTTTTTCGGTTGGAAACGCGGAGCCGATAATACACTTGAATTCTATACTGTATCCGCACCGATACCTGATATAAAAGGCGGACAAAAGATTATTGAAAAAGCCTTTGTACTTAAAAAAGTCCCGAAATAAATCTGTTTCTATTTTTTAGACTATTTTTGCGGAAATTTTGAATTATGCGTATTGATATTATCACCGTATTACCCGAGTTAATCAAAAGTCCGTTTGAAGCTTCAATCCTTAAAAGAGCCATCAGCAAAGGTTTGGTTGAAGTACATTTTCACAATCTTCGCGATTACAGTACCAACAAACATAAAAATGTAGATGACTATCAGTTCGGAGGTGGTGCCGGCATGGTAATGAGCATAGAACCAATTGATGCTTGTATTTCAAAATTAAAAAGCGAACGCGAATACGATGAAGTAATTTATATGACTCCGGATGGCGAAACATTAAACCAAAAAATGGCCAATTCGATGTCATTGTTAAAAAACATCATTATCCTGTGCGGTCATTATAAAGGAGTTGATCAAAGAGTACGCGATCATTTTATCACAAAAGAGATCTCCATCGGTGATTATGTATTGTCCGGAGGCGAACTTGGCGCTGCCGTTTTAGCCGATAGCATTATTCGGTTGATTCCCGGCGTACTAAGTAATGAAACATCAGCCTTAACCGATAGTTTTCAGGACAATTTATTATCGCCGCCTATCTATACCCGTCCGGCAGAATACAACGGATGGAAGGTACCTGACATTTTATTGAGCGGAAATTTTCCTGAAATCGAAAAATGGCGGGAGCAAAAAGCATATGAGCATACTTTAAATCGTCGTCCGGATTTACTGGAAGACTAATTATCAGACTGATAGGTATTTTTACCTGTTTTGATTAGAATAGCACTTTTTTAATCCAAAAACACTTGCAGGATATCGTAAAATCACTATCTTTGCGCCCATATTTGGACCAACCTCTGACGATATCCGTGAATGTTGTTCTGACTCAAAACAATTAACATTAACAATCATGTCAAATTTATTAAAATTTGTTCAAGACGAATTCGTAGCGAAAAAAGATTTCCCTGAATTCAACGCAGGTGATACTATCACTGTTTATTACGAAATTAAAGAGGGTGAAAAAACTAGAACGCAGTTCTTTAAAGGAGTTGTTATCCAAAAAAGAGGTGCTGGAGTAACTGAAACTTTCACTATCCGTAAAATGTCAGGTTCTGTAGGAGTTGAGCGTATCTTCCCTATCAACATGCCTGCTTTACAAAAAATTGAAGTGAACCAAAGAGGTAAAGTTCGTAGAGCTCGTATCTTCTACTTCAGAGAACTTACTGGTAAAAAAGCAAAAATCAAAGAAAAAAGAAGAAGATAATCTTATTTCGATGTTTTATAGAACAAGGGGCTGTCTCAAAAGTGAGGCAGCCTCAATTTTTTTATACAAATAAGGGAGCCCGAGAGCTCCCTATATTTTGCAAGTTTGTTAACTTGCGGTGTGTATAATAAATCAAAAGTAGTCTTTAAAGATTACAATCCCAAGCAAAATTTTCTACTTCCTCCGAGTTTAGAGGAGCTGATAGAACTCAACCATCCAGTAAGAACCGTTTCCGATGTGATTGACGGTCTTGATTTGGAATGCCTTATTAAGAATTACAAACCAGGCGGCACTTCCAGTTACCATCCCCGCATGCTTCTTAAAGTGTTGGTTTATGGTTATTTGTGCAATATTTTTTCCAGCCGCAGGCTTGAGGAAGCCTTGAAGCAGAATATCCATTTTATGTGGTTAAGCGGTATGAGCCGTCCTGACCATAATACTATAAACCGCTTTAGGAGTGAACGCCTTAAAGATGAGGTACGCAGCATCTTTACCCAGGTTGTATTGCTTTTAGAATCCCAGGGACATGTGAGCCTTAAAACTGTTTTTACCGATGGTACAAAAATAGAAGCCAATGCCAACCGGTACACTTTTGTATGGGGCAGATCCATCGAAAGGAATAAAAGGCGCATAGAAGAGCAGCTTCAGGACTTATGGGAGTATACGCAGCAAGTTGCCGCTACTGAATCTAAAGACAAGACAGAAGTTGAGTTTAAGGCTATTGACAAGGAAGCTGTTGAAAAGACTATTAAGAAGATTGACACCGCCCTTAAAGGCAAAAAGATATGCCCTAAAGTACGGCAGAAGCTTAACTATGCCCGTAAGAACTGGCCTGCAAACCTTGAGAAGTATGCTAAGCAAGAAGATATAATGGGTAAGCGAAACAGCTTTTGTAAGACCGATACTGATGCTACTTTTATGCGGATGAAAGAAGACCACATGAAGAACGGACAGTTAAAACCGGGATATAACTTACAGATAAGCACACACAACCAGTTCATTGTAAATTACTCTTTACACCCTAATCCCAATGATACAAGGACGCTACCCGAACATATAAAAATTTTTAAAGAACACTACAATAGACTACCTGAAGAACTTGTGGCTGATGCAGGTTATGGTTCGCAGGAAAACTACACATTACTTGATAATGAAGGTGTTGAAGCATATGTAAAATATAATCATTTTGACAAAGACACCAGAACAGGAATACCAAGTATCTCTTTATCTAATCCCGAAGTAGCCCAGTTAAGAACAAAAGCTTATAACCTGCTCGTAACCGACAGGGGAAAGGAACTCAGAAAGCAACGCTGTCATGATGTAGAAACCGTGTTTGCCCAGATAAAAAACAACAAAGGCTTCCGCAGGTATAATCTGCGTAGCAAAGCCAAGGCCGAAGTGGAAACGGCATTACTTGCTATGGCTCATAACCTCAAAAAATGCCCTGTTAGGACATCATAAAAGGGATAATTTTCTCTTTTTTGAAAAGTAGATGCTTTTACTGGCTAAAAGAGACATCAAAATAGCTAAATCAGAAAAAATAAATCAGAAGATTGTCGGCAATAAAAAAGGGGATGTCCTTTTGAGACAGCCCCTTTTTTTTTGCTAAAATTCACCAGTCGAAATTATCATTTTAGCATTTTTTAAACTTCAAATTAATAAAATCCTAATTCCACTGTTAACCTGCTTGCTGCAATCGCATTTTCTATTGATTTTCGTATCTTTGCTACGCTTTTTTAAAGCCCGACACTACTAACATTATTTCGATACGATTTAAAACATTCAAACGATGTCACAAAAACCAAAGATTATCTACACGATTACCGATGAGGCACCTATGCTGGCTACTCATTCTTTACTTCCAATCGTACAAGCATTTGCAGCTCCATCCGGAATTGAAATAGAGACCAGAGATATTTCTCTGGCCGGAAGAATTTTAGCAAACTTCCCGGAATTTTTAAAAGAAGATCAACGAATCAGCGATGATTTGACTGAACTAGGGAAACTAGCTACAACTCCGGAAGCTAATATTATTAAATTACCGAATATTTCGGCTTCTGTTCCGCAATTAAAAGCAGCAATCAAAGAATTACAATCTCACGGATTTGCTGTTCCGGATTACCCGGAAGAACCGAAAAATGATACTGAAAAAGACATTAAGGCTAAATATGCTAAAGTATTAGGATCTGCTGTAAACCCGGTATTACGAGAAGGAAACTCTGATCGTAGAGCGCCGAAAGCAGTGAAAAACTACGCAAAAGCAAATCCACATTCAATGGGTGCCTGGACTTCTGATTCTAAAACACACGTTGCCAGTATGGACCACGGTGATTTTTACGGAAGTGAGCAATCGGTTACTGTAACAGAAGCGACGGATGTTAAAATTGAATTCGTTGGTAATGACGGTTCTACTACTGTTTTAAAAGCCAGTACACCTTTAAAAGCAGGTGAAATCATCGACAGTTCTGTATTAAGTTTACAAGCTTTAAAAGAATACGTTTCCAAAGAAATTGAAGATGCAAGAGCAAACAACGTATTGTTATCCGTACACTTAAAAGCAACGATGATGAAGGTTTCCGATCCGATCATCTTCGGCGCTATTGTTGAAGTCTATTTTAAAGACGTATTCGAAAAATATGCGACTTTATTTAAAGAATTAAACATCGATACCCGTAACGGTTTAGGTGATGTATATGCTAAAATTGCCGGTCATCCGCAACAGGCTGAAGTAGAAGCTGCTATTCAGGATGCTTACAAAAAAGGACCTGCATTGGCAATGGTGAATTCAGATAAAGGAATCACTAATCTTCACGTTCCTTCTGATGTAATCGTAGATGCTTCGATGCCGGCGATGATCCGTACATCAGGACAAATGTGGAATGCTGAAGGAAAACAACAAGACACAAAAGCACTTATCCCGGACAGATGTTATTCCGGATTATATACTGCTACAATTGATTTTTGTAAAAAGAACGGTGCATTTGACCCTAAAACAATGGGAAGTGTTCCAAACGTAGGATTGATGGCGCAAAAAGCGGAAGAATACGGTTCTCACGACAAAACATTCCAGGCTACTGCTAACGGCGTTATTCGCGTTGTTGATACGAACGGAACCGTTTTAATGGAACAAAACGTAGCAACCGGTGACATTTTCAGAATGTGTCAAACCAAAGACGCTCCGATTCAGGATTGGGTTAAATTGGCAGTAAACAGAGCTAAAGCAAGTAATACACCTGCTGTATTCTGGTTAGATGAAAACAGAGCACATGACAGAGAAATAATCAAAAAAGTAAATACATACTTAAAAGAGTACGATACAACAGGATTAGACATTCAAATCCTTTCTCCGGTTGAAGCAACTCTTTTCTCATTAGAAAGAATCAAAAACGGATTGGATACGATTTCTGTAACCGGAAACGTATTACGTGATTACTTAACCGACCTATTCCCTATTTTAGAATTAGGTACATCGGCTAAAATGCTTTCTATCGTTCCGTTAATGAACGGTGGCGGATTGTTTGAAACCGGTGCGGGAGGATCTGCTCCTAAACACGTAGAACAATTCCTTGAAGAAGGTTATTTGCGTTGGGATTCACTGGGAGAATTCCTGGCTTTGGCTGTATCATTAGAGCATTTAGGAAATGTTTTCAACAGTGATAAAGCTTTGGTTCTTGCTGAAACATTAGATCAGGCTACTGAAAAATTCCTTGCTAATGACAAATCTCCTGCCCGTAAAGTAGGTCAGATTGATAACAGAGGATCCCATTTCTATTTAGCACTTTACTGGGCTGAAGCTTTGGCTGCTCAAACTAAAGATGCAGAACTTCAGGCTAAATTTGCTCCAATTGCAAAAGAGCTAAGTGAAAACGAAGCTAAAATTGATGCTGAATTGATCGGTTCTCAAGGTAAACCACAAAATATCGGTGGTTACTATCAGCCAACAGAATCGTTAACAGATCAGGCAATGCGTCCAAGTGAAACATTGAATACTATCTTATCGAAATTAGTGTAATCTTTCCTTGATTATATATCATGATAAAGGGGCTGTCTCAAAAATGAGACAGCCCCTCTTTTTTAAAAATATGTTAGGCTTATATTTTAAACAAAATACAAAAGTGACAGAAAATAATTTAAAAAACATCTTTGTACCCTAAAGGACTCTTCATTTATTCTTCATTTGCAATCAGTATATTTATTTCTTAATTTTAAGAATTACTATCACATTTAAACCATAATTGTATCATGGAAAGACTATTAAAAAAAGATTGCAGAAAAAACAGTACAAATAAAGTATTCAGAGTTGTTATTTTATTTCTGATTGTTTCTTTTAATATCAAATCTTTCGGACAGGAAAAGCCTGAAGATAAAATTGTATTGCCTATTGAAGTGAAAGCAGCTTTTGAAAAACGATATCCAAATGTTAAAGCTTCCTGGACAAGAGAATATAGAGGCTATAATGATGATCAGCTAAGGTATGAAGCCAAATTCAGAGGCAGTCAAGGAAATGATCTTGCTGTATTTGATAATCTGGGTAACCTGAAAGCATTTGAATCTAGTATTGCTTTGAGCCACCTTCCTCAAAAAGCAACTAATTACTTGAAAAAAGCACATTTGTTAAAGAAAGTTACCGAAGCGGTTAAGGTTACCGATATGGATATACAATCGTATTCCGATAACGATTTGAATATAAAATCTATGATTACGTATGAAGTTGGGGTTGTTAAAGAAAACCTGTTTTATGATCTGGTTTTTACCGATAAAGGAGAATTTATCAGAATGGTACAAAAGGATTAAATCTTTTAAAGCAGTAAAAGTAAATCATAGTATTCATGAAGCCGTTTATTTACAAATTCCTCTTGATTATCATCACGATAATTTTATCCGCATGCGAAAATAAGAAAGTATTATCTCAATCTGCCTCATCTGCAAAACCCTATAAAGCAGGTGTGGTTTTATCTTTTGACGATGCTTTTGTAGATGAATGGTTTGAAGCCGATCAGGCTTTAAAAAAATACGACTGGAAAGCCACTTTTTGTACTTGCAGGATTGATTCTATTGGGACACCCCAATTAAGCAAACTTCTTCAGATGCAGAAAAACGGACACGAAATAGCCGGACATGGCTATCATCATTTTAATGCCGTTAAGTATGTGGCAGCAAACGGAATCGACAATTATGTAAAAGCAGAGATAGACCCCATGCTCGCTTCGATGAAAAGGTTGTCTTTAAACGTAACCTCATTTGCCTATCCCTACGGTGAAAGATCTGAGGAACTCGATGAGACTTTGGCTCCAAAATTTAATATTATCAGAGGAAGGGCATTTTGTGGAGATGTTCCGGAAAAAGAAGGTTGTTATTTTAGAGATACAAAATATATGTATGCCTTTGATATCGATAATAACCATGTTCATTTTAGCATACCTTACCTTTTAGAGTTATTAGATTATGCCAAGGAAAAAAATAAGATACTTATTTTGTGCGGCCATAAACCGGTTAAGGAGTTAACGGATAATTATCAAATAAAAATTGAAACGCTAGAGTTTGTCTGTAAATACATAAAACAGAACAATATGAAGTTTTACACCTTATCCGATTTGGGTAACCTGATTATAAAGGAATAAAAAAGATTACTGCTGTATAAAACAAAAAAAGGCTGTCATTGACAGCTCTTTTTTGTTTTTTTAACCGGACAGGTTTCTAAAACCTGTCCGGTTAGCGTTTTATCGTTTTAACGAGAAGTGTGCTTTAAACTCTTTCACTTC
The DNA here is from genome assembly GCF_024496085.1 of Flavobacterium cerinum. Classification (NCBI taxonomy): domain Bacteria; kingdom Pseudomonadati; phylum Bacteroidota; class Flavobacteriia; order Flavobacteriales; family Flavobacteriaceae; genus Flavobacterium; species Flavobacterium cerinum. The sequence continues at coordinate 2,652,939 of NZ_CP101751.1, read as the reverse complement.
TCCATTCTCCGTATAGTTCACTGTGAACCAGTAATCTGTTGATGGTAACGGTTGTCCGTTTAATGTTCCATCCCATCCGCTTACTCGTGATGGCTTGATCTGTTTCAATAGTTTGCCGTAACGGTCAAATATATAAATTTTTGCATTGACATCGTTTTCTAAATCACCAATATTCCAGAAATCATGGTAATTATCACCGTTTGGTGTGAAATAATGCGGATAGTTGATCACTGTTACATTTCTTACGATTGTGGCTGCACAACCTTTCATATCGTAAACCGTGATCGTATGTGTTCCTGAACTTACATTAGTAAACACCGGGCTAGACTGGATATCGCCTTCGTCTAACTGATACATGTACTCTCCGATTCCGATTGCCTGAACCGTAATCACCTGATTATCAGTAAACGCATTCGATACCGTATACGTTACCTCGGCCGGTTCGGATTGGGTGATTACTACTTCTGCCGGTAACGATACACAACCGGTTACTGTACTGGTTGCAATTACCGAATAAGTGCCCGCATGGTTTACTTCATACGTTGAACCTGTTGCTCCCGCTATCGGTTGTGGCGCTCCACTTGCATCATCCTCATACCATTGGAATGTATGTGTTGCTGCATCTAATCCACTGTCAATAATATGGGTATTCAGAACGTTTCCTGTCTCCTGATCAACACATACAAATCCTGCATTTGGTGTTGGCTCCGGTAATCGGAATACGGTAATATTAAAACGTATTTCTGCAGGACATCCGTATGCACTGTACGTATTTTTAACTACTGCAATGATCTCATGCGTCAGGTAATCCGTAATCGTATAAGCACCTGGTGTTCCAATTGGTGTGTCATTGGCTAAATCAGCATCTGATGCATAATATTTTACACTAAAGTTCGGATCCGCTGCTTGTACTGGACCTAAGATCGTAGCATCTAAACTGCTTAAATCGAAAGTTTCTGTTCCGTCATTCAAATCATCACATCGGGTAATATCCGGGATATCGGTTGCTTCTGATCCTCTTTCCACAAATAACCGGAAGCTGGTCGTGTTATAACAACCTGTAGCCGTATTCACTACACGTACATAAATCGTCTCACCGTTTACCGTACTTGGGTGGTTCGTTGCCAATGGCGCCGCTCCACTATCAGCATCCGCCTGAGTTGCATGGTACGTTACCGTATAACCTGCAGGACCTTGACCTGCTAAAGCTTCCGGGGTTTTCGTACTTAAATCAAATACTCCACTTCCCGTGAATGGAATCTGACACATATGGTAATCCGTTACAGGACCTGCCGCCGGTCTTGGATTCACAATCAATGGCTGTTCTACTACTAATGAACAACGGTCACGGTTATTAGCCGGGGCTGTAGTCACCCGGATCCAAACACTGGTTAGTGCGTTTCCGTTTCCATCAACATTCTGCCAGTTCGTTGGCGTTGCAATAGCATTGATTCCGGCTAATGCATCGGTCTGACTTGCATGGTACGTTAGAACATAGTTCGCATTATTACGGATATAGTTCGCATTTACCGTTACATCAAAAAACGTAATGCCATCGCCAGGATAATCATCATCACACAATACTAGTGGTGCCGGATCAAATTTCGGTTCCGGTAATGGGGTAACTCGGATTGTTAAGGTAACATAGCTGCTACATCCTGCTCCGCTTATCACTTCTACTAACAAAGTTTGTACTGTAGCTGTATTAGGGAAAGCTGTTGGATTGGTGATCAACGTTCCAGGGTTTGGCGGTAAAGCTGTATTGCTGTAATATTTGAACGTATAACCTGTTGCGCCTCCGGTGATCTGTGCCTCACGAATCGTTAAATCAAATATCTGACGTTGATCATTCGGTAATGCGTCATCACATAAAGTGATCTCATCCGGTTGCGTTAATTGTAGCGGACTGTTTACAATCAGCTTAAAGCTGCCGATAGTATAACATCCCGTAGCTTTATGCGTTACACGAACCCAGATCGTCTGACCGTTGGTGCCGATAAAGTTTCCGTTTGATACTATAAACGGAGTTCCGTTCTCTGCATTGGTCTGCGAAATATAATAGTTCACTTCATAATCTGTAGCTGCACCTGTTTGAGCTGCTAAAATTGTAGCCGTGTGTACCGTTAAATCAAACGTCGTCTGGTTGTCATGCGGATTAGAATCCGTATCACACTCATCTAAATCCAATAACGTTGGCATAATTGGCGCCGGTTCAACTCGTAACTGGAACGAGTAAACACTCTTACATCCCGTTACGTTATTAGTTGCCAATACCCATAAAGTCTGATTCCAAGGGTTGATGTTCTCATATGGCATGATCGTGATTGGGAACAAGCCGTTTTGAGCATTTTGTTGTGTTTCGTGGAAACTTACCGTTACATTGGTCTCACCACTTAACATATCAGTCACTAAATCATTCAAGTCAAAACTTCCGATTCCGTCATTGTTAGTTCCATCACAAACCGTAACCGGTGTTGTTGGCATGATCAATACCGGTAATGGCTCTACTCGTAAATCCATAGCCGTTACGGAGTAACAACCCGTAGCACTGTTAGTCACACGTACAAAAATCGTTTGTACCGTTGCAATCTCATTCACATATAATGTCGGTAATTCCGTACCTACTACATTAGCATGAGCTTGCGCCTCTGTTTTATAGAACTTAACTTCTAATCCTGTAGCCGTTCCGATGATCTCAGGAATCTTAGTCGATAAATCGAACTGCTCGTATAACGGCTGACCTGTGTAATCACACAAAGTATAAGCCGGTACCGGCATTGGAACTGATGGTAATGGGTTTACGATTAATTTTAATTCCTCAATATCAAAACACCCGGTTACGTTATTTTCAATTCTAACATAAATGATTTGCGGATTCGTCAGATTTGTATAACTAAATATAGTACCTATCGGGTCAGTTGCCGTTTGTGCATTCGCAAAGCTTTCATAATAACTAATAGTATGATCGGTAGCATTTAAAGCTCCTAATATCTCATTATTTTTTACACTAAGGTCAAATACGGTAATACCATCGGCTACGGCATCATCACAAACCATCAACGGTGTTGGTGCAGTCGCTCTCGGTGTTCGATTCACAATTAGTTGTAACATTACAATATTAGCGCAATCCGTCAAAGCATATCGTACTCTGACGTAAATTGTCTGTCCCCAGGGCTGAATATTACTATAAGGACTTGATAATGCGTTTAATCCCAATTGGGCATCTTCTATCGTTTCATGGAACGTAACCGTTACACCCGGTGGTAAGGTTCCACCTGTAATTTCCGGTATTACAGCATTAAGATCAAAGGTTCCGACACCATTATCACTCGGATCACAGTATTTTATCGGTTGTGGTGTAATAGCAACCGGTCCTTGTGTAATATTCAAATCCAAAGTTGTCGTAGCATAACATCCTGTAGCCGGATTTTTTACACGAACATAGATTGTCGTCGGACCGGATGTATACAACGCCGGCAACGGACTTAGACCTGAATCGGCATCAGCTTGCGTTAAATGATAACTTACTTCCATTCCCGTTACGCCACCGGTTACTAAAGTATTGTTTAGTGACAAATTAAATTCAGCCGTAGTGTTCGAACCGTTACTACAGGCATTCATTGGATTTAACGGAACAATTACCGGTTTCGGATTTACAATCAATTGAAAGGATCCTACAGCTTTACAACCGATACCATTACTCAGTTGATACCAGATTGTTTGCGGATTGCTCATATTCGGATAAGCTGTAACCGGGATAATCGGACTTGAACCGGAAAGCGCATTTGATTCACTTACAAAATAACGTACTATTACGCCGGTTTGTCCGTTGAGTAATTCTGCGTCTTTAATCGTCAAATCAAATAATTCTGTTCCGTCACCCGGAACACTTGTTTCACATACTATAAAAGGAGTAACATTCGGGTTAATCTGTGGAACAGGTGCTACATTTAATGTTAACGTGGTAAATGACGGACATTGATTGTTTGCTGAATTCACTACCCGAATATATAATGTCTGCGTATTCGGAGTGTTATTCGTGTATAAAGGTCCCTTTGGATTACTTCCGGAATCAGCTTCCGCCTGCGACTCATGGAAAGTCACTGTTAGTCCCGTATTTCCGCCTGTAATTTCATTGATTTTGGTTGTTAAATCAAAAACAGCTAAACCATTTCCGGTATCACACATCTGAAAAGATGTAGGCGTTGTAATAGTGGGAGCCGTAATTACTGTTATAGTATGACTGGTTGCCAAAGGTTGACTACAAGCCGGTGTATCTGCCGAAGTTACACTGATTAAAGTATAGGTTACGGAAGTGGTTAAAACCGGAGTCGTGATAGTTGCGGTTCCGGCAGCATCGAGCGTAATTGTTTCATCAGGTTGTCCGTTAGCCGAATAAGTTACTGTGGCATTTGGCGTACCATTTATCGTTAAAATTCCTGTTGTGTTTGAACAAGTTGAGGTCGTTCCTGTAATACTTGCCGTTGGTAACGGGTTAACCGTAATCGTAACAGAACCGGTAAGCTCTTGTGAACAAGCCGGTAATCCGGAAGTTGTTACCCGAACTAATTCGTAAATACCCGCTGTTCCCGCTGAAACAGTTGCTGTTCCCGCTGCATCCAGTAATAGCAGTTGGTTCGTCCCGTTATTAAAAGTATAAGTAACCGTGCTGTTTGGCGTTCCGTTAAAAGTAACCGAAGCCGTATCACCGGAGCAAATTGTAGTTGTTCCGGATATCGTTGCCGTTGGTAAAGGATTAACCGTTATTGTTACTGAAGTATTTAAGGGTTGCGAGCAAAGCATCACACCATTGTTATCCAGTATTTTTACCGATGTTAAAGTATAAGTAGTTGCAGCTGTCAGGTTATTCGTAATCGTAAGTGTTCCCGATCCATTCAAAAGACCGGTTAGTGTTGGTCCTCCGTTTACATTGTATTCTACAGTGGCATCCGGTGTTCCGGTAAACGTAATCGCTGCGGCATCACCGGAGCAGATTACCGAAGCAGCCGCCGTTAGCGAAGCCGTTGGAACGGGATATACCATAAGGTTAAACTGTGTAATAGTATAACATCCGGTCGTGTTATTCTTTACTGTCGCATATATCGTTTGCGGATTTGTCGTATTCGCGATAATACCCGGTAGCGGTGCTATTCCGTCATTAGCATTAGCCAATGTACCATAAAAGGACACTGTATTATTGGTCAGATCTGCATTGATCTGACTTCTGATTGAATTCAGGTCAAATAGTCCGATATTCGGTGTATTACTACACGTTTTATAATCGGGAACCGGATTCGCAGTCGGCGGCGGAGCAAAAGCACCTCCGTTATCTGTTGCTGTACCGATCCATTCCAGATCAAATCCACCGTCTCCAACCGGTCTGTCAATTGCGATATAGTACGACTGACCAGCCGTGACGGTTAACCATCTCACATAACTGTTCCCATTGGCACCGGGACCGGTTTGTGTTAATGTTGTACTGCCGTTCATTCCGGTATGATTATTTAACTGACCGGCTAATTGTGGGTTTGTGGTGGCACAACGAATCGGGCTTCCTAAAGCGGAACAGGTCCTGTTAGGACCGTACACCCAAAAATCGTAGTCTACCGTAATATTCGAATCGTGCGGAATGATATTAAATCCTAACGTTCCGGATTGAATCACATTAATTTTTAACCAGATCGAATTATGTTCGGCACCACCACATCCGGAGACTTCCTGAATAGCCCCAATGCCACTAGCGTTTGAACTGAATGTTCCGTTTCCGCAAACATTGATCGCATTGACACAATCGTTGGGTTGGTTCTGCGCCTGTAATGAGCCGTAAAATACGTAGGTTAATAATACAAATAATAGCTTCTTCATTTATCAGTATTTTATTGATGAGGAATAGCTAACCCCAAAAAGATGAGATTAGCTATTGTATAAGTCGATCGTGACAGCTCCCTTGAAAATCATATTATATCGTTTGTTAACTTCCAAAAAACCATGAGACTATTTATGATATCAATTTCCGTAGGGAGCCAATTCAGATCTATTTTTTAATGATTATAAATTCAGAGCGTCTGTTTTGTGCCTGTTGCTCTTCCGTACAATTAGTACAGTTGATTTTAGGTTCGGTATTTCCGAGTCCCTTACCGGAAATACGTTCTTTTTCAACTCCTTTAGAAATCAGATACTGTACTGTTGATTGTGCTCTTTGTTCCGATAATCTAAGGTTATAAGCTGCGCTACCTTTGGAATCGGTGTGGGATTTTACTAAAATCACCATTGTCGGGTGGTTTTTCATAACCGTAACCAATTTGTTTAGTTCATTTGCTCCCTGTTCTGTAATATTGCTTTTATCGAAATCAAAAAATACCGGATTTAACAATACTTCTTTATCGGTAATGATCACTTCAACTGGCGTTAATGGCGCTTCAACAATTACTTCTCCTGATTTTACTTTTTGTACCGGAAATGAGGCGGTTTCAAAATCCGGAGCAGTTACCTGAAATGTATAAGCCGTTTCACAATCCGTTTCATAGCGTACTTTACCTTCGGAACCGGTTTGTTTTGTTGCAATTGTATTTCCTTTTGCATCCAGAATCGCTACCGAAGCATTGGCTAATAGCGTACCTGTTTTTTTATTCGTTACGACGGCAATTGCTTCAGCGGAACAAATCGGAGTTGCGGTATAAATAGCATCCATCCCATTTCTGTTGGAAGCAAAAAAACCGATATTCTGACTTTTATTAAAACTAAAGGAAAAATCGTCTTTTTCCGTATTGACCGGTTTTCCTAAGTTTTGAGCCGGTTCTGTCGATTTTAAATCCACTTTAAAGATATCCAATCCACCGAATCCTTGTTTTCCGGAAGAAGCATAATACAAAATATCTTCCTCAGCAATAAACGGGAAATTCTCTTTTCCGGGCGTATTGACAGCAGGACCGAGATTTTCCGGCTTTCCGTATCCGCTAGCGGTAACACTCACTTTCCAGATGTCGGACTCTCCTATTCCACCCGGCATATTGGATGCGAAATAGAGTGTTTTTCCGTCTTTACTCAAACTTGGATTGGTTACCGAATAGGTTGTACTGTTAAATGGCAATGCTTCGATTTGCGACCATTTTCCATCCGTTTTTGTGGCTTTGTAAATTCCCTGCTGGCCAACTTTTACATTGTTTTTATTGCGTTCGTATTGTCCGGCGCTATGTCCGTCTCTTGCAAAATACATGGTATTTCCGTCGCTGCTAATTGTTACCGGTCCGTCATGGAAAGCAGTATTTAATTCGCTTACCGGTTTAGGTTCCGAAAAAGTACCGTCGCTGTTTCGGGTGGCCTCAAAGATATCCAGATACGGCTGATTTGCCCATTTATCCGTTCTTTTTGACGTGTTTCGTGTACTCACAAAATACAGCGTATTATCATTTGTCAGTACAGCTCCGAAGTCGCTCTGCTCTTTACTGTTGATATTGGTTGTTGCCACATCAAACATTTTAGAACGGTTTGTCAGACTTGGAATATAATTCGGATTGGCTTTGTGTTCCTTAGCCCGCGGATCGTTTGGCGTTAAAGACGCGAAAGTATCCATTTGCTTATTGGCTTCCTGATATTTCCCCATCGCTTTTAATGTCTGAGCATAACGATAATAGGTTTCAGCACTCGTTTTAGTTTGTGTTGCTTTGGCATACCATTTTGCTGCTTCTGCCATATTAAACACATTATAGTAACTGTCGGCCAATTGCGTATATACATAAGCATTCGCATTTTTACCTTCCGCCAGTTTCTGGTATTCAGCTATAGCTTCTACGTACTGGTAATTTTCAAATAATTTATCGGCCTTTTCCGTAAACTTGTCTTGTCCGTAACCGGTTGTTAAGAGCAATAACAGTCCTAATGTTATATATTGTTTTTTCATACTGTTGGGTTGAAATTAGAAATATCGAGGTGACAGCGATACTTTTTTGGAAAAGTTCAGGTCAAATAACAACATAAATTCGTGCGATGCCGGTGTTGTCACATTCAGATCAGAAACAATATGATCATATGCATATCCGATACGAAGTCCCGGTGTGATCGCATAATTAACCATTCCGCCAAAAGAATCATCCAATCGGTATGTTGCTCCTATTTCAAATTTGTTGAAAAACATAACATTCGCTGATAAATCCAATGAAGTAGGTGCACTAAAAGCCGATTTCATCATAAAGGACGGTTTAAATTTGGTGTTTTCCGATAGGTTAAATACATATCCTCCTGTCAGGAAATAATGTTGTACATCACTTCCGAAATTATATTCCTGTCCGTTTTGCGTAACGTCCAAATGCGTTTTCTTTAACAGATTCGGAACGGAAAAGGCCAGATAGTATTTTTGCGTGTAATAGAAAAATCCGGTTCCGACATTAAAATAGGTGTTGTTTGTATCTTCTTTAAAAGCCACATCACCCGGATGCGGTACAAATCCGTTACCGATTTCGGAAAACAGCCCGATTTTCTGAAAGGTAGCTCCTGCTTTTAATCCTAAAGCCAGACGATGTTCGCCCCCTAAATTTAGCGTATAGGAAAAGTCCGCATAAACATTATTCTCTTCAACCGGGCCGATTTTATCCGAAACTGCCGAAATCCCCAGCCCTACATTTTTCCCTACCGGGCTGTGAAGCGACAAAGTAGCCGTTTTGGGTGCACCTTCAATATCCACCCATTGCTGGCGGTATAAAATCCCTCCGGATAAGCTTTCTTTCGAACCGGCATAAGCGGGATTCATCACATTCATGTTATACATGTATTGTGTATAATGCGGATCCTGTTGTGCGTTAACGTCCAGCGCGAACATAGCCACTAACAGGGATGCAAAATATATTTTTTTCATATTTACTGTTCTTTGAAAAATACAGCCTGTCTGAAATCAAACAGGCTGTATACCTGATTATTTGGTTACTGTTCTCTGTTTATATAAACCCAACCTGTGGCTTTTGTTCCGTTCTCTTTTACAAGTGCGTAAAAATAGGTTCCGTCCGGTAATTCGGTACCGTTGTTTGACGTTCCATGCCATTGGTTAGTATAATTTCCGCTGAATTTGTACACTTCTGTACCATAGCGGTTAAAGATCGATAATTCCCGTACTCCCATTCCGGTTAGATCAAAAGTATCATTCGAACCGTCATTATTCGGTGAAATACCTTTTGGTATCTTACGACAAGGGTTGCTTGTAATAGGAAGTGCTGCCGATCCTGTACAAGTACCGGAAGTAACCGTAACGGTAAAGGTTAGCGGTAAAGCAGCTGTCGGGTTTTGTGCTATATACTGATCAACATTGAATGTAGCGTCATTGGTGCCTACAGTTATGTTATTCTGATCTTTCCAGCTATAGGATACTGTTGCCGGATTATAGGATCCGTTTACAGGTACGGCATGTAGTACTAATGTTTCGTTTTCACATCCGCTTTCAACAACAACTGCAATCGACGGTGTAATTACGATATCAAAACTATCTTGTCCGCCTGTATTACACGTAGCGGCATCAGCCTGAACGATATAAGTGATCGTATAACTTCCCGGTGTACTCGCTCCGATATTGATTTCCCCGGTAGTTGTATTTAAACTTAATCCCGGTGCAGATCCAAATGTTCCGCCCTGCGTAAAGCCGGTAGCTGTTTGCGGTAAGGCATTCGGGCTATCCGGGCAATATACCGGATCATAACTGAAAATCGTAACCGGATTAACTCCTGAAGTCAATACTATAGAAGCTTCATAATGTCCGGCATCCGTACAATTGGTTGTATTGGCGGCAATATCATAAGCAATTGTATGTGTTCCTGCTGTTGCTCCTGTTAAATCGATAACACCTGTAGTGGCATTTACCGTTAATGAAGCAGAACTAAACGTACCACCTGTGGTAAATCCGCCGGCCAGTGTCGGCACCGGACTTGTTGTTGCATTCACACAAACCGAATCATAACTAAATGTTACGGTTGGCGCTGCTAATGGAGTCACAGTTATCGTTATAAAATCGGATAGCGTCTGACTACAAGCTAACGATCCCGAAGCGGTTACTGTTATAATGGTATAAACTCCTCCGGTTCCGGTAACAATCGTTGCCTGACCGTTTGCGTCCAATGTTATTGTTTGTGGTGTTCCGTTATCAATAGTATAAGTCACCACTGCATTTGGTGTACCTGTAAAACTAATGGTAGTGGTGTTACCGGCACAGATTGTCGCATTTCCTGAAATTGTTGCTGTTGGTAACGGATTGATCGTAATTGTCGCTGATCCGGTTACTGTTGCTGTACAGGAAGAAGTTGCAGCTGCTACACTTACCAATTCATAAACGGTATCAGCTGTTAAGGCCGAAGTCGTTACTGAAGCCGTTCCGTTGGTATCCAATGTTACCGTTTGATTGGTTCCGCCATCTACAGTATAGGTAATCACTGCATTCGGTGTACCGTTAAAAGTGATTGTTGCGGTATCACCCGAGCAGATTACAGTTGTTCCTGAAATCGTAGCCGTTGGTAACGCCATGACATTTACCGTAATTGAATCGGTCAGGTTTTGCGAACAAGTATTTGTATCACTTACACTCACTAAAGTATAAACACTATTCGTTGTTAGTGTCGGCGTTGTTACTGAAGCCGTTCCGTTGGCATCTAATGTTACCGTCTGATTGGTTCCCCCATCAATAGTATACGTAACCACTGCATTCGGTGTACCGTTAAATACTACAGTAGCTACAGATCCGGAACAAATCGGTGCCGGAGCTGTTACCGTTGCTGTCGGTAATGCATTCACCTGAACAACGATTTCCTCTTTTGGTCCCTGACATCCGTTTCCGTCGGTCAGACTTACATAATACGATGTGTTTCCTACCGTTGTTGTAACAGGTGTCGGTGCCGTAGCACTTCCTGTTCCGGTCGGATCTGTAAACCATAATAAGGTATAATTTGCCGGAGCGGTTGCCGTTAATGGCACTGCCGTTGCATTTTGGCAATATACTACCGGTGACGTAACTGTTGGTGTATCCGTAATCCCTTCGTAAGTAATCACAACTGATTTTTCACAGTAACGTGTTCTCCAGTAAAACGTATAAACACCCGGTGTTGTAAATCCGGTAATTGTGGTTGTTTTCACATTCGGTGTTGTAATTACGGTAGCACCCGGATTATTGGCTGCTGCCGACCATTGTCCTACTCCTTCTGCTTCAACTGTTGTGCTGTTTTGGCTACAGTTTAAAGTATGAGCGGTTGTTTTTACATCGTTATTTGCTTTAAAGTTGGCCGCATCCAACATATTCCCGATGATATTCTCTTTTGATCTAAAGATAAAACGAGTTACATTCTGTCCTGTAGGAACGGTATAACTTCCTTCATGTAAATTCCATGTTGAACCTTGAGCGAATACTTCCGTTACCAATGTAAACGGTCCCGCCGGCGGTCCTGCATATAATTGTACTGAACTTCCGTTTGTTGCTCTGGCGGCATGCGCAAAGCTATAGTTCATCTGTGTAATTTCTGAAGTATCAAATTCTTTATACAATCCTTTGATATTCGGATCATTCGGATTCCAGTCTTCTTCCGGATCGGATAATAACTGAAGACACTGTCCGCCGGAATAAGGCGAAGAATTGATTGCATTTAGTGCTTCTGAGAAGAACATCGCATCCCAGGTATCCAGATTTACGCGCCATCCCGGAACCACATATTGCGTACTAATGGTATAAATTCCCGTTACGGTTTGCATCGGCGGATGCTCGAAATCATAGTTAACGGCATTTACATTACATAAATCAGCCGGTGTTTTAATACACATGTTGAATTTTCGTGTACTGGCTACCGTACTATTTAGTGTTAAACGTACTTTATACGTTTCGCCAACTACTAATTCAGAAGAATACATCGCTGTAATCGTATTGTTGTTACTACATGCTTTTTCTTCCAATACCCCGCCTGCTCCGACTTTATACAAAGTCATCATCATATTCGGGTACGGTTCATCTCCGGAAGAGATATAGAAGTTTCCGGTAAATCCGTTGGCTTCGATAATATGAATTCTTGAAGTCGCTACAAATTCGAACCAGATATCACCTCCGTTAATTCCGCCGCAAGTCATTGGTACCGATGAAGGTGTTGCACCGGAGAACGTAACGTTTGATATTGAATTGTTGCATTCTTCATTTTGATTTACCGGCACTACAATAGCAGTAGACGGCTCGTCATTTCGAACAAATACTTTTGGCCCGGACCAGAAACTGTTACTGCTTCCGCTACAAACTGCTCTTACAAAATATTCGTAAGTTGCCGCTGTCTGAGAATCGAAATCCGATGGCTGCGGTGTATAGGATGGCGTATTTACTATTGTTCCCGACTGTGGTAATGTTCCGTTTCCAACCGGTTGAATAAATACTTCCCATTGTGTTTCCGATCCGCCCGGAGTCCATGAAAAGACAGACTGTGCGTTAACCTGTAAATTTGTCGGTTGCGGACAAGCAATGGTTCCGCAAGTGGATATTCCGGTATACAGCACCGTTCTTGGCGTCCCTAATCCCAGCGGACTGGTCCATACCACATCTCCGTTTGCATTTTTCACCTCAACCTGGGCATTCGGATATTGTCCCGGTGCTGTTCCGATAGAATCCCAGAATAAAGAATATTCTACTCCGGTACATAATAATAAGGTGTATTCCGCCGGTGGCGGTACCTGATTAAACGGTCCTGTAGGAAATGCCAGTGTTTGTACCACTACTCCGTTCTGAATCACATCAATACCTCCGCCAACGCCCCACGAGCTTCCGCTGGTCAGGCTAATCGTATATTCACAAAGGTTTTCAAAACTACATCTTGTCGTAAATACAAACGGCCCGATCCATTCGCTATTTCCGGAAGCGCCACAAAGCGAGCGGATATAGTATTGGTATTTTGTAGCCGGAATTAATCCGCTTACCGTATAAGGGTTATTGTTTGCCGTGTGTAAATATTGCGGTTGCGTATTGCCTACCGGTGCCGGTGTTCCGAAAGGCTGAACCGAAATTTCCCATGGTGATGTCGTTCCGTTTGCATCCCAACTGATTTGTACTTCGGTATCGGTCAGGTTGGAAGCAATAGCGTTCGAAGGTTGCGGACAAGCCGGAATATTTTCGATTACTACATTATCAATAAAAAGTAGCTGACCTCTATAGGATCCGGTACTTTGGTAAAACGGTACATGGAATGCAATATTAATATTCCCGGTTACTCCCGCAGGAAGGTTAATAATTTTTTCCTTATACTCCATATTGTTAATCAACACCGGATCGGTAGAAGAGTCGTACAATGTTGTTGTAAACTGATCCAACGCAATACCGTTAGTTGATAATTTTATTTTTAAATCTTCGGTAAAGAAACTGTCATTTACACGGTAGTAATAACGTAAACGCTGATTAGCAGTAACATTAATTGTTGGTGAAATCAGCCAGTCATCATTTTCTCCGTTACTTCCTGTAAACATTCCTGCCATCTGATTTCCTTCATACGGATTCACTGTCACGTTAAGGTTCCAGGCATTGGAATCATTATTACTGTTTACGATTCTCCAACAGTTTTCGGAAGTAGAATCGCTATTAAATGTTTCTACAAATGGGGTATTAAAAGGCGTACACAGTGTTCGGAAAGTAAACGGCCCGATCCAGTCACTAAATGCCGATCCACAGGCAGCTCTCACATAATATTCATAAACCGTATCCGGTAATAAATCATTTGGTGTATGCGTCGCATTTGGCGTAACCGGAGTTCCGGAGCCTGTTGGTGTTCCCGTTCCTGCCAACTGTACTTTTACTTCCCATGCTGTTTCGGCATAACCCGGAGTCCAGGATAAAACTGCTGCGTTTTGTGTAATACCCGCTGCTGCTAAATCAGACGGATTCGGACAAGCCGGAGCATCGACAATCAATACATCATCCAGATTTAATGTCGAAGCTGTTCCCGGTGCTACTAATTCCGGTGGTACTCTAAAAGCGATATATACCGTTCCCGTACCGGTGAAATACAACGATTTCTCCTGATAGGTTGTATTGGTAAATTCCATTAACGGAGCAATTTCCGTAAAACTGGCCGGATTGGTATCGGTCGTTGAGATCAATACCTGAATACCATGTCTCGGGTTGGGTGTAAACGGTGTTAATAAAGCGCGGTATTTAAACGTCAGCTTTTTGTTACCTACTGCGTGAATTGCAGGCGTAATCAACCAGTCGTCAAATGAGTTCGGCCCCATAAAACCACGTTGAATACGGGCTTCCGTTGCTCCCATTGTCCATTGAGCGCCATCACCATTTGCATTATTGGTGGTCCAACAGAATTTTTTGGTTGTCGGATCCGTATCGTTAAAGCTCTCCGAAAAAGGTGTCGGGAACGTAATACAAGCCGTTGTAAAATCAAAGGGTCCTACCCAGTTACTCTGTTGTGTAGCCGAACAATAAGCTCTTACATAATACTCATAATGTGTAGCCGGATTCAGGTTGGTTGCCAAATACGGATTACTGTTTACCAGTGTCCCTGTTCCGGTTGGTACTCCGGTTCCGTATGGCTGAATTGCTACTTGCCATTGTGTTTCGGTATCACCGTTAACCCAGGATAATGAAGCCTGATCTTCGGTTACGTTTTGGGCAACCGGACTTAACGGATCCGGACAAGCCGGTTTGTCTTCAATAAAGACATCATCAATAGAGATTCGCGTTGCCGTATGTGCTGTCGCCGGACTAACGACCCATGCAATATTAATCGGTCCTGTAATGGATGTCGGAATATTGATAATTTTCTCTACCCAGGTTGTATTCGTGATCGGTGTATCGGGCATTAGCTCGATTGTAAAGTTTTGCGCTCCGATACCCGTTGTTGAGATACGAATCGCATAACTTGATACTCCGCCAACAACCTGATGTTTAAAACGTAATCTTTTTGGTGTTCCGCTCACATTTACCTGTGGGGAAACAAAGATATCGTTGTTATAATTCTGATACGTATTGGTCAGCATAGTTGCATAACCACCAAGATACGACCAGGTTAAACCGTCGTTATTTACATCCACGGCAGTCCAACAAGGTGCTGAAACCGTAGCAGAAGTTCCGGTAAACTGAGTCGAATACGGTGTATTAAAAACTGTACATTGTGTTGTAAATTTATACGGAAGACTCCAGTTTCCGGGAACGCTGCCACAAACGGAACGCACATATAAATCGTATGTTGTTCCCGGTGCTAATCCTGTATTAATTACATTATCAACGTTAGTTGTTGTAGCCGTTCCTGCACCTGTAGGCGCTCCTGATCCGGTTGGTACGGCTTTATATTCCCATGCAGTAGCAAATCCGCCTACGTTATCCCAAGAAAACGATACACTATTTTGCAACAGATTTTTATATGTGAATGTAGCCGGAGCCGGACAAGTTGAACTTTCTACTTTCAGATTGAAACAGATACTTGCCGATGGTGCCAAATTCGATGAAACCACAATCACATAAGTCTGTCCTGCCTGTACATAAAGATTGGAAATTCTTTTCGGTACATTCGCTGTTGCGGTGTTCATCCCGGCAATACAGGATACACCTACATCTGCACAACTCTGATACACAAAAACTCCGGTTGAGTTATTAAAACATCCTGTTCCGCCTAATGTGGTCTGAGTTATTGTAATTAAACCAGTTGTTGTTGGTGTATAGGTCAGAAACGCTTTGGCACCGCTCAAATAATTATTTGTAATTGCCGGCGATAAACATCCGCTTCCATGTGTTGCGTACGTTACGGCCGGATTCTGATATTGATTCAGGTTTGCAGACAAAGTGTAAGCCTGCGTTGTGACATCCGGAATTACGATCGGTTCACTACACGACAATCCTAAGATACCGGTTTTAAATGTAAAAGGACCTGCCCATTCACTTTGTGGCACAGTTCCGGTACAATTTGTCCGGATATAAACATCATAAAACGAATTGGCAACTAAAGAGGAAGCCGAATAGGAATTGGTTGTCGGAGTTCCGTTTGCAGCCGGTGTTGTTCCCTGTGGCACAACCTGAATTTCAAACGAGTTGGATGACGGATGCGTCCACGATAAATTAGCCGTATGTGCTGTTATGTTGCTCGCCGTAAAATTGGGTTGTTGTACCTTTAAACAGGATTCTACAACCCTAACATTATCTACAAACCAGGCATCACCGGTTGGCGTGGCACCTGTTTGTGTATTAATAGCCACAAAAGCAATATAAATCTCTAATCCTACCGGAATATTATCCGGAATAGCCACGACTTTTTCTTCGTAAGTTGTAGGAGATCCGGTATTCAAATCCGCTTCGGTCCATGATTTCAAGACTACCGAAAAACCATTGATGTCCGGTTGACTAGCTGTAGAAAGCCGAATCTGGTAAATTGTACCGTTGTTTGTTGCACTTCCCTGTTTGGTAAAGAAGCGCAATTCACCGTTGGCCGGTACCGGTACCAAAGGTGTGACCAGGAAATACTGAGCTGTATTTCCCGCACCGATGTTTTCAGAAGC
Source organism: Flavobacterium cerinum (assembly GCF_024496085.1). Taxonomy (NCBI): domain Bacteria; kingdom Pseudomonadati; phylum Bacteroidota; class Flavobacteriia; order Flavobacteriales; family Flavobacteriaceae; genus Flavobacterium; species Flavobacterium cerinum. Next base: position 2,636,448 of record NZ_CP101751.1, on the reverse strand, counting down.
CGGATTGATATAAGCCGCATTACCTCCTAAATAACCATCGTTGGAAATACCCCAACTTGAAGTTCCGACAGTGTTTTGAAACAATGTCCAGGAGGTGGGGATTCCTCCTTCAAAATTTTCGGTAGTCAGCTGACTATAACCCGAAATTGAAAATAAAAGGACAAGAAACGTCAGTATCTTACCTTTTATTTTTTTGTGCAATAAACATTCTGGAAAACCGGAAAGGAAATCCAGAAAGCCAATCCACAAAAAACCTTGAGTAGTTAATTGTAATTTTCTTTGCATTTTCATTACTTGATCAGTTAATAGTTTTGCAATAAAAATAATTACATGAATCCTACTATAATAGGTATAGGCTTTATGGTTTCCGGAATTTCAAAAGAGAAAAAAGGAGTTTAAACAACTAATAAGCAATCAGTTAAAATATAATTTAACTTTTTATTTACTTTCCCTTAACGGTTTTTCATTTTGTAAGCTTTGGATTACATTTTCAAGTTTTTCAATCTTCTTTTTAGATTTTTTGACAGACAAAAAGAAGAAAAACAGGATCAAAACGGAGATTAAAAAAAGACCGATACAACCGTAAATAAACTTCGGTATATCATTTTTCAATTTAAATTCTTCTTCTTTTTCTGCCTCATTAAGCGAGTCACTAATTGATTTACGTTCCCGCTCTTTAATCTTTAATTGGGTTTGAAGATATTGGGTTCTGTACTCTTTATAATGTTTCCATTCGTTAACTGCCAGATAATTTTCAGACAGTCCTTTGTAGATTTCCTGATTTAAAATCAGATCCTCTACGTTTCCTGAAATTTTCAATGCTTCTTTTAATGTTGCTATGGCTTCGGTATATTTTCCTTCCAGTGTGTAAACCTGTGCCAATCCTTTTAAAGCAAATCCCTGCAAACTATAGGCATTTACCGCTTTGGCCAGATCACCGGATTCCTTAAAACTTTTAATCGCAGCTTCATTATCCGACATCAGGATATAACAATTTCCTTTATTGTATTTGGCAATACTAATCTTCGAGGCGTTATTCCCGGCTGCCTTCGACTGGTTGATTTCAGCAATTCCTCTGTCGAAAAAAGTAATCGCAATATCACAGTTTAGCTTTTCTTTATAAATAAACCCTCTGACCAGATAATTTAATCCGAGACTAACCCGAACCGAATCCCGAACCGGATATTCAAAACACAATTGTTCTGCTTCATCCAGGCTTTGAATCGCTTTATCGTAAATTTTTAACTGATGATATTGAATACCGGCTTTATTGATCATCTGTATTTTAAGCAATTCATCCTGGCACTTCGGTAATAGCTGATTGGCTTTAATTACATATTCCAGTGATTTTTCATAATCTCTTTTTGAAGAATAACCATCAGATATCAGCTTATACCCTCGTATTTTGATATTTACATCATTCCCGGCTTTACTAACCACTTCTCTTCCGGCTGCGATTACTTTATCGGGATTACCGTACATCTCCCGGATACTTACCCGGATAATACTATCAAGGTTTTGTGCCGATTGACCGTAAACAGTATTCTCTGTTAGCATAAAACCGACAAGAAGATATAATATGAAACTAAATTTTCGGAAAACGATTTTACCCATTGGTCACCTCCATTTCATTCTTTAATAACTCGATAAAAGTAATCGGAGCAATTCCCGTAATCGATTTAAATACCGTTGCAAAACTGCTGTGGGAAGAAAAGCCACTGTTTTCAGCGAGATAACTGATTTTATAATTCCTGAAATTCGGATCCGATTTCAGTTTTTCGACGATATAATTAATCCGTAACTTGTTGATATACGTATTGAAATTCATATCATAGTGCTTATTGATAATCTCCGACAGGTATTTCGTATTCGTCTCGAATTGCCCGGCTAAAACAGCGAGCGACATATCATTACTGGTAAATTTTGTTGAATTTTCAAAACGTTTCAGCTTAGCCAGTAAAGCCTGTTCCGTTTCTTGCGGTATGGTACTCTTTTTCGTAACCTCTTTTTTCTCAGTAAATCCGATGATGAGGTTATTACGGGTCACTTCCAGATAACTGATAATCTCACGAAGTCGCTTTTTCTTTGAATGAAATTTAAACCAAAACAATCCGCCGATTACTATAATCGCAAACGTTAGACCTAAAGCCGTATAAAACAAAGTGATATAATTCTGCTTACGGGAAAGGTATTGATTTTCATATTCCTGTGTAATCAGATTATAAGCCGTATTGACCGATTCCTGTTCTATTTTTTCAACTTCAGCATTGGCTTTTAAGAAATTCGTATTGTAAAATTTATAATTTGCTGTATCATTTAAAGCCAGATAATTAATCGCTATTTGTTTGTTTAGAATTTCAGCAAAATACAGATTTTCAAAAGGTTGTGATTTCTGAAGTGCTTTTAACAATAATCGGATCGCATCTGAATGCTCTTTTTTATGAAAATAGACTGAAGCCATTCCGCTTAAAGCAAATACTTCGATATAGTTATTTTTCACTTTCATCGTATCCAGACGTTTTAAAATGGCTGAAAAATGCCCCTCCGCTTTTGTATATTCGTTGGTACTGCTATAGATACGAGCCTTAGCAATGGCAATCCATAATGCCAGTTCTTCTTCGTCTTTACGACTTTGGTCTTTAAATATAAAATTATCCCGATTGAGATTTTGTAAGGCTGCCTTGTAGTTTTCCCTTTCCAGGTTCATCATCGTTTTTTCAAGCTGTAACAAACCAAGAGCATAGCCTTTTGTTGCCGGATCTTTTATTTTATCAGCGCGATGGCGGGCTTCTTTAAAGTAATTTAGTGATTGATTGTCAAAATATAACGCTCTTAAAATCCCGGATTGGGTAACCGATACTTCAACGGCATCTCTTTCGGATAAATCGGCAACCCCTTTATTCGCTTCATACAAATAGGTCAGCGCATTGTTATAATCGCCTTTTGCCTCATAAATTTTGGCCAGCAAGAGATTGATTTTGGCGTTTTCTTTTCCGGAGCCGGCATTTTTCAGTAAATGCTGCGCCACTTTTAAAGCTTCGTCCGGTTTGGAGTAAACCAGTTCTTCTGATTCGTTAAATAAAAGCTGTTGTTTAGATACAGCTTGCGCCATTACAGTATCTGATGATACTATCCAGGTAAAAATAAACAGTAATAAGCAATAAGATTGTACTTTGTTATACTTCATCTGACCGTTCCGAAATTATACAATGTGTTACAAATGTATCGATAATACTAACAATCACAATGATTTTAGAAGGTTAAAACAATATCGCCCATATCCTGATTTTTTAAAACGAATCCCTTTATATCACAAAAAAATGTAACATGAAAAAGGAGGTTACCTTTATTGCTATAAACTTATTCTTAATAAAAAAGACAACCTGAAAGTTGTCTTAGTAGAGTTTATCGGCCAGAATCTGGTATTTTCGTCCGATCGGGATAATGCGATCATCGGTTAACGTCAGGTTGTGTTTGTTATTGCCTTTTAAATGTTCTGAGTTAACAATATGCGAACGATGTACCTGTACAAAACGATTATCAAGATTGTCCATAATCTCGATAAGACTACCATATACTACAATCGGCACAATATTTTCCCGGATATAAATTTTCAGGTAATTGCCCACACTTTCGATACAAATAATCGCAGTTAGCTCGATATCCGTTACTTCACCGTTTACTTTAAGACGGATGGTATTTTTTATCTCTGTTTTATGACCATTCGCATCACAAAACAGTTTTGCTTTTTCAATAGCTTTAGCAAAAAGCGGAAATGAAACCGGTTTTAGCAGATAATCCACAACATCATGTTGAAACGATTTCAGTGCATAGTCCGAATAGGCTGTTGTAACAATAGTCACCGGACGTTTCGGCATCCGTTCCATCAACTCAACGCCGGTAAGAATAGGCATATTGATATCCAGAAATATAATATCATATTCCTGATTAACCAGTTTTTGCAGGGCTTCCTTTCCGTTATAGGCACTTCCGCCGTAAATAAGCTCCGGGCATTGTTCGATATGCGATCTGATAACCTGATGCGCCGGTTTTTCATCATCGACGACTAAGCATTTATATTTAATTTCCATAATTGTAATTCCAATTTAAAAATACCGGTAACATTTTTATCAATTGTGATTTTATGTTTTACAAAAGACACGATCAGTCTTCGTCTTAAATTCTCCAGTCCAAGTCCTGTGCTTTCCAGAAATGAACCTTCTGCAAGGCAATTATTCTCTATTGTAAAAATTAAATGATCATCCAAAAACTTCCAGTGAATGTCGACATAAGGTTGTTCGCATTCTGACGAAAACTTGATGGCATTTTCGATTAACGTCATAAATACGAGCGGTAGTATAAAAAAATTCTCAAAATCACCTTCTGAGCGTTCTGTTACTCTTAGATTATGACTTTTATACTGGTGATAACCAATGTATTTCTGGACAAAATCAATCTCTTCCGTCAGACATACATATTCTTTTTTAGTAGCTTCAATCTGATACCGCAACAAACCGGAAAGCTTCAGTATTTTTTCGGCTACGGTTTGCGGCTCCGCGAGTGCATCACCATAGAGATTGTTCATCGCATTAAGTAAAAAATGCGGATTAAGCTGTTGTTTTAGGAAAGTCAGCTCAGCCTGCGAATTCAGTAGTTTTTTATGGGTTCGGAATACGTTTTGTAAAACCCAGAGGTGAATAAAATAAATTCCGGTTCCGACAAAAAGCATAAAAAGTGTTCCGAGTATTTCATTGAAAAGCGAAATATACTCTCCGAAGTTTTGGGTTACCTGTACCTGAACGATAATATAAAACAACCAAAAAAGTGCGAAATATTTAAAAAAAGTAAAATATTTTCGCTCCAAAAGAAATTTTCTTACAAGAATCACGTTACTAAACATGACTGCCGCATAAATGGCCGTTAAGATCAGTATTAATTCTATTAATATAAGTTCCGGAGTTTTATTCTGTTCCCTGTCAGCATATTCATTATATAAAAATAACGAAAAAAGCAGCAGATAAAAGGTAGTATTCCGAACCCAGAAGTTTTCGTAGGTAAGCCGTAGTTTCATGATTGCAAAAATAGAGTAATCGAACTATTTTCAATCTATTAGCATTATTTTTTATACGAACGCCACTAATATAATAACACAATAATTTAAATAAATTTTAACTTAATTTTTCTTGCAAGAGGTATCTTTGCAGTAATTTTTTAATCATCAATCAAAAAACGACAATTATCAAAAAAAATGAACTTTAAAATTTTTATTTGCCTGTTTTTTTGCTCCGTCAGCATGATGGCTCAGGAGAAAGTGACCTTAAGCGGTACCATTTCGGATACCAAGAACAACGAAACCCTGATCGGGGTAACGGTTTACATTAAAAGTCTGCAAACCGGCGCTACTACAAACGAGTATGGATTTTACTCGATTACCGTTCCGAAAGGAACCTACACCGTACAGGTGAACTACATGGGGTATCAGGGTATTGAAGAGACCCTTACGCTGAATCAAAACACCCGTAAAAACTTTGGAATGGGCGAAAATTCACAGGACTTACAGGAAGTTGTAATTACTGAGAATAAGAAAAAAGTAGATATCCGTCGCCCGGAAATGAGTGTTAACAAGCTTTCCATTAAGGAAATTAAAAAAATGCCGGTTGTATTAGGAGAAACGGATGTTTTAAAATCGATTCTGACACTTCCCGGTGTAACCAATGCCGGTGAAGGCGCTTCCGGATTTAACGTACGTGGTGGTTCTGCCGATCAAAACCTGATTTTGTTGGATGAGGCTACCGTTTATAACTCGTCTCACTTATTCGGTTTCTTTTCCGTATTTAACTCCGATGCGATTAAAGATCTGAAATTGTATAAAGGCGGAATTCCGGCGCGTTTCGGTGGTCGTCTTTCTTCGGTTCTGGATATTTACCAAAAAGAAGGAAACAGTAAGGAATTCCATATGAATGGCGGTATCGGATTAATTTCCAGTCGTTTGTTGGCTGAAGGTCCGATTACCAAAGACAGAGGTTCATTCCTTGTTGCCGGTAGAGCTTCTTATGCGCATTTATTCCTTAAAATGACGGATAATAAAAACTCCGCTTATTTCTATGATTTAAATACCAAATTGAGCTATAAACTCAATGATAACAACAATTTATATTTATCCGGATATTTCGGTCGTGATGTATTTGATCTGAACAGTAACTTTATGAATACCTACGGAAACACGGTTGTTAACTTACGTTGGAACCATTTATTTTCCGATAAACTATTCTCCAATATGTCATTGATTTACAGTGATTACTACTATGGATTAACTTTAGACTTTGTAGGCTTCAACTGGGATTCAGGGATTAAAAACTACAATTTCAAATACGATCTGAAACATTATATATCCAACAAATTACAGTTGAGCTATGGTGTTAATGCCATCTATTATGATTTCAATCCGGGAACGATCGAACCGAATAAACCGAATTCCGGTATCAATGCTGATCAATTGGATAAAAAATATGCCTTTGAACCGTCTTTCTATATTGATGCCGAGCAAAAAATAACGGAGAATCTTTCTGTTAATTACGGTTTACGCTATTCGATGTTCTACCGTTTAGGACAACAAAAAATGAATATTTACGACAACAATCAGGCGGTTATCTTTAACGATGATCTAAAGATTTATGAAAAAGGAACACCAACCGGAAGTGAGTATTTCGGACGTAATAAAACAATTGCGAGCTTTGATAATTTCGAACCTCGGGTAGCTGTTTCCTATGCTTTAAATGATGATCAATCTGTAAAGGCAAGTTATAATCGTATGAGTCAGTACCTGCATTTGATTTCGAATACCGCTTCTCCTACACCACTGGATGTATGGGCTCCGAGTGATAATTTCCTGAAACCGCAAACATTGGATCAATATGCTATCGGTTATTTCAGAAATTTTAATGAAGATAAATATTCCTTAGAAGTGGAAACTTTCTATAAGAAAATTAAAAACAGAGTGGATTATATTGACGGAGCCGATCTGATTGCTAATAATGCTATTGAGCAAGTTGTATTAAACGGAAGTGCACGTGCTTACGGATTGGAAGTTTTGTTGCGCAAAAACACCGGGAAATTAACCGGATGGGTTTCCTATACTTTATCCCGTTCCGAACAGCAAACACCGGGAAGAACGCCTAACGAAACCGGAATCAATAACGGAGAATGGTATCGTTCCGGATACGACAAAACGCATAACCTATCGGTTACCGGATCGTACACGCATAACGAAAAATGGACATTCGGAGCGATTTTCGCTTTACAATCCGGGCAACCGGTAACCTATCCGAACGGACAATATATTTATCAGGGAATTTCGGTACCGAGCTATGGCAGTCGTAACGACAATAACCTGCCGTTGTATCACCATTTGGATGTATCGGCTACTTATACGCCAAAACCGGAAAAGAAAAAAGGATGGCAGGGTGAATGGGTTTTCAGTATTTACAACTTGTATAGCCGTAAAAATGCTGCTTCCATCAGTTTCCGTCAAAATGAAGATACCGCCCGAAATGAAGCGATTAAATTATCCATCTTCGGAATTGTGCCTTCTGTAACTTATAACTTTAAATTCTAAACTGTTTCATTTAAGATACTATCATTATGAAAACCATATTAAAATATTGTTCCTTTCTTTTCGCAGTACTTTTAATGAGCAGCTGTGAAGAAGTTGTCGACGTTAAACTGGATACAGCTCCTCCCCGATTGGTTGTGGATGCCGCGATTAACTGGATTAAGGGAACAACCGGTAGCGAACAAACCATTTATTTAACGACAACTGCCGATTATTTCGGAACCGAAATTCCGAAAGTAAGCGGTGCCACTGTGTTTATTACGAACAGTAGTAATGTTGATTTTCCTTTTCTTGAGGTAGCAGCGGGCGAATATAGCTGTACTAATTTCCAACCGGTATTGGGCGAAACCTATACACTTACTGTCGTAGCTCAGGGTGTTACCTATAAAGCTACGGAAAAAATGATAAGTGTACCGAGCATTCAAAACATCGAACAAAAAAATGACGGTGGCTTTACCGGTGATCAGATCGAGTTAAAAACGTATTATAACGATCCGGGTGATGAGGATAATTATTATTTATTCCGTTATATCCGAAACAGTACATTAGCCGTTTTTCGTACCAGTGACGACCGTTTTGTTCAGGGGAATACCACTTTTGATATTTATTCGCATGAAGACCTGGAAGCCAATGATAAAGTAAACATCCGATTAATGGGTATTTCCAGACAATATTACAACTATATGAATATCCTGATCAGTGTGGTAAACGGCGGAGGTGGTCCTTTCCAGACGCCACCGGCAACAGTACGCGGAAATGTGATCAATCAAAACAATCAGGCTAATTATCCGCTGGGCTATTTCAGTCTGTCGGAAGTCGATGAAACTACTTATACCGTTCAATAAAAATGAAAAAAGACAACTTTGATAAGTTGTCTTTTTTGTTTTAAAATCATTGCTTACTTTTGGAATAACTCAAAAAAGCAAAAATGTCTTCACACCATATTGTCCGCGATGATCAGGAACCCGCTTTAATCATTGCTAACGGAGCGCCTTGCGATGACGAACTACTCGGACAGCTACTGGAATGGTCGCCTTTGGTTATTGTATTGGATTCGGCTATGGAACGGGTATTGGATCTGGGAATAAAAGTTGATGTCCTTTTAGGCGATTTCGATCGGAATTTCGATGCGGAATTTTATAAACAAACGCAATATCCGATTGAAATTGTACATGCTCCGGATCAGGAAAAAACCGATCTGGAAAAAGCTTTTGATTACCTTATCGAACGCAATATCCCCGCTGTTAATGTGATATGGGCAACCGGAAGAAGAGCCGATCATACGATCAGTAATATCACGAATATTGTCCGCTATCGCAACCGACTCAAAATTGTAATTCTGGATGATCATTCTAAAATATTCCAACTACCGCAAAAGTTTGAAAAATGGTATCCGGCTGATACGATACTTTCGCTGATTCCGATCGGCACCGTAACCGGTATTCATTCCACAAATCTTTTTTATCCGCTACAGGATGATTCCCTTACAATTGGCTATCGTACCGGAAGCAGCAATCATGTTTTAAAAGACGGGCTGGTTAGCATTACACATGAATCCGGTGATTTATTATTAATGGAATGCTTTGATTAAAAAATATATCCCCTGTTTTTAACAGTAAAAATAAAAAATAGAAAAAATTCACGTTACAATTGAAACAAAATAGTATTTTAGGCTACTCATTATCTAAAATACAACCTACAAATCGATACAATGAAAAAAATACTTCTTTGCAGTCTGACACTTTCTCTCGTATTGAGCAGCTGTTCCTCCCAAAAAGCAACCTCTTCCAAAGATTATGTATCTAAATACATGAATACGATCAATAAAGACGAGCTGAAAAAGCACCTTTATATCGTGGCTTCCGATGAGATGCAAGGGCGAAATACCGGAGAACCGGGACAGAAAAAAGCCGGAGAATATTTAATTGCCGAATACAAAAAAATGGGAATTTCGTATCCTAAAGGAGCCGATAGCTTTTATCAGAAAGTCCCTTCCGAATTTATGGCACGTCCTTTTAGTCCTAAGTTAGGCGATTCTGAAAATATCTGGGCTTATATCGAAGGTTCTGAAAAACCGGATGAGGTTTTGGTTATTTCAGCTCATTATGATCATGTCGGAATGAAAAACGGTGAAATTTATAACGGTGCCGATGACGATGGTTCCGGTACTGTAGCCTTATTGGAAATCGCTCAGGCCTTTATGGATGCCAAAAAAGCCGGACACGGACCAAAACGTTCCATTTTGTTTCTACATGTTACCGGTGAAGAACATGGTTTACACGGTTCCCGTTACTATTCTGAGCATCCTCTATTCCCGCTAAAAAATACAATTGCGGATATTAATATCGATATGATCGGACGACGTGATCCGGCACATAAAGACAACGGAAATTATGTCTATGTAATCGGTTCCGACCGTTTGAGTACCGAATTACATACGATTAATGAGGAAGCCAATAAAAAATATGTAAACCTGTTACTGGATTACAAATACAACGATCGTAACGATCCGGAGCAGATTTATTACCGTTCGGATCATTATAACTTTGCTAAACACGGTATTCCATCTGTATTTTTCTTTAATGGCGTACACGAAGATTATCATCAACCGGGCGATACACCGGATAAAATCGAATATGACTTATTGGAAAAAAGAGCAAAACTGGCTTTTGCTACAGCCTGGGAACTGGCAAATCGTCCCAATCGTATTGTTGTAGATCGAAACGGCGAATAAAACAAATTTTTAGCTATCATAAAAAAAACGGTCAGGACTATCCTGACCGTTTTTTATTCTGCTACTTTTTCAATCGTATAACCTACATTTTTAAGTTGTTCCGCTAAAGTCGCTTCTGAAACGGAATCACTTTCAATCGTTAATATTTTTTGCGGATTTTCAGTATCCACTTTCCAGTTTTCAGAACCTACGAGCGGATTTAAAACCGGGGTTACTTTTTCGATACACCCGGCACATTTAATGTTTGTTTTAAATTTCATTGTTTTCATGATTGTTATTTTTTAAATTTTAATAATAAACTGTTGCTAACTACACTTACTGAACTCATCGCCATAGCAGCTCCGGCAATCATTGGATTTAATAAGAATCCGTTAATCGGATATAATACACCGGCTGCAATCGGAATTCCGATTATGTTATAAATAAAGGCCCAGAACAGGTTTTGTTTGATTGTTTTTACGGTTTGTTTTGACAAATGAATCGCAACCGGAATTTTCTTTAAATCGGATGAAATAATCGTCATATGCGCTACATCCATCGCAATATCCGATCCTTTCCCCATTGCAATACTCACATTTGCCTGTGCCAATGCCGCACTGTCATTAATCCCGTCGCCCACCATGGCTACTACTTTACCTTCACTTTGCAATTGTTTTACATAGTCGGATTTATCCTGTGGCAATACACCGGCTTTATAACGTTTAATATTTAATTGTTTTGACACTGCTTCAGCTGTAGCCTGATTATCCCCGGTTAGCATAATTACCTCAATACCGTCCCGTTGTAAATCTTCGATAGCCTGAACCGAAGTTGGTTTTATTGCATCCTGAACCGCAATAATAGCTACTACTTCTTTTTCAGAACCGAAAAACAAAACAGTTGCTGCTTTACTGTAATAATCGTTTGCAAACTGTTTTAAATTGTCCGAAATCGAGATATTTTCATTTTCCATCAATTTCTGGTTTCCCACCCAATAGGTTTCGCCGCCAACAATTGCTTTTACTCCAAACCCGGTTATACTTTCAAATTTCTCCAGTGTAACCGTAGCAAATTCATCTACTTCTTCGAATTCATCTACTACAGCCTGAGCTAACGGATGTTCCGATTGTTTTTCAATTGTTTTTAAAATTGCAGCTTTTGTAGTATCATCATGCAACCATTTTGTAGCCGTAACTTTCGGTCTTCCTTCCGTAATAGTCCCCGTTTTATCCAAAATAATCGTATCTACCTTTTGCGCCAGTTCCAGACTTTCCGCATCTTTTATCAGAATACCCTGTTCGGCTCCTTTTCCTACACCTACCATAATGGCTGTTGGCGTTGCTAATCCCAAAGCACACGGACAGGCAATTACCAATACGGTTACCATCGCCATTAAACCTTGTGTAAATCCGTTTTCACCTCCGAAAATCAACCAGACGATTAACGTTATTATTGAAATCGTAACCACAATCGGCACAAAAATTCCGGCGATTTTATCCACCAGTTTTTGAACCGGTGCTTTACTTCCCTGTGCATTCTGAACCATTTTGATAATATGCGCTAATAAAGTATCACCTCCTACTTTACGAGCCCGGAATTGCAGGCTTCCCTTCTGATTTAATGTTCCGGCAAAAACGGTCGTTCCGATTCCTTTTTCAACCGGCACCGGCTCACCTGAAATCATACTTTCATCGACAAACGAATTTCCGGAAACCACTTCACCGTCTACTGCAATTTTTTCACCCGGTTTAACCAGAATCAAATCATCTACAACAATCGATTCGATCGGTGCTTCCATAAATTCTCCGTTATCTTTTACGATGGTAACCGTTTTGGGTTGAAGTCCCATTAGTTTTTTAATTGCAGAAGCTGTATTTCCTTTCGCTTTCTCTTCCAATAATTTTCCCAGAAGAATAAAAGCGATAACAACTGTAGCTGCTTCAAAATAAACGTGTGCATGTAAACCGCGTTGGTGCCAGAAATCGGTAAAAAGTGTATTAAAAACACTGAATACATAGGCAATACCCGTACTTAATGCCACTAATGTATCCATATTGGCCGAACGGTGTTTTAGTTGTTTCCAGGCATTAATAAAGAAATCTTTTCCGTACCAGAATAAAACAGGAGTGGCAAAAAACCACATGATTTCGTTTCCGTAAGGCATATCCATAAAGAACATTCCGATAATAAAAACCGGAAGCGTTAACAAAGACGCTCCTATTGTTTTCTTTTTCAGTTCCTCATAATGATTTTTCTGTTGGGTTTCTACTACCTCATTTACATCAATATCTTCTTCCACGATAATATCATATCCGATGGATTGTATCGCTGTTTTAAAATCGTCAAGGGATGCTACTTCCGAATCGTATTCCACTTTTGCAGAGGCATTGGCATAATTAACCGCGGCATCGACAACCCCTTTCTGGTGTTTTAGCATGCTTTCCACACTAACGGCACATGAAGCACAGGTCATCCCGGTTACCGGAAAATTTTTGGTGATTGCTTCCATAATCTTTCTTTGTTTTGTTATGACAAAGTTAGATCGGATTGCAATAAAAACTGTTGTAGAATTTTATAATGGAGTTGTAAGATTTACACTTTGTCCAACGGGATTCGTTTTTCGTCCCGGATATTTTTAAAGTGTGATGGTGTTAATCCCGTTACTTTTTTAAACTGATTGCTCAGATAAGCCACACTGCTATAACCTAACTGATCAGCAATTTGTTTTAGCGAAAGTTCGTCGTAAACAATCAGTTCCTTTACTTTTTCGATCTTTTGATTGATCAGATATTTTTCGATTGTAATTCCTTCCATTTCAGAAAAAAGACTGCTCAGGTAATTATAATCGTATTGTACTTTATCCGAGAGAAACTCCGATAATGTCAGTTTTGTTTTTTCCTGATCGTAATGAATAAAGTTGATGATCGTATTCTTAACTTTTTCAATAAGCTGTTTGCGTTTATCATCAATTATTTCGAAACCGATTGCTTCCAGTTCTTCCGAAAATCGTTGCAATTTGTTTTCCGGAACCGATTCATCAAGCGTAACCTCTCCCATTGTTACCTGTTGGTACGGAAGTTCAATTTTATCGAGGATTTGGGTTACTGCCAAAACGCAACGTTGGCAAACCATATTTTTAACAGCTATTTTCATAACATAAATTTACTGTCAAAAATACAATTTGCCAACGGGATTTTAAATTCTTAACGTCTTTTTAAGGTTTTAGTATTAAAAGTGACGGTGTATTATTAAGCCAGGTACTTCTGGAATCTACTAATTTTTTCCAGCTGTCAACACTAATAATCATTAGATCCTGTTCCTGTAAAAAGTCTTTTTCTATTTTGCGTTCATTCAATAGCTTGATATGATTAGGCGCCATTTGTTCGATCGCACGGATACCTTCTTTTATAGTTGCATTATTTTTTATATTACCCACAACATCCAATACCGTAACCTGCGATTCTACATTGGCAATCAATTTTTGAGCATAATCGATCAGGAAGGCATCCGAATTATCAAATAAGGTTACAAAAACGCGATCTGCTTTTTCAAAACTCTTGTTCACCAACACACCAACCGGAACTTCGGTTTTCGCTAATATCTGTTCTGTACGTTCATCAAACGGTGAGTTTTCAAATAATTTTTCTTTACCGGTAAATTTATTCAACAGATTTTCAGGGTTAATGATACGTGTTGTGAACCCTAAAATTTTGCCTAATAATGTTCCTTCAAAAATAGATTGTCCTAAAGCAATCAAAACCAAGTCAAATTCTCCTTTATTAGAGACTTCGATGATATCCGAATCCACATCCGTTGAAGTTTTAAACAAGGTTGTTACTTTTTGTTTTAACTCTTTTGATTCCGTTAAAACCGGTTTAAAACACTGATCTTCAAATTCTTCTACATTAAAAGGATTTACTTCATTACTGGACGGGATATGCATGGCCGTTACCATTGCATTTTTCTTCATTTTTTTGACAAAAGTATTCGCAAGGCGCAATAATCCTTTTCCTTCTTCCGGCGTATCAAACGATACCAATACTTTGTATTTACTTACCTGACTGATTTCAGCCGGTACAATTTCATCTTTTGTTTTAAATATATAGTTGATCAAATCTAAAGCCGGTCCGGTCATTAAGGTTGTTGCTAAGGCCATGATTACCATCATCGCAAAAATTTCCGGTTTTAAAACACCGAGATCGTATCCGATGTTTAATACAACCAACTCCATCAATCCCCGTGTATTCATCAGAGCACCGATCATTAAACTATCACGCCAATTTTGTCCGACGAATTTAGCAGTAATCGTACTTCCGACAAATTTTCCGACTACAGCAACCAATACAATCAATCCGCAGATTTTCCATAAATACGGATCATCTAAAAGTCCGATTTGCGTACGTAATCCGGTGAAAACGAAAAACAACGGCAATAACATTACTTGCGAAACGTCTTCTACTTTTTCAATAAATACATTTCGGAAACGCATATTGTCCGGCATAATCGCTCCGGCCATAAAAGCGCCGAATAAAGCGTGAATTCCGATTACTTCGGTAGCATAAGATGAGATTAATAAGGTTAGGAAGAAAATCGCAACCACCGATTTGGTGATACTTTCTTTACTGGTATGCAAATCTCCGATTCGTTTCAGGAACGGTCGCACCACTTTAAGCATCAGAATTACGTAAATAATCGCAAGAGCTATAATATACAAAGAGCTTAAAAAAGAACCTGCCTTAACAATTGCGATTACAGCTGCCAGAATACACCAGGCTGTAATATCATCGGCAGCAGCGCAGGTAATAACCATAGCGCCTAATTTGGTACGATGCAATCCTCTTTCCTGGACAATACGAGCCAGAACAGGGAAAGCCGTAATACTCATCGCAATACCGGTAAATAAGGCAAACGAAAGAAATTCAACACCATCCGGGGCAAATTGGGTGTAAATAAAATAGGCCAATACCATTCCTAATGTAAACGGGATTACGATACTGGCATGGCTTATAACGACAGCTTCTTTAGCTTTATTTTGTAATACTTTTAAGTCCAGTTCCATTCCGACTACGAACATAAACAGGATCAAACCGATCTGACTCAGGAATTGTAAATTTCCTAATGAGGCTTCCGGAAATAATAAATGTGAAAATTCAGGGAAATAGGTTCCCACCAAAGAAGGTCCCAAAACAATACCGGCCAGGATCTCTCCGATTACCATTGGCTGACCTATTTTTTTACATAGTTCGCCAAACAGTCGGGCAACAAATACAATTGTTACTATTTGTGCCAATAATATGGCCAGTGGATGGGTTAAATTGTGAATTAAGGAAGATAAAAATTCCTGCCATTGGGTGTTTCCGGAATTTGGCACAACAACATGACGTCCCGCTTCCAGCACTTTTCCATTTTGGACAGTCCAGTACATGGCTGCAAAAGCGACTCCTAATACACCAACATAAAAGAAGCTGTTTTTAAAGTTTTTCATAGGTTATCTTTTTGGCTTACACTTATTTTTGGTGCAAAGATGCTATATAAACTTTTGTAAAAAAACGAAACCGTAATATTAAAAACGCCTCTTGTAACGAAGCCGAAAAAATTTGTAACGAAAGTTACAGCTTGACTTTTTCTACAAATTCCGGGCGATAACTTTCACTTAAACCAAAGTTATACGGCTTCCCGTTTGGCATCATAATATTAGCCGTAATCTCATCGTGCGAATAAAACTGAATATTCTTAATCGCTAATGCTTCTTTCTTATTGATCCGGCAAAATTCTTCTGCCGGCAATTGTTTTAACAGCTTATCAAACGAATAGTTTTTGGCTACAAAATTGGTCAGATCCTGTAAATAGATCACTTTATCCCGGCTATCCGTTTCAGCTGATTTGATAAAAAATATCTGATCAATAGAAAGTATCGTTTTTCCTTTATCCGTATTTAATTGCAAATGTTTACGAACCACTTTATTGTTTTCAAATCGCTTCAGTGCTTTTTGAATGGCTTGTTGCAATCGTTCTTTTTTAATTGGTTTTACGACATAATCAATTGCATCGAGGTCGTACGCCTCCACTGCAAAATCTTTATAGGCTGTTGTAAAAATAATGGCTTTACCTTCCAGTAAATTCGCTACCTGTAATCCGTTTATTCCCGGCATTTCAATATCGGAAATCAGTAAATCAAAATCATGATCATTACATTCGGCAAGAAATGTTTCCGGATTATTAAATGCTTTGATCACTTCCAGT
Source organism: Flavobacterium cerinum (assembly GCF_024496085.1). NCBI lineage: Bacteria > Pseudomonadati > Bacteroidota > Flavobacteriia > Flavobacteriales > Flavobacteriaceae > Flavobacterium > Flavobacterium cerinum. Next base: position 2,619,880 of record NZ_CP101751.1, on the reverse strand, counting down.
TCCGGAATTTGTTCACATAGCATTTTCAGGTAAGTTAATCCCGGTAGCTCATCATCAAGAAGCAAGCATTTGAGTTTTGTACTCACGTAAATCAATTTTTAATTGTGCAAAATAGACATCTCCGTCAACGTATTTGTCTAGTTTGTAATGGTTTTTATAAATAATTTTCAGCCTTTGTTCCAATGTTTCAGAACCGAGTCCGCTGTTCTCTTTTTTAAAAGCGCCTTTTCTGGATATTTTATTGGTTACCGTCATTGAAAACACATGTGCTTTGAACTCAATTACTACGGTAATAAAGGCATCTGCACTCTGTAAATCGGCATGTTTAAACGCATTTTCGATCAGATCAATTGAAATCAACGGCGCCATTAACTGTTGTTGATAAAGGCTATCATTTTCGTCGATTTTCTTTTTGATCGTCAGCGCAAAAAGCGGACTGATTTTAATTTTGTTGATTTCAATCAGATTTAAAGCAAACTCGATTTCTTCTTTCGGACTTACAAAACGTTTTCGGCTTTCATATAATATATAGTCCAATACATTCGACAGCTTGTCCATAGCAAAATACGTTTGATAAGCATGTGATTGAATGGAATTCAATATATTTTTAAACAAATGCGGATTGAGCTTGGACTCCAGTGTTTCCAGTTGCAGATGGTTGAATCGTTCTTCGAAATCGACATATTTCACCTGCATATATTTTTTTTCTTTTTCAAGCCAACGCAAGCGATACATCAGATACGATGCTAAACCTAATGTCAGCAAACATAAAAAGATCAATATATAATCCAGGTTTGTCATTTAGTTTTCGTTTTTATTTTTCAACCGGTTTTTTATTGTCATTCCAGGCATCGATACCGCCATCCAGTTCTACAATTTTTTTAAATCCTTTTTGCTGTAAAATTTCAACCGCTTCGGCACTTCTTCCGCCGGCTTTGCAATAAACATATACCGGTTTTGTTTTATCCAGTTTGTCTACTTCTTCACTAAAGTTTTTTTCGTAGATATGTAGGTTTTTTGCACCTTTCAAGTGTCCGGACTGGAATTCTTTCGGTGTACGAACATCAATTAGTTGTCCTTTATTTTCCGTTATTGTCTTTTCAAATCCGTTCGAATCTACCAATTGTGTGCCTTCTTTAACCTGTGACTGACATGCAGAAAAAAACAATACACAAAATAACAATTTAAAAATGTTCAGTTTCATAGTCTTTCTTTTAATGGCCTAAAAATACAAAAAATGTCCGGATTCCCGTCCATCGGTTTTCGGCATGATAAATATCATTTTTTAGTCCGTTAACGTCATTTAATTTTGTTTGTTGAAAATTAGTTTTAGGTTATGACAATTTCATTAGTACAAAAATACAATGTTCCCGGGCCGCGCTATACCAGCTATCCCACTGTTCCGTATTGGGACGATTCGCTTTTTTCTGCTGCTGCATGGCGCGATACCTATATTCGTTCTTTTAACGAAAGTAACACTGCTGAAGGAATCAGTTTGTATATTCATTTGCCGTTTTGTGAAAGTCTCTGTACTTTTTGCGGATGTCATAAACGTATTACCAAGCGTCATGATGTTGAGCATCCTTATATTAAGGCCGTACTGAAAGAATGGTTTCTGTATTGTGATTCTTTTCCGGAAACGCCCAATATACGGGAAATCCATTTAGGCGGCGGTACACCTACTTTTTTTTCACCGGAAAATCTCGAAATGCTGATTAACGGTATTTTTAGTCGGGCGAAACGTGCCGACAATTATGAATTCAGTTTTGAAGGTCATCCTAATAATACCACCCATGCTCATCTGGTTACGCTTTATAATTTGGGTTTTCGCCGGGTTAGTTTCGGTGTTCAGGATTATAGCCCGGAAGTTCAGAAGGCGATTCACCGCGAGCAACCTTTCCATAATGTTGCTAAGGTAACTTTTTGGGCTAAAGAAATCGGTTATACTTCAATTTCACATGATTTAGTATTCGGACTTCCGTTTCAGAAGCTTGAAGATGTAATTGATACTATCGAAAAAACAAAATCACTGGCTCCGCACCGACTGGCTTTTTACAGTTATGCGCATGTTCCGTGGATAAAAGGAAACGGGCAACGCGGTTTTAAGGATGAAGACGTTCCGAAAGATCGCAATAAAAGACAGCTTTATGAAGTGGGTAAAATGATTCTAGAGAAAAACGGATTTCATGAAATCGGTATGGATCATTTTGCTGTTGAAAACGACAGTATGTATGAGGCTTTTCAAAAAGGGAAGTTACATCGTAATTTTATGGGGTATACTTCTTCCCAAACCCAACTAATGATTGGTTTGGGTGTCTCTTCTATTAGTGATAGCTGGTATGCTTTTGCTCAGAATGAAAAAACACTGGAGGATTATTATGCCCGATTGGATAAAGAGGAACTACCTGTTTTTAAAGGCCATATATTGACTCCGGAAGACCTGATTATTCGCCGTCATATTCTAAATCTGATGTGTCAGTTTCAGACCGATTGGGATACAACAGTTCCATTCCCGGAAAAAGAGAATATTATTATTCAACTACAGGAAATGGAAAACGACGGATTGCTTCATATTTCAGAAAAAGGCATCCGAATAACAGAAAAAGGAAAGCCTTTTGTTCGTAATATCTGTATGGCCTTTGACTTGCGTTTAAAACGAAAAGCACCACAAACACAACTCTTTTCAATGACGATATAATTTATGTAAATCTCTTTCAAAAGGACAATATCGTTATTTTCTCCCCCTATATAGGCTGTTATTAATAACGGCCTATATTTTTTTGTGCCAAAAATATATTTCGGTATAGTAGAAGATACTTCCGGAAATGTTATTTTTATCTTTTAATCCGGTATTTCAGACTAATTCGTCATTCTTATGGATTTATTGTTAAACCAAATAAATGCCTGTACTTTATGTCAAGCTTCACTTCCCTATCCTCCCAAACCGATACTCGCTTTTAGTAATTCATCCCGAATTCTAATTGTCGGACAGGCTCCGGGTCGAAAGGCGCATGATAGCGGTATTCCGTGGAATGATGCCAGCGGAGAAGAGCTACGAAGATGGCTTGATGTAGATCGGTATCAGTTTTATGATCCTTCCCTATTTGGTATTGTCCCTATGGGATTTTGTTTTCCGGGAACCGGCAAATCGGGTGATTTACCTCCGAGACCGGAATGTGCTCCGACATGGCATCCGCAGATTTTGACTGAACTTACGAATATAAAGTTGATTTTATTGATCGGATTTTATGCACAATCCTATTATTTGAGAAGTAATTCTTATCGGACACTAACCGAAAATGTATTGCATTATAAGGAATTTTTACCCGATTATTTTCCGTTGGTTCATCCATCGCCGCGCAATCGCATCTGGCAAAAAAAGAATCCCTGGTTTGAAGAAGAAATTATTCCGGAGTTACGACAACAGGTTCGCGAGGCTTTGGTTCTTTAACCGCAATGTGCTTCCCCTCTTACGAATAAACTCATATTACCCGGAGAGATATACGGAATTCCTAATCCGAGACCTCTTAATATAAAGAGCATCCCGATGCATACCGCTACATAAGGAATCACTTTTCCTATTTTATTGCGAATAGGCAAGCTAATCCAATTGGAAAAATAAACAACCATGCTCATCATCGGGATCGTTCCCAGTCCGTATAATACCATATAGACTACTCCTAATGTTTCGTTTTGCATGGCTATAGCACCGAAGAGCGCCGCATAAACGAGTCCGCATGGCAGAAATCCGTTTAAAAGACCTATTGTAAAAAGCGCTTTATAGCTTTTCTTTTTAAACTGCTGACCAAGGCTACTTTTTACTTTTGAAATGATGCGGTAAACCGGTTTTGAAAAATTATAACGGGCGAGTATTTTTTCCGGAATCAAGACAATTGCGATCATCAGAATACCGGCAATAATGGACATTTGTTGTTGTAAACCGGCCAAATACAACCCTTTACCTAAAATACCAAAAACCAGTCCTAATGAAGCATAAGCCGTTAAACGACCACTATGATACAACAGGATCTGGATTACTTTTTTAGCCGGATTATTTCGGTCAACCGGCAACATCATGGCAATGGGTCCGCACATTCCGATACAATGCAGACTACTAACCAAACCGAATATAAAAGCAGACAGTAACATAATTGCTAATGATTAATTTAGTTTGTAGCCAGAAGACAACCAAAAAACTATAAAAAATCTTCTGACTACAAACCAAAAATTACAAATTGACTACTAGCTTGTTTAAATAGGCTTTTCCTTCATATTCCCAATCGATGGATATGTCCCAGCGACCGTCAACCAAATTTGTTTTAGGTATGAGCAAATTTGAAGCGGATAACGAGATCGGAACTTCGAAATCCAGTTTCTGGTTAGACGGTCTGTACAGGGACACTTTTCCTTTTATATTGGCTTTATTAAAACTTTCGGGAAAAGTAATTATAATACCTTCGGGTGCTGTGGACACGGTTACTTTTTCAGTTAAACCGGCCGCATTCTGTTCTTTATCGAGCTGTTGTTGAAAGCTCATTTCTTTTTTATAATATTCTTCTGTAACCATTTCGTGATCATAGTTTTTATCCGATTGTACTTTAAAAACAAAATACAGGATAAAAGTCATGAACAAGGCGAAAGCGATTACGATACTGGTTCCCCAATTTACTTTCATGGTGCGTTTTTTTTAATGGTTAGCAACGATTTTAATTAAAACTTCTCGGTCCTAAAAAATTAGTTGTTGTTGTTTCAATCAAATTGTCTCCGTCAAAGACTTCAATCGTTATTTTTGTTTTATCTCCTTTCAGAAAAGCCGGATGGATTTCAATAAACATCGTTCCTTGTGCCAATCCTTCTTTTTTGATTTGAAATTGCGGTTTTCCAACTACAATGATTTTTCCTTTTGGATCAACCAGTTTAAAATGTACCTTATCAAAATCTTTAACTGTCTTGTTCACTATTTTATAAGTAAATACATTACTGATATTTTCTCCTTTTCGTTCGTATAATTGTCCCGGTAATCGTAAAACGGTAGCTTCCACATCGTTTCTCAGAAATAACATTCCGACAAAAACTCCGGTCAGTATGACTAATACCGCTACATAACCTTTCATTCGGGCTGTGAAAACGAATTTTTCTTTTTTTACAATTTCATCTTCAGAAGCGTATCGAATCAGACCTTTCGGTAAGTTTACGCTTTCCATCATATGATCACATTCGTCGATACAAGCCGTACAATTGATACATTCCAATTGTGTTCCGTTTCGGATATCAATTCCTGTAGGACATACATTTACACATTGTTTACAGTCGATACAATCGCCTTTTCCCAATTGTGTACGATCTTCGTTTTTACGAAACCTGGCTCTACCGCTTTCGCCTTCTCCCCGAACATGGTCATAGGCCACAACAATTGATTTGTTATCCAGCAGAACACCTTGTAATCTTCCGTAAGGACAAGCGATAATACATACTTGTTCTCTAAGCCAGGCAAATACAAAATAGAATACCGCTGTAAAAATTAATAAGGCTAACAAAGTATTTGTATTGTGAAACGGTCCTTGCTTTACCATTTCCAGTACGTGATCACTTCCAACCAGATACGCCAGAAATACATTAGCAATTAAGAACGACATGATAAAGAATACTACCCATTTTAGCAGGCGTTTTCTAATTTTTTCGGCATTCCATTCCTGTTTCGCCAATCGCATTTGTGCGCCGCGATCACCGTCGATCCAGAATTCGATTCTTCTGAAAACCATTTCCATAAAAATCGTTTGCGGGCAAATCCATCCGCAGAAAATACGTCCGAAAGCAACTGTAAAGAGCGTAACAAATACAACACCTACAATCATGGAAATCACTACCAGGTGAAAATCCTGTGGCCAGAACGGGAATCCGAAAAAATTAAACTTCCGATCCAGCACATTGAACAACAGGAATTGATTCCCGTTAATTTTAATAAAAGGAGCTGAAAATAAGAAGGCTAACAGAAAATAGCTGACCAGCTTTCTTTTATCATAAAATTTCCCTTTTGGAATCTTCGGAAAGACCCAGGCTCTTTTCCCTTCTTTATCGATAGTTCCGATACTATCTCTAAAACTTTCATCGGGTAAATCAGACATGATATTTTTGATTTAGCCTCAGGGTTATGAACCCTGAGACATTGTTTAATTTAAGGTTACAGCAGCAGTTTTAAGACTATCTGCCGGTTTAGCTGCTTCCGTTGCCGGAGCACTGTCATCTTTCCATACATCTCCTTCCGGAGCTTTTCCTTCTTTTGGATTTGAACCTTGTAAGCTTAACACATAACTGGCCACTTTCTGAATGTCAGACGGTTTGATAATCGCTTTCCAGGATACCATTCCTTTTCCGTCACGACCACCTTCCATGATGGTATTGAATACATTTTTAATACCACCGCCTAATATCCAGTGATCATCCGTTAAGTTCGGTCCGATACCACCACCGCCGTCATTTCGGTGACATGCAATACAGTTAGTTTCAAAGATGGCTTTACCGGCGGCTAATGATGTAGCATCGGTTAACAATGTTACTTTTTCTTTATCCATTAAATCCGGAGCCGTTTTTTTGTATTCTTCCACTGCAATTTTGGCTTCAGCCATTTCTTTTTCAAATTCCGTAGTCTGATCGTCATAACCCAGAATATGGAATTTTACCAGATAAATAAAAGCGAAGGCAATACAAGCGTAGAAAAGATAAACCCACCAAGGCGGTAATACATTGTCCAATTCTTTAATTCCGTCATAATCGTGATCCATCATCAGTTCCCCTTCTTCTTCAATTTTACGGGAACGGGTCAGTTTTTGAAGTAACCCTTTTACAAACGGTGTTTCTGCCAGCGGAAGGTTCTCTTCTATTTCTTTCTGTTTACGTTGTTCTTCTGTTAACAGCGCATCCAGAACATTGTTCGTTGCTTTTAAAACGATTTCCATTGCGATCAGTACAAACAGGAACAACAATAAAATCAGTGATACGATAGGAAACTTGATAAAAGCGGGTCTGTCGCCGGAGTCGATAAAGAATTCCATCGCCATAAAGAAAAGGGCGAATAAAACCGGAATTCTAACATATACTGGAAAATACTTTTTCATACTTTTTACAATTATTGATTGTTGGCCATGTCCTGATCCTCAAAAGGGATATTACTCATTTCTGTGATTTTCTCTTTTTTGTATGTAAATACCCAAAAGTAGAGTCCTACAAAAAACAGGAAGAAAATAAGCAGTGAGATAATCGGATAGATTTCAATTCCTGAAATGGTATCCATATTGTGTTTGATGAACTTTAGCATAACAAATTAGTTTTTATTTTCCGCTACGTCTTTTACTTTAATATCGGTTCCCAGGCGTTGTAGATAAGCAATCAATGCTACAATTTCGCGATCCTGCATCGGTACGAAAGTTTCACCTTTTGCCGCAGCATTCTTTTTGCTTTCTTCATAACTTTTTACAAAGTCCGGATCGGCATGTAAATTCTTTTCGATTTTTTGAGCCTGATCTTTAATACTTTGTTGTGCATCGATAATTTCCTGATCGCTGTACGGTACTCCTAATTTTACCATCGCTCTCATTTTATCTTCTGTTTTCGAATAATCCATCGGTTTATTATCGAATAACCATTTATACCCCGGCATGATTGATCCGGCTGAAGTACTTTGCGGATCCCACATATGGTTAAAATGCCAGTTATCTGAATATTTTCCACCTACACGCATTAAGTCCGGTCCGGTTCTTTTTGATCCCCAAAGGAACGGGTGATCGTATACATATTCTCCGGATTTAGAGTATTCTCCGTAGCGTTCTACTTCAGATCGGAACGGACGAACCATTTGCGAGTGACATCCCACACATCCTTCACGGATATATAAATCACGTCCTTCTAATTCCAATGGTGTATACGGTTTTACACTTGTAATTGTCGGTATATTGGATTTTACAACCAACGTTGGAATAATCTGCACAATACCTCCTATCAGAATGGCAATCGTAGCGAGAACGGTTAACTGGATCGGTTTTCTTTCCAACCATCCGTGGAATTTTTCACCTTTTAAACGTCCGCTTGATATTCTTTGCAGTTCCGGAGCTTCAGCCAATTCATCTTCAATTTTCTGACCTACTTTAACTGTCATTATGATGTTATAAACCAATACAAATAAACCGATTACAAACAATGTTCCTCCGATTGCTCTCATGGCATACATCGGCATAATTTCTTTTACAGTTTCCAGGAAGTTACCGTATACCAATGAACCGTCCGGATTAAACTGTTTCCACATTTGCGCCTGAACAAACCCGGCTACATATAACGGTAAGGCATATAAAATGATACCTAAAGTTCCGATCCAGAAATGGAAATTGGCCAGTTTAGTTGAATATAACTTTGTTTTGGTCATTCGCGGGATCAACCAATAGATCATACCGAAGGTCATAAAACCATTCCATGCCAGAGCTCCAACGTGAACGTGTGCTACGATCCAATCAGTAAAGTGAGCGATTGCATTTACATTTTTAAGCGATAACATCGGACCTTCAAAAGTGGCCATACCATAACCGGTAATGGCTACAACGAAGAATTTTAAAACCGGTTCTGTTCTTACTTTATCCCAAACACCTCGTAAGGTTAGCAATCCGTTAATCATACCACCCCATGAAGGAGCAATCAGCATTACGGAGAAAACTACTCCTAAGTTTTGTGCCCAATCGGGTAAAGCCGTATATAATAAGTGGTGTGGACCTGCCCAGATATAAAGGAAGATCAGTGACCAAAAGTGAATAATCGATAATCGGTAGGAATAAACCGGACGGTTGGCCGCTTTCGGAACGAAGTAATACATTAGTCCCAGGAACGGTGTAGTCAGGAAGAAAGCCACCGCATTATGTCCGTACCACCATTGTACCAGTGCATCCTGAACTCCGGCGTATACCGAATAACTTTTCATTGCACTAACCGGTAATTCCAAACTATTAAAGATATGCAGCACTGCAACGGTCACAAATGTTGCCAGATAAAACCAGATTGCGACATATAAATGGCGCTCCCTTCTTCGCAAAATGGTCATTATCATATTAATACCAAATACTACCCAAATAATTGCAATGGCAATATCTATGGGCCATTCCAGCTCTGCATATTCTTTAGAAGTTGTATATCCTAACGGTAAACTTATGGCAGCCGCAACGATAATTAATTGCCAACCCCAGAAGTTGATGTTACTTAATACATCACTGTACATTCTGGTTTTCAATAATCGCTGTAAAGAATAATAAACCCCGGCAAAGATGGCATTACCAACAAAGGCGAAAATAACTGCGTTTGTATGTAACGGTCTTAAACGTCCGTAACTTAACCAGGAAATACCATCGGTTAAATTCGGAAATAGGTACATCGTAGCTACAAGGAGCCCGACGAGCATTCCCACTACCCCAAAAACGATTGAAGCGTAGAGGAATTTCTTTACAATTTTGTTGTCGTAATAAAATTGTTGCACTTCCATAATTAGTTTTGTTTTTCTGTTTTTGTTTCTGATTTATTCTTGTTGTTCTTTTGAAGCTCATCATCGAAAAGCATTCGGACCGATGGTGTATAATCATCGTCAAACTGGCCACTTCTGACTGCTTTTATAAAGACATACAGAAATAGTGCAGCAACAACAATACTGATGGAGATTAAAATGTAAATGACACTCATACCTTAAAATTGTGTTAAACAAAATTACTTTAGCCATTCCTTAAAAAACATGACATTTATCATGTATCGGAATATATTTCAATATTTTAAAATACTGTAAAACAATGATTTAAAACAAAAATTATCTTTTAAAATCTTTTCGGGCGTAGAGATTACTCATAACCGTTACAAAGCTGACAATCGTGATCGTGCTTAACGGCATAATAATAGCGGCTACAAGTGGCGAAAGATTGCCGGAAACTGCAAAACTCAGCCCTACTACATTATAAAGGAGCGACAATCCGAAACTCATCATAATCGTTTTCATGGCATTGTGAGCGTAATTCAGAAAATAACTGATTTTTGAAAACTGACCGGCATCCAGTATTCCGTCGCAAGCCGGAGAAAAGACATTTACATTTTCTGAAATTGAAATTCCGACATTACTTTGCACCAATGCTCCTGCATCATTCAATCCGTCACCGATCATCATTACATTATTACCCTGCTCCTGCAATGTTCGGATATAAGTCAGTTTTTGTTCCGGTTTCTGATTAAAGACCAGTGTTGTTCCCGGTGGCAGCAATTTTGTCAGGTTTTCTTTTTCTCCTTCATTATCACCCGAAAGAACCGTCAACTTATAGTTACGTCCCAAACGTTTGAATAACTGTTGCAAACCGTCACGATACTGATTGTCGAATGAAAATTTTCCTTTGTAAATCCCGTCAATGCTGACATATACACTTGTTTGTTCTGATTTTTTCAATTCAGTCAGATTAATAAATGTAGCCGATCCGAGACGAATTTCCTGTTGTCCTATTATAGCACGAATTCCTTTTCCGGTTATTTCTTCAAACTCCCGGACTTCCAAAGTTTCCGTTGCCGGTAGAAAATCATATAACCTTCTGCTTAACGGGTGATTGGAAGCGCGTAAAACATTTTTCAGTTTATCAATTTCCTTTTCCCGAAGCGGTGTTCCTTCATAAGCAATCGCCGATTTTTTATTGGATGTAATCGTTCCTGTTTTGTCGAATACAATCGTATCGACCTTAGCCATTTGTTCGATTACCGTTGCATTTTTCAGGTATAATTTTCGATTGCCCATAATCCGAAGTACATTTCCCAATGTAAAAGGAGCTGTAAGTGCCAATGCACACGGACAGGCTACAATTAATATTGCTGTAAATACATTAAAAGCCGTATTGGTATCAATAAAGATCCAGTAACCAAAGGAGACAAAAGCTAGTAGTAATAAAGCCGGAGTAAAATAACGACTGACCGAATCAGTAATGGTTTTGTACTTTAAATCCGTTTTTTTCTGGAAAACCTCATTACTCCATAATTGCGTCAGGTAACTTTGTGAAACGGTCTGTAATACCTCCATTTCGATTACTTTACCGATTTGTTTTCCGCCGGCAAAGATTTTATCTCCCGATTTCTTAGCAATCGGCACTTCTTCTCCGGTTACAAAACTGTAGTCGATATAGGCGTTTTCGGAAATCAGTATCCCATCGACCGGTATTAATTCCTGATTGCGAATTAATAGACGATCTCCTTTTCCAACGTCATAAACCTGCGTCGCTTCTTCTTTTCCATCTTTGTTAATTTTGGTAACAGCAATAGGAAAATAAGATTTATAGTCACGTTCGAATGATAAAAAGTTATACGTTTTTTGTTGGAAGAGTTTACCAAGCAGCATAAAGAAGATCAAACCACACATACTGTCGAAAAAGCCTTGTCCGTAATCAAAAACGATATCAACAGTACTTCTGACAAACATTACGATAATCCCCAATGCAATCGGGATATCAATGCTTAACATTTTAGATTGAATACTTTTCCAGGCTGACACATAATAGCCCCATCCGGAGTAGAAAAATGCGGGAAGTGAAAGGGCAAAAATCAACCAACGGAAAAAATCTTTATATTGATCAATCCAATATTCTCCGACCTCAAAATATTCAGGAAAAGACAGGAGCATTATATTTCCAAAACAAAAAAACGCTACCCCAATTTTGTAAATTAAACTCCTGTCGACGGTTTTCCTGATCCCTTCATAATTTTCAAGGCTTATATACGGTTCATATCCGATTGAATTGAGAAGCAATACAATCGATTTCAGATTTGTGATTTGCGGATCATAGGTGATCCGTACTTTTTTCCGGGAAAAGTTTACTTGTGATAAACTAATTCCTTTTTGCAATTTTTGCAGGTTTTCCAATATCCAGATACAGGAACTGCAATGTATATGGGGAATATAAAGGGAAACAATGTGAATGTTTTCTTCTTCAAATTCCAATAGTTTAGAAATGATTTCCTGCTTATCCAGAAAATCATATTTTCCGAGTACTTCCTGTGGTGTTGCACCCGGTGCTTTTTCGAAATCGTAATAACAGGTCAGGTCATTTTGGCTGAAAATTTCATATACCGTTTTACAACCCAGACAGCAGAATGACTTCTCTTCAAAAAGGATTTCTTCTGTTTTTACAATATCGTTACCACAATGGAAACAATTTTGCGTATTCATAATTTGCTCATTTTACCTTTGACAAAGGTTGGAATTCGCCTATAGATAAAATATGATATTTGTCATACTTTTGGTATATTTGTATTGGATTGTTAAGGATCGTTATATGGGTAAATGTGAACAATGTATCGTTAGAGAATTCAGCTCTCTTAAGGCCTTGAATAAAGAGGAATTGCTTAAGATTGCTGGTTGTAAGACTTCATACACCATTAAAAAAGGAGAACCTATTTTTGAGGAAGGCGAAATTACCAATGGTATTTATTGCGTAAAAGATGGTGTTTGTAAATTATCCAAACTGAGCCAAAACGGTAAAGATCAGATTGTAAAACTGGTAAAACCCGGAGAACTTTTAGGTCAGCGTTCGATGATTAGTGACGAACCGGCTAACTTAAGTGCTATTGCTTTGGAAGATATGCAGGTTTGTTTTATTCCGAAAAGTGAAATTCTTGCTTTTTTCAACAATAACAATCAGTTTTCAATGAATGTTATGAAAACGATTTGCGGTGATTTAAAAGAAGCTGATGATCATATGGTTTCGATGGCACAGAAAAGCGTTAAAGAGCGTTTAGCTGAAACTTTATTATATCTTCACGATACCTTTGGCGTTAATCCCGACGAAACATTAAAAATTCAACTATCCCGTGAAGAATTGAGTAGTATTATCGGTACGGCAACCGAAAGTTGCATTCGATTATTATCCGATTTTAATAAGAGTGGTCTGATTACCTTAACCGGAAAAAAAATAAGTCTGAAAGATAAAAATCAACTGCGAAAGATGGCAGAATAACATAAAAAAACGGCTTCAATGAAGCCGTTTTTTTTATAATGTTGCAACTTGTTTTTTTACTGCTTCAAACTCTTCTATCACATTGGTGACAATTTCCGAAACCGGTTTTATATCGTGAATCAGTCCGGCAATTTGTCCGATTTCCAGTTCACCGTCTTCCAGATCACCTTCAAACATACCTCGTTTGGCACGGGCTCTTCCTAATAATGCTTTTAGTTCTTCCGGAGTAGGACATTGCGTATATAAAGTCTGTACTTCTTCGTAAAATTTATTTTTAATTAATCGAACCGGTGCCAGTTCTTTTAATGTTAATTGGGTATCCCCTTCTTTTACTTTTAGTATTGTCTGTTTAAAGTTATCGTGAGAAGAACTTTCTTCCGATGCTGCAAAACGAGATCCCATTTGTACACCATCCGCTCCTAAAACCATAGCAGCCAGCATTCCTCTTCCGGTAGCAATTCCACCGGCAGCGATTAACGGAATCGTAATTTGCTCTCTAACCATCGGAATCAATGTTAGGGTCGTCGTTTCTTCTCTACCGTTATGACCTCCGGCTTCAAAGCCTTCTGCTACAATAGCATCAACACCTGCTTCCTGTGCCTTTAAAGCAAATTTGGAGCTACTCACAACGTGAACCACCGTAATTCCTTTTTCTTTTAAAAAAGCGGTCCAGGTTTTCGGATTTCCGGCTGACGTAAAAACAATTTTTACACCTTCCGCTACGATTATATCCATAATCTCTTCAATGTTCGGATATAGCATCGGAACATTTACACCAAAAGGTTTATCAGTTGCTTTTTTACATTTCTGAATGTGTTCCCGCAATACTTCAGGATACATTGATCCGGCTCCGATTAATCCAAGTCCGCCGGCATTACTAACGGCACTGGCTAATTTATATCCGCTGTTCCAGATCATTCCACCTTGAACAATCGGATACTGGATATTAAAAAGTTCTGTTATTCTGTTCATTCTATTGTAGTATTATTTTCTAAATATTCTGGTTCGTTTTATTTTTTAATAATCTTACCGGAAAAAGTTCTTTCATCAGAAACAATCGTATACAGATAAAGTCCTGATTCCAGATTTTCCATTGAAACTGTTGTTTCTTCTAATCCGGTGAGCTGTTGTCGAATTATTTCCTGTCCCACATTATTATATAACAGGAAAACAGTATTCTTATTTCCCGACGTTCTAATCGTAATTAGAGCATCAGTAGGATTCGGATATAATTTAAATTCGTTTAGCGTATACGTATGGGTTGCCAGTACTTGTTCCTCTATAGCTTTATAAAAATCCGGAATACCATATCCATAAAAATTATTCGGATTCTGATAACGATCTGCCGACTCTTTTACAAGCGCAACAATCTCTTTATTTGTTTTGCCGGGTAATGCTTGCCATAAACAAGCGATCAAACCAGCCACAGTCGGAGCTGAAAAAGAAGTGCCGTTTTTACTATCTGTAGCTTCAGTACCGTTTATTACCTGAACTCCAAAGCCCAATGCCATTACATCCGGTTTTAATCTTCCGTCTGAAGTTGGTCCATACGAGCTAAAATTCAACCTTTGTTTTATCGAATTAACGGCTCCAACAGACAATACACCGGCAACATCAGCCGGAGCTGTGATAAATTTCCATTCTGAATTTCCTAAATCTCCCGCAGATGCGACTACAATCATTCCTGTTTTGGTTGCCATCTCCGCACCACGTGAAATAAAGGTCGTTTTACCATCCATATTCTGATCGGTATAATCATAAGCCGGATTATCAAATTTATAATGTCCCAGAGAAGCATTAATTATATCGACTCCTAAACTATCGGATTTTTCAGCAGCTTCTACCCAAAGACTTTCTTCAATCGGATTTTTAACATCTTTAATTTCTGTAGTAAACAAATAGTAAGACGCATCCGGAGCAGTACCGTTAAATCTATTTTCTATATGGGCAGCCATTGTAGACAACACCATTGTTCCATGATCGGATACTCCATAAACATTTTCACTTCGGGTCACAAAGTTATAACTCCCTTTAATTTTATTGTTATCCCGTATCCTTTTAAACGGGTCATCGGTATCAACACCAACAAATCCGGAATCAGTAACTGCAATCATTTTTCCATTACCTGTATATCCTTCCTGATGCAACAAATGTCCGTTTAACATTTGTATTTGAGTATCTGTTAATTCCTGACTCTGAAAATCGGATTGTACGGCTGCTAATTTAGTAAATACCGCTTTATTATTGTCTTTGTGAGCGGATACAATTCCACCATCTGTATTTAAGCTTTTATTTGCAAAATCAATACGTTCAACACATGTTAACTGGCTCAATTCTTTAATACTCATTTCAGCACCTCTGATGTGTAATGCATTCAGCCATTTGGATTTTGCCATTACAGTAATCCCAATTCTGTCCGTAATTTGTTTTACATAGGGTTGGTAAACCGGAACATCACGATCTTCAAGGGCTATATTCTGCGCTATTCTTCTGTTTAACGCTCTTTGCGATAACATCAACAAAGGATTGTTTAAAAAATGTTGGGAATCCGGTTTATCTTTAAAATACACCCAGGCATCTTCCTGTGAGAATACTATTCCTTGTGTCAAAACCAATAATAACGTAAAAAATCTTTTCATCATTTATTCTTAAAAAGTTATTTTACGATATTAGTTTAAAACTGTTAATTTCTTTGATTATCTGATAGGACATTCTAACCAGCACTTCAGTCAAATATTACAAAAAATACTGATATAGAATATGTTATTCTGTATGACTTATTATTTGATTATTTTTTGATGATTTTACCGGAAAAAGTTGCTTCACCGGATAAGATTGTATACAAATACACACCTGTTTTCAGATTTTCCATCGATACAGCGGTTTCCTGTAAACCGTTAATTGATTTCCGCATTACCTCCTGTCCTAATCCGTTATAAAGTACCAAAGTCGCTTCGTTTTGTTGTGTAGCAGCAATTGTTAACGCTGCACCAACCGGGTTCGGATATAATGTAAATCCGTTTTTTTCGAAAGATTTAGTAGAAAGGGCATTTGTAACAGCTAACTGAAAATCCGGAATACCATAACCATAAAAATCATCCGGATTGGTATAACGATCAGCTGATTCTTTAATTAACTGAACAATTTCAGCATTGGTTTTATTCGGTAAAGCCTGCCATAAACACGCAACCAGTCCGGCTAATGTAGGCGATGAAAATGAGGTCCCGCTATTAAATCCTAACTCTCCGGTTTCCGTTGTTACTACTGATCCGGCTCCCATTGCCATTACATCCGGTTTTATTCGGCCATCAGATGTAGGTCCTTGTGAACTAAACGAGGATCGCACTTCAGTTGCACTAACCGAACCGATCGTTAATACATTCGGAGAATCAGCCGGTGCTGTAATATATTTCCAGGGTTTTGCGCCTTCATTTCCGGCTGAACAAACTACGATCATTCCTCTTGTAAAGGCAACCGTAGCACCACGTGTTACAAAAGTAGTATGGCCGTTCATGTCCTGATACGTATAATTATACGCTGTATTTGTGAACTGACTGTAACCGAGGGATGAATTGATCACATCAACACCTAAACTGTCTGCCAGTTCCGCTGCTTCGACCCATAAACTTTCTTCCAACGGGTTTTCCGTATTGTAATCTTCCGTTACAAATAAGTAATAGGATGCATCCGGTGCTGTTCCGACCAACTGGTTTTCAACATATGCTGCCATATTAGATAACACCTGAGTTCCGTGTTGATAACCGGTATAAAAATTATCACTTCGGTTTACAAAATTATAGCCGCCTTTGATTTGATTATTATTTCGTATTCTTTCAAACGGTGTTGTAGTATTTACACCCGGGAAACCGGCATCGAACACCGCAATAATTTTTCCTGTTCCGGTATAGTCTTGCTGATGTAACAAATGTCCGTTTAACATTTGAATCTGAGTTGCCGATTGTCCATAAGGAAAATCAGCCTGAATCGTATACGTTTTCTGGAATAAGCCGGATGTTGCAGTTACAGCCATTTTTCCGGTATTCAACGATTTATTAGCAAAGTCAACACGTGTTACAAAAGGCAAAGCAGTAAGCGTATTAATTGCCTGTTGTGTACCTCTGATATGAAGCGCATTTAACCATTTAGATTTTGCCATTACCGTAATACCCGGTGCCGCAGTTATCTGATCAATATAGGGCTGATGGATCGGTGCATCTTGCAAATCCAACGGAATTCCTTGTGCTGCTCTTCGGTCTAAAGCGCGTTGAGAAAGAATAGACAGCGGATTATTTAGTGAAGTTTGCGCATTGGGTTTATCATTAAAATAAACCCATGCGTCTTCTTGTGAGAATGCTATTGTACAGATTAAAAGGAATACTAGTGTAAATCGTTTTTTCATGTTTCCGTGTGTTTGGAAACGCAATTTAAGAAATTACTCCCGAACCTACTAATTCTTCTCCAATATGCCAGGAAACAAATTGTCCCTCAGTTATAGCCGATTGCGGTTCGTCGAAACGAACATACATTCCGTTTTCAAATTGGTATAATGTTGCTTTTTGTAAAGGCTGACGATAGCGAATACGCGCCATTACTTCCATTTTTTCACCGTTCTTTAAAGCCAGATCTTCACGAATCCAGTGTACTTCCGGTTGCTGAATAAACAATGCTTTTTTAAACAGTCCCGGATGATCGTGTCCCTGACCGGTATATATGGTATTGGTCGTTACATCCGTTGCTATAATAAACAAGGGTTCTTTAGTTCCGCCTACGTTTAATCCTTTTCGCTGACCGATTGTAAAATAATGTGCTCCCTGATGTTTTCCAACCACTTTACCCATTTCCGGTGTATAGGCTATATTTTTAGCTTCGTAAGTCAGCTCTTCTTCCAAAGAATTAAAAGTCGGTTTTTCCGGATTATAGATCGGATTATCAGCTGTGACTTCAAAAATCAAGCCTTCTTTCGGTTGTAATTGTTGTTGCAGAAATTCCGGCAAACGTACTTTTCCGATAAAGCAAAGTCCTTGTGAATCTTTCTTTTCTGCTGTAACCAGTTCCATTTTGGCGGCAATTTCCCTTACTTCCGGTTTGGTTAACTCACCGATAGGAAATAAAGATTTAGCTAATTGTTCCTGTGATAACTGACATAAGAAATACGATTGATCCTTATTTCCGTCAACACCGGCAAGCAACTGATAAACTTCTTTTCCGTCTTTTTCGAGGGTTCCTTTACGGCAATAGTGGCCGGTAGCCACGTAATCGGCGCCAAGACTTAATGCTATTTTCATAAAGACATCAAACTTGATTTCGCGGTTACAAAGCACATCCGGATTTGGAGTTCTCCCCTTTTCGTATTCGTTAAACATATAGTCTACAATACGTTCTTTATATTGTTCGCTTAAATCGACCGTCTGGAAAGGAATTCCCAGTTTCTCGGCTACTAATAACGCATCATTGCTGTCTTCCAGCCACGGACATTCGTTCGATATCGTTACCGAGTCATCATGCCAGTTTTTCATAAAAAGACCGATCACCTCATAGCCTTGTTCTTGTAAAAGATAGGCTGCCACACTCGAATCTACTCCACCGGAAAGTCCTACGACTACTCGTTTCATTTATTTATTCTCCTTCGTTTTATATTGATTTTCAGTTATTTTCCGCAAAAGTACAACATTAATTTGTTTTACTTTTTAATTCTGTTGGTTTCTTCTTTCCGTCGGAATCCGTGTAAATTTTAAAGGTCACATCGTTTACTTTTTTGGAATTGACTTCTTTAACCAACTTATTCTTTTCGTAAAATTTCCAGATACCGGATTTTTTACCGTTTTTAAATTGTCCTCTTGTGATTACTTCATTAGCCGCATTACGGTAAACAGACGGTCCGTCAAACTGATCATTTACATAATTGGTCTCTTCAATCGCTACTCCTTTATCCGAATATTTTTTATAAAGTCCTTGTTTTACTCCGTTTACATATTGTATTTCTTCGGCTACTTTTCCGTTCGGATAAAACGCTTTACGTGTCCCGTTTAATTTTCCTTGCGTGTAATATTCCAACGTCATTATTCCTTTTCCTTCTTTGTGGTAATATTTCCACTCGCCTTCATGCTCTCTGTTGATCACTTTACCCTCGCTAACTTTATTCCCTTTCTGGTCAAAGAAAATCGTATAGCAAGAACCGTCTTTGGCCGTAAAATCTCTGGTTGCAATTACCGGATTAGCCACTGTATTATCAAAATATTTAAAGACCCCGGTTTCTTTTCCATGATCAAACGTTCCTTCATAACGCGGGTATTTGGTATCTTCATAACTTCCTTTCCAAAGGCCGTGACGTTGTCCTTTATCATCCGTTTTATTGGTTTCCTGTGCAAAAGCAACCGTACTTAATATTGTAAATAATGCTAAAAGTTTTGTTTTCATGATAGTCTTCGTTCGTTTATTAGTAAAACGTATGATCGGTAAAATAATTTTAAAGGATGAATTGCTAAATTATCAAAAGATCGCACAAAAAAAGCATCCTTGACGGATGCTTTTCTTTATTTTTTGTTTTGCTTGGCATTTTTCTGTGCCTCAGCTTGCTCCATCATTTCCTGCATTTTCCGTTGAAACTTACTCTGCTTCTGCGGTTTTGTCTTATTCTCCTGAATCTGAGCATGAATTTTTTCTTCGTTTACAATATAGTTCTTGATCACTAACATGATACCAATTGTAATTGTATTCGAAATAAAGTAATACAAACTCAATCCGGAAGCATAGTTATTAAAGAAGAACAACATCATGATAGGTGAAACATAAATCATAATTTTCATGATTTTGCTCATATCCGGCATACCTTCCTGTGGCGGTGTACTCATTGCCTGATCACCGGTAGTCATTTTCATATAGAAGAAAATAGCAACCGAAGCTAAAATCGGGAATAAACTCACGTGGTTTCCGTAGAAAGGAATATAGAACGGTAAATGTAAAACCGAGTCATACGATGATAAGTCATCCGCCCAAAGGAAGCTTTTCTGTCTTAAATCAAAATAAGACGGGAAGAACTGGAAGAGGGCATAGAAGACCGGAATCTGCATAACGGCGGGCAAACATCCTGCCATAGGGTTTACACCTGCTTTGTTGTACAGTTTCATGGTTTCCTGTTGCTTTTTCATCGGATCTTTACCGTATTTTTCATTTAATTCGGCAATTTCCGGACGCAACACTTTCATTTTTGCCTGCGATAAGTAGGATTTATACGTTACCGGCGACATTACCAAACGTACCAGAATTGTAAAGATGATAATCGCAATACCGTGAGGCATAAAGTCGCTTAATACGCTATAAACCGGGATAAATACATAACGGTTAATCCAACCGAAGATTCCCCAACCTAAAGGCATTACTTCATCCAGGTTTTTGTTGTATGAATTTAAGGTCTTATAATCTGATGGTCCGTAATACCAGTTCATGTTATAGCTCAATTCACCGTTTTTAAATTCTAACGGTAATCTTGCTACAAAGTTTTTAGTATAAACCGTGTCGATTTTCTCGTCATGAACCAGGTTTTCTGATTTTAACTGCGCTGTTTTAAACGGTGTATCCGTAAGTAATATCGATGTAAAGAAGTGCTGTTTAAAGGCTACATAGGTCACTTTTTCAACCGATTTTTCATCTAACTTACTGGTTGCGCTTAATGAATTGTCTTTTCCGTCTTCGTATTCATAAACCAGGTCGGTATAACGATTTTCGTAGCTTACACTTTTCTCGTTACGGAATGATTTTAACTGCCATTCCATTTCCAACGGTTTCGATGTATTAACTACAGAATTTAATCCTTGAGAACGGATGGCAAAATCCATCATATATTCTTTTGGCTTCAACACATAACGGTATTCTAAAAACTGGTTAGCACCTGCTTTTAAACGCATGGTTACTACCTGATTTTCTCCTTCTTTGGTTACTGTCGGCTCAAAATAAAGGTCTTTTGTATTTAAAATACGATTATCCTGGGTATTGATTTGTAAGTTCAGGTTGGCATTATTCTGCTTGATTAATTCAACCTGCTTTTTTGAATCCTTATTGAATTGTTCGTATCCGTTTACGGTAGCTTCTGTAATATATCCCCCTTTGTTGGCGATTTTTAACGTCAAAAGTCCATTGGTTACTTCCGTAAGGTTTTCTTTAGCCGAAGGCAAAGACGCGCTGTAAGCAAAAGCGCCAAGGGAACTTTGCAATGCTTTTACACGAAGGGAATCCGCTTTAGTGGTATCAGCCATAACTTTATTAACGGCTGCTTCCTTCGCTTTTTCCACTTTTTCGATTTTAGCTTTTTCAGCATCTTCCGCCATGGATTTTTTCTCTTTGTCGATGTTGTTGTACATCATCCAAATCATCAATCCGGCAATCAAAACAAATCCTAAAATAGATTTTGTGTCTAATTTTTTTTCTTCCATTCTAATCGTTTAATATTTAGATCTTGCTTTTTTTTTAGCAACAAACTTTATTCTTAACAGCTGCCTGTACAAAATGTACGAACAACGGATGCGGATTAGCTACGGTACTTTTGTACTCCGGGTGGTATTGTACTCCGATAAAGAACGGATGGTTTTCTAATTCGATTATTTCTACCAGTCCTGTATCCGGATTAACACCCGATGCTTTTAATCCCGCTTTTTCCAGTACGTACAGATATTCGCCGTTAAATTCATAACGATGACGGTGACGTTCCAGGATATTCGTTTTACCGTAAATAGAATGCGCCAGTGTATCTTCTTTTAAGGTACATTTCCATGCTCCTAAACGCATTGTTCCTCCTTTATCGGTAATATTTTTTTGCTCTTCCATAATACTGATTACCGGATATGACGTGCTATCATTCATTTCTGTTGAATTAGCATCGGCATAACCCAATACGTTTCTGGAGTATTCGATTACGGCCATCTGCATTCCTAAACAGATTCCGAAAAACGGAATATTGTTTTCTCTGGCATAGCGAACCGTTTCTATTTTTCCTTCAATTCCGCGACCTCCGAATCCCGGTGCTACTAAAATTCCATCCAGTCCTTTTAGTTTATCAGCTACCGTTTTTTCATCCAGATATTCGGAATGAATACTGATTACGTTTACTTTCGTTTCGTTAGCAGCTCCGGCATGGATGAATGCTTCTAAAATCGATTTATACGAATCCTGTAATTCTACATATTTCCCTACCAAACCTATATTTACGGTATGTTTCGGGTTTTTCAATTTGTGTAAGAACTCATTCCATTGTGACAAATCCGGTGTGTTTTTTTCCGGCAAATCCAATTTTTTTAATGCCACACGGTCTAAACCTTCTTCTAACATTAAATTTGGCACATCATAAATCGTCGAAGCATCGATCGATTGAATAACGGCTTCTTTTTTAACATTACAAAACAAAGCCAGTTTTTGGCGTAAATCAGATGAAATTTCATGTTCTGTTCTACATACCAGAATATCCGCCTTAATTCCGCTTTCCATCAGCGTTTTTACGGAGTGTTGTGTCGGTTTTGTTTTTAATTCACCCGCAGCAGCCAGATACGGCACCAACGTTAAGTGAATTACGATTCCGTTATCATCTCCTAATTCCCAAAGCAATTGACGAACTGACTCGATATACGGTAACGATTCGATATCACCAACCGTTCCTCCGATTTCTGTGATCACGATATCATACTCGCCTGATTTCCCAAGCAATTGCATCCGTTCCTTAATCTCATTTGTGATATGGGGAACGACCTGTACGGTTTTACCTAAAAATTCACCGCGACGTTCTTTTTCAATTACCGAAAGATATACTCTTCCGGTTGTCACGTTATTCGCCTGAGATGTCGGTACATTCAGAAAACGCTCGTAATGTCCTAAATCCAGATCGGTTTCGGCACCGTCATCCGTTACATAACATTCTCCATGTTCATACGGGTTTAATGTTCCCGGATCCACATTAATGTACGGATCAAATTTCTGGATTGTCGTTCGGTAACCTCTTGCCTGTAATAATTTAGCTAAAGAAGCTGCGATGATTCCTTTTCCTAAAGAAGAAGTCACACCTCCTGTAACAAAAATATATTTCGTCTGATTCATTGTGTTGTTGTTTGTTGTAGTTGTGTAAAAAACTTGGCAAAAGTACAATTATAAATTGAGAATTAATAACGGTATTTTGACAATTATTCGTTAATAAACCGGTCAGGGTTTCGGGAAATTTCTTTTTATGTTACGAACTAATTCTTCGAGTCCGTTTAGTTTTAATTCGTAAACCAGTTTTAATTGTTCTCCAAGCTGACCGTTCGGAAAACCTTTATTGTGATACCACACTATATAATGTTCCGGTAAATCGATAAGAAAACGCCCTTCGTATTTTCCAAAGGGCATTTTTGTATGTGCTAATTTAATCAGCAGTTCTTTTTGTTTTTCAGGAAACATTATTCTATTCCGATTTTATAAATATCATTACGCCCCAACGGCATTTTCGGATCTTCACCATAGTCATTTCTTCTTCTATCTCCATCCAATACGCTATAGTATAATAACACAAATATTCCAAACGGAACAAAAGCAATCAAATAGGTCCATCCGCTTTTATTAACATCGTGAAGTCTTCTGGCCATAACGGCTAATGAAGGAAGAATTGTGGCCAAAGTATACAAAAATATGAATCCTAATATAAATACGCCTGCCGTCCTATTCTCATATCCTATAACTAAAGTTAAAAAAGACATCCATAAACCAAATACGATAAAGGCATTAAATAATTTAAAATACCAGTATTCTGCGCGTCTGGCCCGACCGGAAAAATTAGCATAATTATCAATCATTACTTTTTTCCACCAGTCAAACATATTATAATCCTGTTCTTTTTTTCTCATTTACTTCCAGTTAAAAGTAATTTCTTTTTTAATATCCGGATTTAAACTCAGATAAACCGGACAGGTTAACGCTGTTCTTTCTAAAATAGTTTTGGTTTTATCGTCTGCTTCAATATTCATATTAAAAATCACATGAATTTCAGCAATTTTTCGCGGTTCAGCCTGCATGATTTTGGTCACTTCTGCTGTTGCTCCAGAAAAATCAACGTCCATCGAACGGGCTTTTATTCCCATTACGGTAAACATACAACTGGCTAAAGCATTCGCTACGGTATCGGTTGGTGAAAATGCTTCTCCTTTTCCGTTATTATCTACCGGTGCATCTGAAATAATCTCGCTACCGGACTGTAAATGAACTGATTATGTTCTTAAATCGCCTAAATACGTTACTTTGGATGTCATTATTTTGCTTCTTTTACGGTTAAATCATCGTTGTAATTCATGATATACACACCTGTGTTGTAATATCCGCCACCTAAACCGACATAATCAAATTTATTTTCCACCTGTTCAGATGCTGTTTCTGTAATTGATTCTTTGAATCCGTTTTCCTGGAACATACGAACGATTACATCAAATGTTACATCAAATCCGCGGGTTGCAAAACGGTTCGGGAAAATATTGTTTTTCTTTTTAAAAGTAGTAGCAAAAACCAAGGCTTCCGGTGTTTCGTTATCTTTTGTAACAGACGGATACAACAATTTCAGTTTGGTTAAACGACTTAACGGTATTTCTTCAAAATCAAGTGTTTCATTTTTTTCCAATGTTACCAATTGTACCTGGAATTGCGATAATGCACTAACCAGAATATTCAGTGAATTTAACACCAACGTTTTACTTTCAGTCTCCAGAATCACAAAATTAACTTTATCTGCTTCCATCAGACTTTTGATGTTTTCCAATGTAACCGATCCTTTTTCATTCAGTTCAGCCAGTTTTACAGACGGGTAATTCTCTTTTAAATATTGTCTTGATGATCCTTTTTTAGGATCTACAATAGCAATAATATTTCCGTTTTTAGACTGCATGTAGTCGAACATTTTTCGTTTCACATCGTCTGAATTCGGCATCGACTGAAACAAGTTTGAATACGGTTTTCCTTTTTCGTTTGACAAAGGCGAAATAACCGGTGTATTATACTGACTTAACAGATTGGCTGTATTTTCTACATTCGACTGAAAAAACGGCCCGATTACAGCATCCGTATTCGAAAAATTATTTTTATCAATAATAGCTGCTACAGCTGAATTATTTTTAGTTTCCTTAGAATCAAAAATTCTGACTTTAACCGGTAATCCCAATGCACGAGCCGAATCGATTGCCATTAAAGCACCGGCATAAAAATCCAGTGTCATATTCAGGAATTTATCCGAACGTAGTCTTTCTTGTGTTGAACGAATGGAATCAGATGCTATACGATCCAGATTAAAAGGCATGAATAACACCAGTTCTTTTTCACCTTCTTTTTTGATTGTTTTCAGAATATCAACGGAAGTCTTGTTTCCTTTTACATCATCAAAACGTGAGGTATTCGGTAATTTCAATACCATACCGGCTTTAACACCTTCTTTTAACTCCGGATTCAATACGATTAACTGTTCTTGTGACAAACCGGAAGATTTTGTTAAACGATACATCGTTTCTTTCGGCTTAACCTCGTAGGATATGTATTTATTATTCTCGGCTACTTTTTCAATTTCCTTTTCTACAGTCTTTTGTACCGCCGGAACATTTTTACTTAACCGAAGATTATATCCGATTTCCAGATTTTCTTTGATTGCCGGGTTTAGATCTTCCAATTCCTGAACCGACAAACCATATTTTTTAGCAATACCAAACTTCGTTTCCTTAGGTTCTACTATATGATACAGTGTTTTACCGGTAGTTGCTGCAAGTGATTGTTTTACCTCCTGAACACTATTTTTTACCGGCTCTTTTTCGGTTTTCGGCACATTAATAGTTAAAACTTGTCCGATTTTTAATCCTTCTTTTTCTACAGTCGGATTACTTTTATAAATCGCTTCAATGGTGGTACCGTATTTTTTTGCGATACCGTATACACCTTCTTTAGCTTCAACCGTATGCGAAATCGTTTTGTAAGCCACCGCTTCTTTCACTTTTTCTTTTAAAGCTTCTTTCACCGGTGCTTTTTTATCCTCCGTCTTTGTTGAAACTATTTTACCGGAACTTGTCGGCACCAATATTTTCGTATTTTCCTTTAATCCGTTTTGCGAATCGGGGTTCATCCGATAAATATCATAAGGAGTTACACTGTATTTTTTGGCAATCTGAACTACCGTTTCTCCTTTTTCTACCTTATGTTCGATGTAATTTTTGGTTTGCGCAAACGCGACATTCGACAGGAATAACCCTGAAATTACAACAGTTACAAAATGTTTCATACTACTTTTTTTACGCGAATAAGTCGTTATAAAGTTAGAATTTTATAACGACTTATTCAGAATTTACTTTTCTTTTTATTCCCACTCAATTGTGGCCGGCGGTTTGGAGCTGATATCATAAACAACCCGGTTCACCCCTTTCACTTTATTGATAATTTCGTTCGATATTTTCATCAGGAAGTCATATGGTAAATGCACCCAGTCAGCTGTCATTCCATCGGTTGATTCTACCGCACGTAATGCGACCACTTTTTCATAGGTACGCTCATCTCCCATAACACCTACACTGTTTACCGGAAGAAGGATTGCTCCCGCTTGCCATACTTTATCATACAATCCGTGTGCTTTTAATCCTTCGATAAAGATGGCATCCACATCTTGTAGAATCTGTACTTTTTCAGGTGTGATATCACCTAAGATACGGATTGATAAACCAGGTCCCGGGAACGGATGTCTTCCTAATAAATCTGGACTGATTCCTAAAGTAGCTCCTACGCGTCTTACTTCATCTTTAAACAACATTCGTAGCGGTTCTACGATTTGCAGTTTCATATAATCCGGTAATCCACCTACGTTATGGTGTGACTTAATAGTAGCAGACGGTCCTTTTACCGATACGGATTCGATTACATCCGGGTAAATTGTTCCTTGTGCCAACCATTTTACATCTTCAATCAGATGAGCTTCATCATCAAATACTTCAATGAACACGCGTCCGATCGTTTTTCTTTTTAACTCCGGATCTTCAATTCCTGCTAATTCATTCAAAAAACGTGCCGATGCGTCCACTCCTTTTACATTTAATCCCATTCCTTTGTATTGTTCTAATACATTTTCGAATTCGTTTTTACGTAAAAGTCCGTTGTTCACGAAGATACAGTATAAATTTTCACCGATTGCTTTATTCAGTAATACGGCTGCCACAGTAGAATCGACACCGCCAGAAAGTCCTAAAACAACCTTGTCACCTTTGATTTTCTGTTGCATTTCTTCTACAATTTCTTCCACAAAAGCTTTAGGTGTAAAAGTTTGCGGTACTTCGGCAATTTTTACCAGGAAGTTTTCCAACATCTGTTTTCCGTCAGTCGAATGGTATACTTCAGGGTGAAACTGAATGGCATATGTTGTTTCACCTTCAATACGATACGCCGCATTTTCTACATCTTTTGTACTTGCCAGACGTATACCGTTAGTAGGCATTTGTTTAATTGTATCACTATGGCTCATCCAAACCTGGCTATTTAATGCCACTTCGTCAAAGAACAGTTCGTCGTCTTTTACAAATGACAAATTCGCGCGACCATATTCCCGAATATTGGAAGGTGCTACTTCTCCACCACTAAAATGAGCCAGATATTGCGCACCGTAACATACGGCCAATAACGGCATTTTACCTCTGATTTGTGATAAATCAGGATGAGGAGCATCTTCTGATCTTACGGAAAATGGGCTACCGGAAAGGATAACCGCTTTATAACTTGATAAATCACCTGGAATGTGATTGTAAGGAAAAATTTCGCAGAAAATATTTAATTCGCGAACTCTTCTCGCAATAAGCTGTGTGTATTGCGACCCGAAATCTAAAATAAGTACGTTGTGTTGCATGTGCAAAAATAGACAATTCTTGAAAATTGAAAAATTTAAACGATTGAAAAAACGTAAAGAAATAGTTTTCAAATGTTTACCGCAACATTTTTATCCGATAGAAGTCATTTCATCCTTAAACCAGACACTACACATCCAAAAAACAAATTAAAAAACATAAAAAAGCCTCAATAATGAGGCCGTCTATTTTACAATACAAGAATAATCTACTACCCTTCAATTATCCTAAATCAATATCGCTATAACTCATAATATCTGTTTTTATATAAAAATAACCCTATTTTTTAAATTATTTACACTTTATATAGTCAAACTTAGTGCCGTACGTAAATTTTCCTTTTTTGACTTCCGAAATATCACAATAGTCCACTTTAAACACTTTTGTCAGTCCGGTTAAACCATGTCTTAAACTTACCTCTAACTGAACGGAAACATTCGGATCTTTTAACAACTCCTCGATATCGATACTCGTTCTGATCCTGATAGCCTGTATTACTTCTTTTCTCATACATACGGGTCTATATGGCGGTATCTTTGAAATCGTATTCAATATTAGCGCTATGGATGTATAACGCGTATTCATAGCTCCATTTGGCGGTATTGGATATTTTCTTAACTCATATAATTCTAATTTGATATCAAATGCGGAGAACCACGATTGATTAACAATCTTAAAGCTATGATATATCGTATCATTATCAAATTCAACTTTTCCTTTACAGATAAAAGGACAGATATTAATCGATGGTTTTAAGAAGAACAGAATGATAAACAAAAAAATAAGAGAGGCTATTACGCTGCATATTATATTTATTACGATCATATAAATGAGAGTACTGTCCACTTGAATTTATTTTTTTGAGTTTACAAAAATGTCAAATTCTAAATAGACTTTCAATATACCATCCATATTTGCCCTTTATTAGTCTTCACAATGTCGATCTTACCATAAAAAACGAAATACTAAAACAAAAAAAACGGCTCCAATGAAGCCGTTCTTATTTATAACTGATTATTTTTTAGTCAAGTGAGTAGTTAATCGTAACGTTAGCCGTTACCTCGATCTCACCAATTGCTAATGTTTCTCTGGACATTTCCGTATCAGCCGACATTTTCATTGCTGTCATATACGGTCTTGGGTAATAAGTAGATGAGTTATCCGTTACTAAAATCGCTTTCCCCATTTTTTGGTTTAAAGCACCTGCATAATCCTGAGCTTTGGCTTTAGCATTTTGAACCGCTTTTACTCTTGCCTGTGATTCATATTCAGCTACTTTAGTCGATCTGAAATCTACTCCGTTGATTACATTAATTCCGGAATCAACTAATCCTAACATCATTGTATCGTATTTAGACAGGTCTTTTAACGTAATAGAGATGGTTTGGTTGGCTACAAAATAATGTTTTTTCTTGTCGTAATCGTAAGTTTTGTTTAACTGTACTTGTTTCGTCTGATAATCCGATTCCGGCAATTTTGATTTTTTCAGGTATTTGATAACCGCATCAATTGCGATATCGTTTTTCTTTTTAACATCAGCGGCTTGTTCGCCTGTATTTTCAACTCCAACATTGATGATTACATAATCCGGGGTTACTTTAATTTTTCCTTCTCCGGAAACAATTATCTGTGGTTGTGTTTTCATATCCTGTGCTTTTGAAACGGTTACCATAAATAAGGCTACTGCGAATAATACTAATTTTTTCATTTTTGTGCTTTTAAAGTTAAACGTTATAAATCAAATCTGATGCCAAAGTTTACAACTTGCCTGTTTTGGCCAGAAAAAACAGAATAATAATCGGTATCGTCAACAATATAACCATTTCCGTATTCGTATATATAATATCCGGTACTTTGGCAATGGTAATCATATACCCTCCAATTGCACCGCCGAAATGTGCCACGTGTCCTATATTATCATTTTTCGCCTTCATCCCGTAAATCGAATACAACAAATAGCCTATTCCGAACAGATAAGCCGGAACCGGTATAATAAAATACAATCCCAATGTCATATCCGGGCGCAACAATATAGCCGAATATAATATTCCCGTAACAGCTCCCGATGCACCTATAGCTCTGTAATAATAGTCATCTTTATGAAAATAGAGTGTTAAGAGGCTTCCGCAAAGCAAACTTCCGATATAGATAATTAAAAAGGACAACTCTCCCAGATAATTAAGCACCACATCTCCGAAAAAGTATAGTGTGATCATATTAAAAACCAGGTGACCAATATCGGCATGTAAAAAAGAGGAGGTCACCATTCGGATTTGTTCTCCTGCACGGATACTTCCGATATGAAATTCATATTTTCTAAAAAACGAAGGATCTTTCCATCCTTTTAAACTTACAAACACGTTTATCGCAATAACCAATAACAATACCGGATTCATTCTCTTTCAATATTTTCTTTGTGTAAAAATACACATTGTTTGTTTAGTTAATGTTAATTTGGAATGGTAAAAATATTTTTAAAAGGTATATTTGTAAAAAATAATTTAAAATGCAGTTTATACTCTATATAATAGCATACCCGTTTTTATGGTGTGTTTCTATACTTCCTTTTCCTGTTTTTTATTTACTCTCCGATTGTGTTTATTTTATCGTATATCATGTTATTGGTTACCGAAAAAAAACGGTACGAGACAATTTAGCCGATACACTACCTCATTTATCGGTAGCGGAACGTCGCCGTATTGAGAAGAAATTTTTCCAGCATATGTGCGATATGTTCCTTGAAATGGTGAAAACCATGACGATATCGGAGGCTGAAATGAAAAAACGTTTTGTTTTTACCAATATAGAGCTCGTGAAAGAAATGGAACGTAAAAACAAAAGTATCATTATGATGTGTGCGCATTATGCTAGTTGGGAGTGGTTAATTATTATAGAAAAATACATTGATTTTGGTACATATGCTGTTTATAAAAAGATTCAGAACAAATACTTTGACAAACTGATTCGCGATATTCGTTCCCGTTTTAAATCTACACTAATTGAGGCAAAAGAAACAGTTGATGTTATCCGACGTAACGAAATCGAAAATAAAAAAGGATTTTACGGATTTGCCAGTGATCAATCACCGCAGCTACACCGCACTAATTATTTTGACACTTTTATGGGCATTAATGTCCCTGTATTTACCGGAGCGGAAATGTTAGCCAAAAAACTTGATCTGTCATTAGTCTTTGTAAAAGTACAAAAGGTTAAACGAGGCCATTATCAGGCTACTTTTGTTCCTTTAGCCGAAAATCCAAAAGAAATACCTAATTATGAAATCACTTCAACCTATTTAAGAATGGTTGAAGAACAAATCTATGAAGCTCCCGAGTTTTATCTTTGGACGCACAAGCGTTGGAAACACCGCGACAAACAATCGGAACGATCACCAAGAATTAAAAAAGCCCTGAATTAATCAGGGCTTTATTTTTTTATAATCGGAACCAGCTTTTTACCATTTCCTTTTCGGAATGTTGTGCTTGTTTATGAATAAACTCATTTGATGTTTTGTTATACTCATAATCTTTACTCCACTCCTTATGATTTTCGGCCAGTGCCTGAATACTATTGCATACATATTCTACCTCATCGGTTGTGGTCGTCGGGTGAATTGACATTCTGATCCATCCCGGTTTTTCAATCAGATCACCGGAAGTAATTTTATCGGTCAGATAATGTGACGTTTCCTGATCTACATGTAACAGATAATGTCCGTATGTTCCGGCACAACTGCAACCGCCTCGTGTTTGAATACCAAACTTATCGTTTAATATTTTTACGCCTAAGTTAAAATGCAAATCGTCAATATAAAAAGAAACAACACCTAAACGATCTTCATGCTGCCCGGCCAGAATGTTAATATTCGGTATGTTTTTTAAACGGGCAAAAACCTGTTCGATGATTTCATGTTCTCTTTTCAGGATATTATCAATCCCCATCTGTTCTTTTAGCTTGATTGCTAAAGCCGTTTTAATCACCTGAAGAAAACCGGGTGTTCCGCCATCTTCACGTTCTTCGATATTGTCCAGATATTTGTGTTCACCCCATGGATTAGTCCAGCTAACAGTACCACCACCCGGACAATCCGGAATCATATTTTTATATAATTTTTTATTAAAAACCAAAACACCTGAAGTTCCGGGGCCTCCTAAAAATTTATGTGGTGACATAAAAACGGCATCCAGATAGCCTTCCGGATTATCCGCCGGATGCATATCAATTTTTACATAAGGTGCAGAACAGGCAAAATCGACAAAACAAACACCGTTATATTCGTGGATCATTTTAGCAATGTCATAATACGGAGTTCGAATTCCGGTTACATTGGAACAAGCTGTAACAGAAGCAATTTTCAAGGTTCTGTCTTTATATTCTTCTAACAACGAACGGAAGCTATCCAAACAGATTAATCCCTGTTCGCAAGCCGGAATTACTTCAACCGTTGCAATAGTTTCCAACCAGGAAGTCTGATTCGAGTGATGCTCCATATGCGAAATAAATACCACCGGTTTTTTCTCATCCGGTATCTGTGTGTATTTCTGTAGATTTTCAGGAACTTTTAATCCTAAAATTCGCTGGAATTTATTGATAACACCTGTCATTCCGGAACCATCCACGATCAATACATCGTCCTGATTACTGTTTACATGGTGCTTAATAATATGACGGGCTTCATGATAAGCCATTGTCATAGCAGTACCGGAAACCGTAGTTTCCGTATGGGTATTGGCAACAAACGGACCAAAATCATTAATCAGCTTTTCTTCAATCGGTCGATACAAACGTCCGCTGGCAGTCCAGTCGGTGTAAATAATTTTCTGTTTTCCGAAAGGGGATTCAAATTCCTGATCAATCCCGATAATGTTTTTTCTGAACTGCTGGAAGTATTCTTCTAATGTTGTTGGTTTCGTCGCTGTTGTTATCATTATAAAAACTATTGAATTGCAAATTTATAATTTATAAACACTTAAACTGTTAAAATAAACCCTGAAATTATATTGTTATCCATAATGACCATAAAAAAAGATGAAAGCCGAAACTTTCATCTTTTCCCTTTTTTGAAATATAGAACTCGTGTGTTTACTTTTTTAGGATTTTGGCGCGATTGTACTCATAATTCATTTGCGCAATATTGAGTACCGATATACTTTGCGGACATTCTACTTCACAGGCTTCCGTATTCGAACAATGACCAAAATCTTCGGCATCCATCTGGTGAACCATTTGAAGCACCCGATGATCTCTTTCTTCTTTTCCTTGCGGCAGTTTTGCTAAATGTGTGATTTTAGCCGATGTAAATAAAGCGGCACTTCCGTTTTTACAGGTTGCTACACAAGCTCCGCATCCGATACAAGCCGCTGAATCAAAAGCAGATTCGGCTGTATCATGGTTAATAGGAATACTGTTTGCCTCCGGTGCCTGTCCGGTATTAACCGATACAAATCCGCCGGACGAAATAATTCTGTCAAATGCACTTCGATCGACTTTCAGGTCTTTTTTAACCGGGAAAGCTTTGGAGCGAAACGGCTCTATAACGATTGTTTCTCCATCTTTAAATTCTCTTAAATGCAACTGACAAGTTGTTGTGTTTTTTAACGGACCATGTGCTAATCCGTTTATCATCACGCCACATTGTCCACAGATTCCTTCCCGGCAATCATGATCAAATTCTACGGGTTCTTCATCCGAAAGCACCAGTTGTTCGTTGAGTGTATCCAACATTTCCAGAAATGACATATGTGGGTTCACATCTTCCAGCCGGTAATCGACCAAAGTACCTTGTGAATCTTTATTTTTTTGTCTCCAAATTTTCAAGTGTAACTTCATAATCTTCTCCCATTAATTATTTGTAGCTTCTCACAATCGGTTTTACATTTTCAAACTCCAATTGTTCTTTATGTAACTTCGGTTCGTTATCCTTTCCGGTCCATTCCCAGGCGGAAATAAACTGAAATTCTGCATCATTTCGCATCGCTTCCCCATCCGGAGTCTGATATTCTTCCCTAAAATGAGCTCCGCAGGATTCATTTCGGGTTAACGCATCATAACACATCAATTCGCCTATTTCCAGATAATCGGCTACGCGTCCCGCTTTTTCCAATTCGCTGTTAAGAGTATCCGTTTTTCCGGGAATATGAACGTTTTCATAAAACTCATTTCGAAGTTTCCCTATTTCTTCAATGGCATATTTTAAACCGGATTCATTACGCGAAAGTCCGCAGTAATCGTATAACAATTTTCCCAGTGCTTTATGGTAATAATCCACTGTTTTATTCCCCTTTGAATTGATAAAACGATTCAATTGTGCTGTTACATTCTTTTCTGCTTCTTCAAATGCCGGATGATCGGTTGCTATTTTTCCGGTATGAATTTCGGTCGAAAGGTAATTTGCCATTGTATAAGGTGCGATAAAATAACCGTCAACCGAAGCCTGCAATAACGAATTAGCTCCAAGTCGATTGGCTCCGTGATCGGCAAAATTGGCTTCGCCTAAAGCAAAAAGTCCCGGAATTGTGGTCATTAATTCATAATCCACCCAAAGTCCACCCATAGAAAAGTGAGCCGCCGGTGAAATCATCATTGGTTCTTTATACGCATCGATACCCGTTATTTTCCGGTACATATCAAAAAGGTTACCGTATTTTTCTTTTATTTTAGCAGCACCTTGTTCGCGAAGCGCTTTAGAAAAATCCAGATAAACCGCATTTTTTAAAGCGCCAACGCCAAAACCGGCATCAATTCGCTCTTTTGCAGCACGTGATGCTATATCTCTCGGCGCCAGATTTCCGAAAGCAGGATAACGTCTTTCCAGATAATAATCTCTTTCTTCTTCCGGGATAGCATTGGCCTGACGTTGTTCATTCTCTTTTAACGGTACCCAAATACGTCCGTCATTTCGAAGTGATTCCGACATCAATGTTAATTTAGATTGATAATCGCCCGATTGCGGTAAGGATGTCGGGTGAATTTGTGTCCAGCTCGGACTAGCCATCAAGGCTCCTTTTTTATGCGCTCTCCAGATAGCCGAACCATTACATCCCATTGCTAATGTCGACAGATAATAGATTTTACCAAATCCGCCGGTTGCCAAAACTACGGCATGTGCCGCATGTCTTTCAATTGCTCCGGTATCCAGATTCCGAACGATAATACCTCTTGCCTTTCCGTCAATTACGACCAGATCGAGCATTTCATGACGGGTATGTAATTGTACAGTTTTTTTACTTACCTGTCGCATTAAAGCCTGATAAGCTCCTATTAACAGTTGTTGTCCGGTTTGTCCGCGGGCATAAAACGTACGACTCACCTGTACGCCACCAAATGAACGATTATTCAGATAGCCGCCATATTCCCTTCCGAACGGAACACCTTGTGCTACCGCCTGATCAATCAGGTTCAAGGAACATTCGGCCATACGGTATACATTGGCTTCACGTGCCCGGAAGTCGCCTCCTTTTAAAGTATCGACAAACATCCGGTATACACTATCACCGTCATTTTTATAATTTTTGGCTGCGTTTACACCTCCCTGCGCTGCAACGGAATGCGCTCTTCTGGCACTATCCTGAAAGCAGAACGATTTTACATTATATCCCATTTCTCCTAGTGAAGCCGCAACAGAACTTCCCGCCAGACCGGTTCCCACAACGATAACATCAATTTTCTTTCGATTCGCCGGGTTTACCAGTTTTGCCGTTTTTTTATAATTAGCCCATTTTTCTTCTAATGGTCCTTTTGGTATTTTTGCATCAATATTCATATTCCATCCGTTTTTATGAATTGATAATTTATTTTGTATTGAGAAAGTAGATATACACCGGAATAATGGCAAATCCAAGACTTATAATCACTGAATATCCTATTCCGATATAGCGAAACCATTTTACAAATTTGGGATGAAAAACACCCAATGTCCGGATAGCACTAAAAAAACCGTGCAACAAATGATATCCCAAAGCAATCATTGCTAATACGTAGATCACAACATACCACCATTCCTGATAAGTTGCCACAACGAGTGTGTACAAGTCTCTGTTACCGTTTGTATCGAGCGGCAAACTTCCGAACTTGTATTCGTACCAGAAGTTTTTAAAATGAATTATCAGAAATACGAGCAGAATTGTCCCCAATACGCCCATATTCCGACTATACCATTTACTGGCTCTTCCTCTGTTATCGTTTTTATACGATCCGCCCGAATTCTTATTCTTTATTGTAATAATCAATGCATACAGCGCGTGCAGTATGATTGAGGTATACAATACGTAGGAGACCATTTTAATAAACAGATTTCCGGATAAAAAATGAGAGTAAGCGTTAAATTGTAAATGTGCTTTTTCGGCCGGTAAGAACAACTGAAGGTTTCCCAACAGGTGAATGATCAGAAAAAAACATAAAAACAATCCCGTCATACACATTAGTATTTTTCTTGAAAGTGATTGCATGCGCTATATTTTTTAATTAATAATAACCAATAATTTTCATCCATAATCCGCCTACGGTCATATAGATGAGCAGTAAAATCAGTCCGGTTTCCAATCCCCGGAGCCACCAGTTTTTTAAGTCGACATAACCACTTCCGAAGAATACCGGTGCCGGGCCATGTCCGTAATGGGTTAATGTTCCGTATAAAGAACCTATAAATCCTAACATAAAAGCCAGTAAAAGTCCCGGAATGCCCAGCGAAACGCCCACTCCCAATAACGCTGCATACATCGCCGCCACATGCGCTGTTGCACTGGCAAACATATAGTGACTGAAAAAATAAACCAGCACAATTACCGGAAAGGCAATCTGCCAGCTTAAGTCACCGATCTGTACTTTTACTAAGTTACTAAACCATCCGATAAAACCCAACTCATTTAATGAACTGGCCATCATAACTAAAACCGAAAACCAGACAATTGTATCCCAGGCTCCTTTTTCCGATTTAATATCTTCCCAGGTTAATACAGAAGTCAGTAATAACATGATCAACCCTAAAAATGCAGTTGTTGTAGCATCGATTGAAAATAAATCGCCCGTGATCCATAAAAATAACAATAGGAAAAAAGCCAGCAGCATCAACCATTCATTACGGCTAACCGGTCCCATTTCTTTTAGTTTCTTAGCAGCCATTTGCGGTGCGTCGCCTGTTTTTTTCAGTTCCGGCGGATATAGTTTATACAATACAAAAGGAATAACAAAAAAAGAAACCAGACCCGGAATAATCGCAGCTATCGCCCAGGACATCCATGAAATTTTTATACCCAAATCAGCTGCAAATTTCTGACACATCGGATTACTTGCCGTTCCGGTTAGAAACATAGAAGACGCAATCAGGTTCATATTATAACTGTTCAATGTCAAATACGATCCCAGTTTTCGATGCGTTTCAGGTTTATCCGGTTCGGAACCAAAACTAATCGCCATTGATTTCATGATCGGGTAAATGATACCGCCGCCACGAGCCGTATTACTCGGAATGGCCGGAGCCAGACACAAATCCGCTAATCCCAAACCATACGCTAATCCTAATGAACTTTTTCCGAAGATGCGGATAAATAAAAAGGCAATACGATTTCCTAATCCGGTTTTAATAAATCCTCTTGCAATAAAAAAGGAGATCCCGATTAACCAGATTACTTTATCTCCAAATCCCCGTAAGGCCAGTGTAATGGATTTACCGGCTTCACCGGGTGCCAATACCTGCGAAAATGCCGTGATTCCTATAGCGATCATACACATCGTTCCCATAGGAGCCGCTTTCAGAATAATTCCTAAAATCGTGGCTACGAAAATGGCAAACAAATGCCAGGCTTCCGGGGTTACCCCTTCCGGTTGCGGAATCAGCCAAAGTACAATCCCGACAGCCAAAGTGATAAAAACCCTGGTAATGTTGACTTCTTTCATAATGAATGGTTTTGTTTATATTAATACTTCCTAAAGACGGCTCTGTACTTGTAATAACAACAAATTATTATTATGTGTGGTGGTATCATCAATCGTGTGTTTATAACGATCGATCTGTAATCCCAGCTGGATACGGGCACCGTAATCTTTCAGGAATTCAAATCCTAACATCGGTACCAATGATTGGCGAACATTCGAATTAAGTCGGAAATTGCTATCCAGGTATTCATAACGGCAGGAAAACTCGATAGCACTGAGTTTTTTATATTTAATTTCATACCGGAGGTTCGGTAAAAAATAAAATCCCCTGATCTGATAATTACTGATATAAGGCGTTCTTTCTTCAACCGGTAATGAAAAATAGAGATTGTGGTTAATTGCCTGTTTGGCTTCCATCTGGGTTTCAAAAAACAAACGATCGCTTAATTCGAAATCGGCTGTAAGATCGGCTCCGAAGGCATATACTTCTTTTTTAAAAACTTCTCCTATTCCGGCATTCAGTCCTAAATTGACATTGTTCTTTTTGGATAATCCCATGACGATCCGGGTCGAATATTGTTTTCCGTTATCTTTATCCATTTCCTGATTCCGGCCATTTCCGTTCACTACCGAAAAGGCGTAAGTAAACGGTACTTTTCCGACATCAAATACACCGCTCAAAGCAGCTCCGATCTGAAAACTGGTCCATCCGTTTTTTCCGAATTCATAATATTGATTTGAAAAATCCATCGACTTGATAATGTCTACCGGATACGTTTCTTCAATACCGAACCAGGGACGAAATTGTCCGACTGTAATCCCAAAATGTTTATTGAAAGTATATTTAAGATACGCATTCTCAAGTACCTTATTTTTCGGATCGGATTTAAAATCGGCCAGATTCACCAATGCAACTACTTCGGTACGTTCGGATATTTTGGCTCTGACCTGAGCCCGCATTCTTTTAATATCAAACGAATTTTGTGTGACATCACCATCAGAATGATGTAAACCGTTTAAATCAACATTCTCGGTAAGACCAACTAAATAACGTGCCTGAAAAAGTCCTTTAAACTGAACCTGAGGGTATTTGATCTGCGGTTTGGAAGGTTGGGACACACTTGTACTGTCTATACTTTGTCCCCATAAGACTATTGGAAATAAAAAAACAAATAAAATACTGGTTAATAACGAATTAGTAGTTTTAATTTCCATAGTGAAGAATTTAGGGCCTCGATAGATACTACGTATTTACCTTACAAGGGAAATTGTCGTCACTATAAAATTAACAAAAAAATTATAAAAAAATACCTTACAAAATATTTTTTTTCAATTCTTCCGCTTTACTGTTAAAAATACAACATTCCGTTACCCCTAAATCAATATACTAGCGATTATAAAACCGAAACGGATTAATGAAGCAGCTCCACAACAGTTAGCCGGTTCCCATATAAATCCCGGCAATGAAAAAACGTACTTTCGGGTGTAATCATCAGTTCTTCGATGATTTCGACATTGTTGCTTTTCACATAAGAATAAAGATCCTCACAATTATTCGTATAAATAACAATTGTGGGTTGTCCGCCGGTTTGCTTTCCTATAAGAGCCGATTGCACCGGATTGTCGGCTTTTAAAAGCCATATCCCTACCGTATCGTTATCTGAAAAACCGATGTGTACATAACGTTGTCCATCAGGCATAGTTGCATCATATAGTTTTTTACAGAAAAAATTTCTGCGGTAAAAATCAAATGCTTTATCATAATCTTCCACTAAAAGAATTACTCTTCCTAAACTGACTTTCATAATTATTGTCGTTTTAACCGGTCTTCTAAATACAGTGCTGTTTCACTGCTTATATTATGGTAGTGTTTATTACTTTGCTCTTCCAGTCGGTCTGTAAACAATATTCCGTGTAAATGATCGGTTTCATGCTGGAAGATTACCGCTGTAAAACCCTCTATTATTTCTTCTTTTTTATTTCCTTTTGTATCTTGATAGGTCAATCGGATCGTATAATTGCGGTACACTTCTCCACTACGGTCCGGAATCGACAAACAGCCTTCATTTCCTTTTCGCAATAATTTAGAACGCCAGATAATCACCGGATTGATATAGGCTTCAAACGGCTCTCCTTCTTTATCAAATCGTTGAACCCAGATTACGTTTCGATTAATCCCCACTTGTGGTGCGGCAATTCCTACTCCGCCTTCTTCCGGATCGGTTACCGCCTGATACATTCTTTCCAATAATACCTGTAAATCTTTATCATTAGGACTGATATCTTTTGAAGCCGACTTTAATATAATCAACTCCGAAGGTTCCGTAAACTGAATTACCTTCATTTTTTGCTTGCCGTTTCCTGCATGGATAAGCGCCTTCTCTTCTTTTGTAAAATGTTGTGCTGTAGCGGTCATACCAACAAAAATAAACAACAATCCGTAAATTTTTTTCATTTCTAAAATTAAGACATTATTTTTACCTGTAGCGGAATATTAACGGATTTAAAGTTAATCGGATTCCGTTAAATTACAACTGATTTGGAAAAAAATATCAACATAAAGCGCTTATATCAACCTGTTCAACCTATAATAAGGCCCGCTTTCGGCCATGTAAAATATCAGGAATTTAAACCCGATATACGACTTTCTCAATATATTTATTGTTACTGGGAATTAAAAACCGAGCAGCAATTGGAAGCGGAATTTCATTACAGAGTGGTTGCAGACGGTTGTATGGATATTTATTTTGAACTGAACAATCCGATCGAAAGTTATGTAATCGGTTTTAGTAAAAACTATACCGAATTCCCTTTGGATACGACCTTTCATTATATTGGTATTCGTTTTTATCCGGCGATGTTTCCGCTGCTTTTTCATATTAATGCCTCCGAACTGACCGATCGCTATGAATTACTGGAATTGATACTGCCAGAAAAAGCCGCTTTTATCAAAAACCATTTTAATCCGACATTAGATCTCGTTACTATCCAGTCCCTATTAGATCATTTTTACCTGAACCGGATTAATCAACATGGTGTTAAACCCGATTTCCGTTTTTTTTCTGCTATGGATCATATTCTGAAAAACTCCGGAAATATAACTATTGAAGGCGATCTCAATACCGGTATCAGTTCGCGGCAATTGCGTCGCTTGTTTGCGTTTTATGTAGGCGATTCGACCAAAACGTTTTGTAAAGTGATCCGTTTTCAGAACATTTTATACCGCCATCCTCAAACCGAAAATAAAGAGCCGAATGCATTTCTGGATTTTGGTTATTATGATCAAGCTCATTTTATTAAGGAATTTAAAACCATGTATGGTGATACGCCAAAAAATGCTTTAAAAAAATAAGGATCCGGTCACTTCAATAAATCGGAAAAGGACATTTACCTACCCAAAAGGACAAAACGGAGCATTTTGTAAAGCCTTGATAAAAAGGGCTTAACTTTAATTATGTACCGGTACGACTATAATGATTTTTATAACAACTCTAAAACTAAAAATTATGAGAAATGTATTCCTTTTTATTTTTGTTGCCTTCTTGTCCTTTGCCTGTGAAAATGAAAATGCAGCAACAAAAAACGGTGATGCTCTTGAAACAAAAGACAGTACTTTTAGGATCGTGACACAATCGGAATATGACAATGCTTCGATAACGGAGCAAAAGTTGTATGATAATATAAAAGCTGCTGCTGACGCATTGATGGATTTAGATGAAAAGTATACAGCTGTAATTTCAATTAATCAAACAAATCTTTCCGATCCCTATTCCGGAATTATTATTTTCCAGGAACCGCATTCTGATGCTGTCAGAATCAAATATATTGAAAATAGCTGTACAATATGTGGTGTTTCCAGTGCCTATAAATGTTTAAAAGAATTACGAGAAATTGAATCCGACACATTTGATATTCATGTTAGTAGAAAAGGAAGTTGTGTTATTTTAACATGGGAAACTTAACGAAAGAAAACGGCGTATTTTTCGGAGCAAACATAAATTGTCCGTTTTTTACAATTTTTTCAGGTAATGAAACCGGAACTTTGTCAAAATAACATGTTCTTTATAGAACTTAAAACAAAATTCTATGAAATTAAATTCCGGCATTATTACGACTAAGTTGGCAGAAAGTAAAGCATTTTATACTTCCGTATTGGGGTTTGGTATTACTTTCGAAAATGATTTTTATTTGTTACTCCATACACCCGATCAGCAATATGAAATCAGTTTTCTCCTTCCCGATCATCCGTCACAACAACCATTGTTTCAATCTCCTTTTACCGGAAATGGAATTTACCTGACACTTGAAGTCGATGATGTAGACAGTGTTTACCTAGATATTCAAAGTAAGGCAATTCCTATTTCGATTGAACTTCGGGACGAACCTTGGGGCGATCGCCATTTTGCAATTACAGATCCTAACGGAGTCGGAATTGATATTGTTACCTATTCCGGAACATAAAGCCCGTATAATTTTGTAACTTTATGAGTCAAAATCATTTCAGATGAGCACCCATAACTTCAAAACCGTCGGCGAATTTGAACCACAGGAATCCGTTTTACTAATATGGCCGTTGTTTCAATATGCCACAGCTTCCAAAGAATACGATGTCGAAGCCGTTACTATTTCGGTCATTTCTCTTCTAATAGACAATGTGAATATTATTGTTTCCTGTTATGATGAAACTACACAGGAACGGGCTAAACTGGAATTGAAAAATCATACTATTGCTATCGAAAAAATTCAATTTATGATTTTTCCTTCTGAGTTTATCTTTCCCAGGGATTTCGGAGCTGAGATACTGGTAAATGATCAAGGTGAACATGCTGTTGTTGATTTTAATTTTGACTCATATGGTATTCTGCCGAATAATCATCCGATTTCTAAAAAAATGGAAGAATATGATCGGGCGCATGCCAAATTTATTGCTGTTGAAAGATTAATATTCACGCGACTAACCAGTGAAGGCGGCGATCGGGAATTTAACGGTAACGGCATACTGATGACAATTGAAGATACCGAAGTAAACAAACGTAATAAAGGCTGGACTAAAGAGCAGGTAGAAGATGAATTCAAGCGCATTTTCAATCTCGATAAAATAATTTGGT
Source organism: Flavobacterium cerinum (assembly GCF_024496085.1). Taxonomy (NCBI): domain Bacteria; kingdom Pseudomonadati; phylum Bacteroidota; class Flavobacteriia; order Flavobacteriales; family Flavobacteriaceae; genus Flavobacterium; species Flavobacterium cerinum. Next base: position 2,577,028 of record NZ_CP101751.1, on the reverse strand, counting down.
TACCCTATGCTACTTATGACGATGAGGATATGCATGCCGGACCGATACCCGACGAAAACGGTGAATTTCTAGCCTATCGCTCCGCTTCAGCTAACGGTCATATCGATGAAATGTGTCGTTTTGTAAATCGGGATACGATTCTAATCGCACATATTCCGATGGAAGAAGCACTACAAAATCCTATTCATGCCCTCAATAAAGAGCGATTGGATCTTGCTTATACTACACTGATTAAAGAAACGGATCAAAGCGGATCTCCTTTTAAGGTGATCCAAATGCCGGTTCCCGAACCGATTTATATAACCGTTAAAGAAGGCGATGAGGTATACGAAAGTTATCAATTCCCTTATGACTTGCTTCATGGCAAACTAAAAGACGGTAGTCCGTTTCCTAAAGAACGGATGAAAGTACTTCCCGCACTCAGCTATTGTAATTTTCTTATTACCAATAATCTTGTTATTGCTCAAAAATATTATCGGGAAGGTATGCCTTACATCATAAAAGAAAAAGATGAAACAGCTTTAAATATTCTGAAAAGTGTTTTTCCGGATCGAAAGGTGATAGCCATCGATTCTATCGCATTAAATCTATGCGGCGGCGGAATTCATTGCCATACGCGAAATGTTCCTAAAAGCTGAAAATCCGAAAAAATTTAGGCTATCGAAATTTATACATAAATTAACATCCGTCAATACACTCCTATTCTGATAAACATTTAAATTTGAATATATTTCGATTCAGTTTCTTTACTATGCCTATCCGAAAAGCAACCTTAGCCGACAATGATAAAATCCAGGATTTACTGGCTCAAATGGGTTATCCGGATACCGGAGATTTCATCCGCAAAAAAATAGAACTTTTAATAGCGCATCCCGATGAAGTACTATTGGTTTATGAAGAAGCCGATACTGTACTGGCCTTTATTTCCATCCATTTTATTCCACAATTAGCATTGGAAGGCGATTTTGCCCGTATCAGTTATTTTGCTGTCGATCAAGCAGCACGAAGTAAAGGAATCGGAAAAGAAATGGAATCGTATTGTGTAAAACTGGCAAGAGAAAGAAATTGTGATCGTATTGAACTGCATTCCCATTTCAGAAGGACGAAAGCACATCAATTTTATGAACGCCAGGGCTATACAGAAGTCCCAAAATACCTGGTCAAATCACTTAAATAATATTATATATGAAACAACGCTTGTTAGTCGATATGGACGGTGTTCTCGCCGATATATACGCCCAGCTTATTGAATGCGAATACCAGGATCTCGGAATCCGTCAATCCATTGAAAAAATGAACGGAACATCTGAAGTTGATACCTTTAAAAATGCACTTAAATATATTTATGCCGACGGTTTTTTCAGAAACTTACCGGTTATGGACGGAAGTGTCGAAATCTTAAGACAGTTGAATGAAAAATACGAACTGTTTATCGTAACGGCAGCCATGGAATTTCCGAACAGCCTTATTGATAAGTTTTATTGGTTGGAAGAACATTTTCCGTTTATCCACTGGAAACAAATCGTAATGTGCGGCTCTAAAACAGTTGTAAAAGGCGATATCATGATTGACGATCATTTTAAAAATCTGGATTATTTTGATGGAAAAGGGCTTCTCTTTACACAACCTCATAATCTTTCCGGTAACGATCGTAACCACACTCGTGTCAACAGTTGGTATGATGTAGCAAATATTTTATTATAAAATACTTAAACTGTCACCATAATCACGTCGGTTAATCCGTTTACCTTTGTTTAGTAAAACTTTAAAAATCAAAGTAATGGCACAAAAAATAGTAGTCGTAACCGGCGGAAGCCGCGGACTTGGTAAAAATATGGTACTGCAACTGGCACAAAAAGGATTGGATGTAGTACTGACTTATAATAGCAAAAAAGAAGAAGCACTTGAAGTAGTTAAGGAAATTGAACAATACGGCCGAAAAGCAGCGGCTGTACAGCTTAATGTATCCGATATACAATCGTTTGATACCTTTTGGAGTACCGTTCAGCAAACGTTAAAGTCCCATTTCCAAACCGATCGTTTTGATTATCTGGTAAATAATGCCGGTATAGGAATCCATGCTTCATTTGCCGATACTACAGAAGAACAATTTGATACTTTAATGGGAATTCAGTTTAAAGGACCGTTTTTTCTGACTCAAAAAGCATTGCCGATTATTGCTGATGGAGGCGGAATTGTAAACATTTCAACCGGATTAGCTCGTTTTTCATTTCCGGGTTATGCGGCTTATGCTGCTATGAAAGGAGCTATTGAAACCTTAACCAAATATCAGGCTAAAGAATTAGGTTCCAGAGGAATTCGCGTTAATGTTGTAGCTCCGGGTGCTATCGAAACTGATTTTGGTGGCGGTGCTGTTCGTGATAATGCAGACCTAAATAAAAACATCGCTTCCGTTACCGCTTTGGGACGTGTAGGTTTACCTGATGATATTGGTGGTGTCGTTGCCTTCCTGTGTACCGATGACGCCCGATGGGTCAATGCCCAGCGTATTGAAGTATCCGGTGGTATGATGCTATAAAAAACAAAAGCCTGTCAGTTATTAATTTCTGACAGGCTTTTTATTTATTCCGTTTTGGTATTATATTCCGGCAATAACTTTGATTTCATCAATAATACGAAGTGCCAGTTGATCCGCTTGTTCTTGCGTCGGAGCTTCTGTATAAATACGGATAATCGGTTCTGTATTCGATTTTCTTAAATGTACCCAATCGGTAGCAAAATCGATTTTAACTCCGTCAATCGTGGAGATATTTTCGTTTTTATAGCGCTCTTCCATTGCTTTTAGAATCGCATCCACATCAATTTGAGGTGTTAGCTCAATTTTATTCTTACTCATAAAATACTGCGGATATCCGGCTCTTAATTCGGCTACCGTTTTATCCTGTCCGGCTAAATAAGTCAGGAATAAAGCAACGCCAACCAAAGCATCTCTACCATAATGCGATTCCGGATAAATGATTCCGCCATTTCCTTCTCCACCTATAATGGCGTTATTTTTTTTCATTAATTCCACAACGTTTACTTCTCCGACCGCACTCGCTTCATAACTACCGTTATGCTTATTTGTAATATCGCGTAACGCCCGGGACGATGACATATTCGAAACGGTATTCCCCGGTGTACGACTCAATACATAATCGGCAACAGCTACCAGCGTATATTCTTCCCCGAACATTTCACCGTCGTTGGAAATAAAGGCTAAACGATCCACATCCGGATCGACAACAATACCGAAATCGGCTTTTTCTTTAACCACCAATTCACAAATATCACCTAAATGCTCTTTTAACGGTTCCGGATTATGTGGAAAATGACCGTTCGGTTCGCAATACAAACGAACGACTTCCACGCCCATTTGTTCCAATAACTTCGGAATAATAATCCCTCCGGATGAATTTACTCCGTCTACTACAACTTTGTATTGTTTCTTTTTAACTGCTTCAGCATCAACCAAAGCTAAATTCAACACCTCATCAATATGAATATCCATATATGCATCATTCTCAGTTACAACACCCAAATGATCCACATCCGAAAAATCAAATGCCTCACTTTCGGCAATCTCAAGAATCTTCGCACCGTCTGCACCACTTAAAAATTCTCCTTTTTCATTTAACAATTTCAAAGCATTCCATTGTTTCGGATTATGAGAAGCTGTAAGAATAATACCTCCGTCTGCTTTTTCCAACGGAACGGCAATCTCAACCGTTGGTGTAGTTGATAATCCCAAATCGATGACATCAATTCCCAAACCAACCAGCGTATTTACAACCAGATTGTGGATCATCGGACCTGAAATTCGGGCATCACGACCTATCACAACGGTTAATTTTTCTTTATTGCTGTTTTGCTTTAAAAACGTTCCATAGGCAGACGCAAATTTAACTGCATCCACAGGTGTCAGGTTATCACCTACTTTCCCTCCTATTGTTCCTCTGATACCGGAAATCGATTTTATTAATGTCATATAATTACTATTGGAGATTAAAAATTAAAAATCATCACAAATATAAAAAAGTTGTCGGCGTTGTAACGTAATGCTTTCATTTTTATTCTCATATATTTTATTCCGGTTATTGGCCTGTAATATCCTTTTTAACTCCGATAAAACCTGATAAAATCTGTTTTTTGAAAAAGTAATTCTTACATTTACAAATCGCCAATAAAGTCAGGCGAAACCAACTCATGAACTTTCTGGCACATATTTATTTATCCGGAGACAATGACCTGATTAAAATCGGGAACTTTATGGCCGATGGTATTCGCGGAAACGATTACCGTAACTTTTCTCCGGACATACAAAAAGGAATTCTTTTACATCGCGCAATCGATACTTTTACCGATGCGCATCCGATTTTCAGAAAAAGTAAACACCGGCTGCATGAAGCCTATGGTCATTATTCCGGTGTGATTATGGATGTATTCTATGATCATTTCCTTGCTAAAAACTGGGATCGTTATTCAGAAGTACCACTGGAAACCTATGTTTCGGCATTTTATTCTTCCTTACAGGAAAATTACGATCAGCTAACGGAAAAAACCAAAGGATTAATGCCGTATATGATCGAACGGAACTGGTTGGTCAGTTATGCCGCTGTTGAAGGAATCGGAACTATTCTTTACCAAATGGATCAACGTACAAAAAACCGTTCCCGTATGCAATATTCCGTACGGGAATTACAGGAATACTATATCAACTTTGAAATCGAATTTTCCCTTTTCTTTGAAGAAATAAAACAATTTGCAACCGATAAACTAGCGGAAATTACCCATGACTTTTCTAACGAATCTTAAACAGGCGTTCCAGGATAATGCTTCAATCGAAAATGCTAAACCGATGGAAGCTTATATGAAAAACCATTTTCAATTTTATGGTATTAAATCGCCTTTACGAAAAAGTATCACCAAATCGGTATGGTCTTTACATAAAACTGAGGTACAAAATAATGCCCGTGAAATCGGTATGGAATTACTGCAACAAAAACAGCGGGAATTTCATTATGTGGCAATGGAAATACTGGAAAAAGAATTACGCCAAAAATTTGTAAAAGACGATATCCGCTTAATTGAAAAAACCATTACTTCTGATTCCTGGTGGGATACTGTCGATTTCCTGGCGAAATACCTGTTAGGTAATTATCTGATGCAATATCCCGAAGAAACCTTAACCGTTGTTTCCCGGTTTTCCGATTCTGCTAATATGTGGTTAAACCGATCGGCGATACTGTTTCAACTGGGATATAAAGTCAAAACCGATGCCGCTTTACTCTTTTCATTATGTGAAAAACATTCCGGTTCAAAGGAATTCTTTATTCAAAAGGCAATTGGTTGGGCATTACGGGAATATGCAAAAACCAATCCGGGAGCGGTTAAAAAATTTGTTTCCGAAACCAATCTAAAACCGCTAAGCAAGCGTGAAGCACTGAAAAATTTATAATCTTTTTAAAAAGATACTGGTTCAAAAGGCGTATTTTAGCAGTTTAAAGTTTTCTAACCGGTTCGCCTTAACATTTTCAAAATGCCGAATAAGAACGTCTCTCCTGTAAGCCTGTTTTTCCGAAAAAACTTAAAGCGTCTAGAAGCCACGTTATTTTTCCTTAAAGCAATATTAAACAACCGTCAGTTTATTTATCTATCCTGTGTATTGGTAGGATTGTCATCTGCACTGGCTGTTATTGTTTTAAAGTCTTTTGCGCATTCCGTATTCCGATTTGCCAATTATATTGATAATATACTTCACCTGCCTTACAGTAACAGTATCCTTCCTATCGTCGGGATTTTATTAACTGCTTTTGTAATTAAAAAATTTCTTGACGGCAGTATCGAAAAAGGTACTTCTCAGATTATGATAGCTGTGGCTAAAAAATCCGGTGTTATGCCCCGGAAACAAATGTATGCGCAGATCATTACCAGTTCCCTTACTGTAGGTTTGGGTGGATCGGCCGGTTTGGAGTCACCGATTACAATTACCGGTGCTGCTTTCGGATCGAATTATGCACAAAAATACCGTTTGAATTATAAAGACCGGACGCTTCTTCTGGCTTGTGGTGTTGCTGCCGGACTTGCTGCTGCTTTTAACGCTCCTATAGCCGGTGTATTATTTGCCATAGAAGTTATTCTTGCCGACATGAGCGTTACTGCTTTTATTCCGATTATGATTTCGGCGGCTACCGGTGCTTTAGTATCGAATGTACTTTTAAAAGAAGATATTCTTCTTTCCTTTCATCAGCAGCTTACTTTTGATTATCATAATATTCCGTATTATGTTGTGATTGGTATTTGTGCCGGTCTTGTTTCGGTTTACCATGCCCGTACCTTTCGCAAGGTCGAACACTTTTTTGAACGCTATAAAAACAAAACGTATAAAAAAGCGCTAATCGGTGCTTCTGTTTTGGCTGTATTGATTTTCTTTTTTCCGACACTTTTCGGAGAAGGATACGAAAGTATTAAAACATTATCAAACGGAAATCCCAATAAAATACTGGAAAATACGGTATTAAACACATTTAAGGATAACGATATTATTTTGCTGTTGTTTGTTGGAGCGGCCATGATGTTAAAGGTTTTTGCAACCGGTATCACCTTAGGAAGCGGTGGAAACGGTGGTAATTTTGCACCTTCCCTGTTTGTCGGATCCTATCTTGGTTTTTGTGTAGCCAAATTTTTCAGTTTGATCGGTTTATCGGATAATTTACCGGTCAGTAATTTTACCATTGTAGGAATGGCGGGTGTTTTGAGTGGTCTGTTTCACGCACCGCTTACCGCTATCTTTCTTATTGCTGAAATTACCGGCGGTTACGGATTAATGGTTCCGTTATTGATCGTTTCGTCTATCAGTTTTGCAATCACCAAAAAAATGGAAATCCATTCTATGGATATTAAAAATCTGGCTGATAAAGGTCAGGTATTTACCAGCGACAAAGACAAAAACATCCTTTCTTCTATCGATCTGTCCAAACATATCCGAAATGATTTTACCACCATTACAGCTGCAAGCAAACTGGACGATATTGTTGATTTACTTTCCAATACCCAACAAACTTTATTTCCGGTATTAAACGAAAAAGAAGAGCTTACCGGTGTAGTCGACTTTAATAAAATCCGAAACATTATTTTTAAACCTTTCCAGATAAAATATACTGCATTACAGGATGTGATCGAAAAGACAGATGCGGTTATCTGTTATGATGAAATCATGGAAACCGTAATGGATAAGTTTGAAGCCAATCATACCGATATTCTTTTTGTGTTGAAAGATCAAAAGTACCTGGGTTATATTTCAAAAATTGATGTGCTTGAAAATTACAGGGAAAAACTAAAAGATATGCGAATTGAATAACCTGCTGCTATAAAGAAAGTACTGTTATATTAAACGAACGCTTTGAAAAGCGCTGAGCACCTGATTATACAACACACATTTTTATATTTCGCTTTAAACCCGATCAGATATAAAAATGCGACTCATTTTACAACGGCTTTCAAAAAAAACAAAATATTGCCCGGCACTTTAAAAACAGTAGATTCGTATTTCATAGTCAACGGGTTATTCCATTTCCGGGTATCACCTTAAAAAGAAATCATCACAAAAAAATAACATAAAATTCTTTCTCCAGTCCGTATCAAATTCGCTTCCAAAACAGTACCTTTGCGTTTTGCACTACTTTTTTATGCTGAATACAGAAGAAACCATTGAAGTTTTAGGCGCAAGAGCGCATAATTTAAAGAATATTGATGTTGTAATTCCCCGCGAAAAACTGGTCGTTATAACCGGTCTTTCGGGTTCCGGAAAATCATCTCTGGCTTTCGATACCATCTATGCAGAAGGACAGCGTCGCTACATTGAAACTTTTTCGGCTTATGCCCGTCAGTTTTTGGGCGGATTGGAACGTCCCGATGTAGATAAAATCGATGGGCTTTCTCCTGTAATTGCCATTGAACAAAAAACCACCAGTAAAAGTCCGCGTTCCACAGTAGGAACAATTACCGAGATTTACGATTTTCTTCGTTTGTTTTATGCCCGTGCCGGCGAAGCGTATAGTTATAATACCGGCGAAAAAATGGTGAGTTACAGCGATGAGCAGATTAAAGAACTTATTTTCGATAATTTCAACGGAAAACGTATTAATATATTAGCTCCGGTAATTCGATCCCGAAAAGGACATTATCGCGAACTATTTGAACAAATTTCCAAACAGGGGTTTGTAAAAGTACGCGTTGACGGCGAAATCCGTGATCTGGAATACGGAATGAAAGTGGATCGTTATAAAACCCACGATATTGAGATTGTAATCGACCGTATGTTAATTGAAAACACGGAAGAGAATGATAAAAGACTAACCGAAAGTATTAAAACCGCGATGTACCACGGTGAAGATATTATGATGGTTATAGAACAGGAAAGTCAGGAAGTCCGTTTTTTTAGTCGGAATCTGATGTGCCCGTCAACCGGGATTTCTTATCCGAATCCGGAACCGAATAATTTTTCATTTAACTCCCCTAAAGGAGCTTGTGAACATTGTAACGGACTGGGTGTTGTAAATGAAGTAAATCTGAATAAAATTATCCCGAATCCTAAATTATCCATTAAAAACGGAGGTTTGGCTCCGCTAGGGGAACAAAAAAACTCGTGGATATTCAAACAACTGGAAATAATCGGTGAAAAATTCGGTTTTAAATTAACCGATCCGATCGAAAAAATTACTCCGGAAGCCATTAATATGATTTTAAACGGTGGTAATGAAAAGTTTTCAGTGGTTTCGAAAGTAATGGGAATCACCAAAGAATATAAGATTGATTTTGAAGGGATTTCCAGTTTCATCAAAAACCAGCATGACGAAAGCGACTCTGCCACTATTAAACGTTGGGCAAAAGAGTTTATGGATGAAGTAAACTGTCCGGTTTGTGAAGGAACACGCCTAAGAAAAGAAGCGTTATATTTTAAAATTAACGAAAAAAATATCGGAGAACTTTCCGCTATGGATATCGATGAATTGAGTCAATGGTTTCTGGATCTTCAACCTCATTTATCAGATAAACAAAAAGCCATTGCTACCGAGGTTGTAAAAGAAATCAGCGCCCGATTAAGCTTTCTTGTTGATGTCGGACTAAACTACTTATCGTTAAACCGTAGTTCTAAATCGCTTTCAGGCGGTGAAGCACAACGGATTCGTTTGGCGACTCAAATCGGTTCGCAGTTAGTCGGTGTACTTTATATTTTAGACGAACCAAGTATCGGTTTACACCAACGCGATAACGAACGATTGATTCGCTCTTTGGAACAATTACGTGACATCGGGAATTCCGTTATTGTTGTCGAACACGATAAAGACATGATTGAACGCGCCGATTATGTGATTGATATCGGACCGAAAGCCGGTCGTTTCGGCGGTGAGATCATCAGTAAAGGAACACCTCAGGAATTATTATCCGAAAAAACATTGACGGCATCCTATCTTAACGGTACTATGGAAATTGCCATTCCGAAAGTACGTCGCGAAGGCAACGGGAAAACATTGAAATTAACCGGTGCCAGCGGAAACAACCTGAAAAATGTCAGTGTAGAATTCCCGTTAGGAAAATTAATCTGTGTAACCGGAGTTTCCGGAAGCGGTAAATCGACATTGATCAATGAAACGCTTTACCCAATTCTGAACGCTCATTTCTTTAATGCGGTTAAAAAGCCACAGCCATATAAAAAAATCGAAGGTCTGGAACATATCGACAAAGTAATTGATATCGACCAAAGTCCGATCGGACGTACACCTCGTTCAAATCCGGCTACTTATACCGATGTTTTTTCGGAAATCCGTACGTTATTTACACAAACACCGGAAGCTATGATTCGTGGTTATAAACCGGGACGTTTTAGTTTTAACGTTTCGGGCGGTCGTTGTGAAACCTGTGAAGGATCCGGCGTACGAACCATTGAAATGAGTTTCTTACCTGATGTTTATGTAGAATGTGAAACCTGTCAGGGAAAACGTTTTAACCGCGAAACACTGGAAATCCGTTATAAGGGGAAATCCATTTCCGATATACTGGCCATGACGGTAGACGAAGCGGTTCCGTTTTTTGAAAACATACCGAAAATCTATCGCAAAATCAAAACCATACAAGATGTTGGTTTAGGTTATATCACTTTAGGGCAACAAAGTACAACCCTTTCCGGAGGAGAAGCACAAAGGATCAAACTGGCGACAGAATTGTCTAAAAAAGATACCGGAAATACTTTTTATATTCTGGATGAACCTACAACAGGTTTGCATTTTGAAGACATCCGCGTATTAATGGAGGTCATTAACAAACTGGTTGAAAAAGGGAATACAGTTTTGATCATCGAACATAACCTGGATGTAATCAAACTAGCCGATTATATTATTGACATCGGATATGAAGGCGGGAAAGGCGGCGGTCAGTTGGTAGCCAAAGGAACACCGGAAGAGATTATCAAAAACCAGAAAAGCTATACAGCTAAATTCCTGAAAAAGGAGTTGCATTTATAAAGAACAGGAGACAATTTCGTATTGTCTCTTTTTTTTGCAAAACACTGTTTTTAAATCATTTGTAAAAAAAAGAATTGCAAAGATTGATTTATTTCAAAAAAAAGGAGGACTAAATTTGTTTGGCATCTAAAAAGATAATAGTTTTAGTGCATATTTCGCCGGATTTCCAATCGGATCGAATAATACAAACAACAACACTCCTAATTATATAGCTAAACCGATACTAACAGTAGCCTAGTGCATACTGACCGGATAGTGTATGGAATATGATTACCGATCCTAATAAAAACAAAATAAATTATTAATAGAAAAGCGTATACATGATGAAAGAACAATTTGAAAACGAAGACGACAGAATACAGGATAAGTTTAAGCAAAAAACCTGGAATGAAATACGAACAAATGATTCATGGGCTATTTTTAAAATCATGTCGGAATTTGTTAACGGTTATGAAACAATGGGACGAATCGGTCCGTGTGTTTCGATTTTCGGATCAGCCCGAACCAAACCGGAAGACAAATATTATTTACTGGCAGAAAAAATTGCTTATAAAATCAGTAAAGCCGGTTATGGTGTAATTACCGGTGGCGGTCCCGGAATTATGGAAGCCGGAAATAAAGGAGCTCATTTCGGAGGCGGAACTTCAGTAGGTTTAAATATTGAATTACCGTTCGAGCAGCATTTTAATCCTTATATTGACCGTGATAAAAATTTACAATTCGATTATTTCTTTGTACGTAAAGTAATGTTTGTAAAATATTCACAGGGATTTGTAGTAATGCCGGGTGGATTCGGTACTTTGGATGAATTATTTGAAGCTATAACTTTGATTCAAACTAAAAAAATCGGAAAATTCCCGATTATTTTAGTCGGCCGTGATTTCTGGTCCGGTTTAATGGAATGGATCAAAACCGTGATTATTGAAAAACATGCTAATGCAAATCCGACTGATCTGGATCTTTTCAAAATCGTGGATAACGAAGATGAAGTATTAGATGTATTAGATAATTTCTATAAAAAATACAACTTAAGTCCTAACTTCTAAAATCGGACGCAAAAAAAGGGACTTTGAAAGTCCCTTTTTTATTTTTCTTCCGGCATTTCAACCGGTCCGTTCCACTCCATGATACCGCCAACCAGATTATAGGTTTTGGCAAATCCCATCTGTTGCATCAAGTTGCAAGCTTGTCCGCTTCTTCCTCCTGAACGGCAATATATGTAGTAGGTTTTGGATTTATCCAGTTCATCAACCTGATAAATAAATCCTTGTCCTTTATAGATATCGATATTAATCGCTCCCGGGATAATTCCCTGATTCCATTCGTCTTCAGTACGCACATCCAGAATCACTGCGTTGCTATCCTGTTGTGCTTCTTTCCACCATTGTTCTTGTGTAATGTCCATATTTTTTGATTCGAGTTTAAAACCCAAATGTATATAAAAAAGATTAAATGGTTAATGGAAATATTTTTATTGTTGATTCAGTTAGCACTTACAATAGTGCGCGTCTACATACATTTTATTTCCATTCGAGTTAATATAATAACAACCTCCATTAGAACCTTTATATAATATTTTTCCATTATAGGTTCCACAACTAACAGAGCCCGAACCAGAGCCTGAATTTGGATTTGTTACAACTGTTGACGGTATTGATATTTCTGATACTTCAGCTCCACCATCAGATGAACATCCTAATAATACAAACGGTAAAATAACAAGTAATACTTTTTTCATGTTTTCTTTTAAATTAAATGATTAACATTTCAAAAGTAGTGCAACAAATTACCTCCGGATTACGGAAAGTCGTAACCACAAAACAAAATCCTGATCCATTTTAACATTACCGTTTTAATTCGAAAATATGTACTAAAAATCAAACGTTTATACTTAATATCAAAATTTTAAACGATACAAGAAAGAATAAAAAAAATAGGACAATAATGTCCTATTCTTTAATGGTATATTTCGTTGCTATTACATTCGGGTTAACACGATCAAATTAGTTGAACCGGAAACTACAAATTTTAATTTCAATGTGGTATTGGTTAATTGCATAATCTCTGCATTAACTGTATTTCCGTTTTGATATACAAATGTCAACGCATTATTGCTTTTATTCCAAGTTCCTGTATCGATTGTTTCCTGACAGTTTGGATTGTCAAAATAATGATCCTTAATCACATTCCCTCCAAATATTTCGATATAATCTTTTGTACAACCTGTAGTGTGCTCGTAATTATTTAAAACTTCCTGATTATTTGTGATCGTTCCTTCTTTTGTAAATTGCCAGGTTCCTTCAACTTGAGGAGCCGCTTCCGGAGTAGCATCGCTATCTTTACTACAAGAAGATAAACCTAAAGACAATACTGCTAGAAATAAAGACAGGTTTCTTAACTTAAACATAATTATAATTTTAGAGTGTTTTTATTATTTATTCTGATTAAAAATTTCGCTAATGTATGATATATTATTACAAAATTAAATAAATAGGTCATTTTTTATCTTTTTCCTGTTAATAAGCCGGTTTAAAAGGACCAAATTGATTTCCTCTTGAACTATACAAAAATAAAAGGAGTCCGATTTAACACCGAACTCCTTATAATAGCAAACTTTTACTATTGCTTTTTATGCTTTAATCGAGCATCCGATTGCTTTGGTTTCTTTTACCGCGATATCTTTATTTTTCAACAAAGCATCCACAGCATTCTCTACATATTTTTCTTTTACAGCATTAGCATCGCTATAATTATCATCGATTGCTCCGATGTATTTTACCACATTTCCACCTTTTGTTTTTTGTAATACATATACGTGAGGCGTTTTAGTAGCTCCGTATTGCGGATAAATTTTCTGTCCGTCGTCAAATAAATACGGGAACGTAAAATTTTTCTCTTTGGCGCGTACCTGCATTAATTCAAAACTGTCGTCTTTTTGTTTGGCCGGATTATTCGGATTGATCGCAATAACCGGATATCCTAATTTTTTATATTTCTTATCCAAAGCAACGATTCGGTCTTCATAAGCCTGTGCATACGGACAATGATTACAAGTAAACACCACGATAAAACCTTTTGCTGCTTTGAAATCGGCCAACGCTACTTTTTTATTATCTACATTTTTCAGGCTGAAATCGGTAGCGACATCCCCTACTTTATAACCTCCGGCCGGTTTGATCATTGTAAAGGCACTCATGGCTCCTACGACAAGGGTCAGAGCTAAAAATTTAATTGCTTTCATATAATGTATTTATTTTTAAGGTTAATTAATTCATAACGGTTTTTAATTCTTTTTCCAGTTCGTCATAAGTAAAGGATTGTTCGAAAAACTTACGTTTGTCTCCTTTATATATTACGGTAGCCGGTATTGCACCGGACCAGGCTGTGTCGACTTTAGTAATCCAGGCATTAGCATCCGGATCATTCAAATATAGCACTTCCGACTGCATATTCTTCTTCTTAACAAAAGGTAATAAATTCGATTCTACCTTTTGCGGCATATCCAGGCTCACCAAAAGTACCTTTACTTTCTGATCTTTATAAGTTGTATTCAGTTTTTCAAAATGAGGCAATTCCTCCACACAAGGTACACACCAGGTTGCCCAGAAATTCACAACATAGGTCGTATCATTATGCTTCTTTAAATACGGTTCAAAAGCATTAAAATCGTAAGACTTTATCTTAACGCCGTCTTTTTCGTAAACTTTAATCGGTTTATGTTGATCAACTACCACTTCTTTTTCGGTTGTTGTTACCGTATTGTCAATTTCCGTTGCTTCTTTTTTACAGGATAAAAAGCTTAAAACGGTAAGCATTACGATTATTTTTTTCATAGCTACTATTGGTTTAGGTCACTAAAATTAAGCATTCTAAGAGGCTCGGATATAAATTTAACAAAAAATTAAACAAACATTTGTATATACAATTAAAAACATTACTACATTTGTACCTACAAATTTAATAACACAATGAAAATCGAAGACATCATCAAATCTACAAAAGCTTTATCACTGGGCAAAAGAACAGTGCTAAATATTTTGTACACCCAAAATTTGGTTTCCGAGAAATTCGCTGAGGTATTAAAGCCTTATGAGTTGTCAAGCGAACAGTACAACGTATTGCGAATTTTGAGAGGACAGAAGGCGAAGCCGACCAACATGTGCGTGATACAGGAACGTATGCTGGCCAAAACCAGCAACACCACTCGTCTGGTAGACAAATTATTATTAAAGGAGCTTGTAACCCGCGAAGTTTGCCCGCAAAACCGTCGTAAAATGGAAGTAACCATCACCCAAAAGGGATTGGATTTACTGGATGAACTGGATCCTAAAGTGGATCAGCACGAACAACTTTTTGCTCAAAACCTTACCGTGGAAGAACAAGAACTTTTAAATGATTTATTAGAACGATACAGAACAATTTAAAATCAGAACATACATGAGTAATTTAATAAATACGCTAAAATGGCGTTACGCAACAAAGAAATTTGATGCAACCAAAAAAATTTCCAACGAAGATTTGGAAACGCTTAAAGAAGCCATCCGTTTAAGTGCCTCTTCTTACGGATTACAACCGTATAAAGTTTTCATCATTGAAAATCCGGAAGTACGTGCTAAATTACAACCTGTTTCATGGGGACAATCTCAAATTGTAGATGCTTCTCACCTGGTTGTTTTTGCCAATATAATCGATTTTGATGCTTCTCAAATTGATGCATTTTTAAACAACATCGTTGCAACCCGTCAAATTCCGATGGAAACCATTGCAGGATACGGTGATTTTATGAAGAATACTTTAGGCGCTTTACCGGCTGATGTTCGTAACAACTGGACATCAAAACAGACATATATCGCTTTAGGTAACTTATTAAGTGCGGCAGCCGAATTAAAAATCGATGCCACTCCGATGGAAGGTTTCGAAGCTGAAAAAGTGAATGAAATACTTGGATTAAAAGAATTAGGTTTAAATGCAGCTGTATTTGCAGCATTAGGATACCGTCACGAAGAAGATGCGACACAGCATTATGCTAAAGTGAGAAAATCAAATGAAGAATTATTTATCAATTTATAATCAATTAATTAAACCATTTTAAAATCAAATGAAAAATTTAAAATCAATTGCGTTAGCTTTAGTAGTAGCTTTAGGTACTTTAACTGCATCAGCTCAAACTAAAAAAGTAGATGTTTCTAAAAGTACTATCAACTGGGTTGGTAAAAAAGTAACCGGACAACACGAAGGTACTATTAACTTAAAAGAAGGTGCTTTAGTTTTCAAAGGAAAAAAATTAAAAGGTGGTAACTTCACTGTAGATATGACTACAATCAGTGCTACTGACGTTTCCGGAAAATCAAAAGCAGGATTAGACGGTCACTTAAAAGCAGATGATTTCTTCGGAGTTGAAAAATTCCCTACTTCTAAATTAGTTTTCAAAACTATCGCTGACAAAGGTGCTGATGTTTATACAGTTACTGCTGATTTAACAATCAAAGACAAAACTAACCCTGTAACTTTTGACATCACTGTAAAAGGAAACACGGCTACAACAAGCTTCAAAGTTGACAGAACTAAATACGGTATTGAATATAACTCAGGTTCTATCTTCAGTTCAATCGGAGATAAAGCTATCAATGATGAGTTTGATTTAACTGTAAACTTACAGTTCTAATTCCCCTATATTGCTATGAAAAGGAAAAGGTGCCGTTAATGCGGCACCTTTTTTTTATATTATATTTTCTCTAAAATATTTTAAACAACATTCGGATACTAAAAACGATTACCAGAAAGGCAACTGCCAATATTGCTGTTTTTTGTGGTAATTTCCCGGCAAGTCGTGCCGCTAATGGCGCTGCTATTGAACCTCCTAAAATTAAACCGATTACAATATACCAATGGCTAACGCCTAATGAAGCAAAAAAAGTTGCCGAGGCCGCGAATGTAACAAAAAACTCTGCCAGACTTACAGTTCCCACTACATAACTGGATTTTCTTCCTTTGGCTAATAAGGTAGAGGTTACAATTGGTCCCCATCCGCCACCGCCGAAAGCATCAAATAATCCTCCGGAAAATCCAAGTAAACCGGTGTGTTTTACTTTTTTTCGTGTGATTTTTTTTCGGAAAGCGATAATAACCAGCCGTATTCCAATGATCATTGTATAAGATGCCAATATCGCATACGTAATCGTTTCGTATTTATTGCCAAGATAAATCAGTAATAATGCTCCGAATATAGCTCCAATACTCCCCGGAATAGCCAGCCATAACAGTAATTTTTTATTGACATTGCCGAATTTATAATGTGAAAAACCACTGATTCCGCTGGAAAACATTTCGGCTGTATGGATACTTCCGCTTATGGCGGGTAACTTAATTCCAAATAACATCATACTGGTCGCACAAGTTACACCATAGCCCAATCCTACTGCACCGTCAACCAACTGGGCAAAAAAACCAACCAGAACCATTCCGTAAAAAGCCGGTGGTATTTCTTTTATATAACCGTTTAATTCATCGGCAGAAATAATTGTCGACAAACCGTATCCGAAGAAAACAGCCAGAAAAACAACGGTAATTTCAAATGTGAGCTCTTTGTATTTTTTTCCTTCTTTTTTATCTTCTTCTTTAGCCAAAACCTTTGTCGCTTTATTTAACGATTGTAATTTGGCCTGGATATCGCCTTTGTGTTGTTCCCGAAATGCGTTCAGGTTTTCAATACTTTCACTGATGTTTTCCGGAATTGCTTCTTCCAGATGTTCACGCAAACGACGCGCCAAGACCGGTGATTTTCCGTTGGTCGAAATCGCAATTTTAAGATAGCCTTTATTCACAATCGATCCAAGGTAAAAATCGCATAAGTCCGGTTGATCGGCTGCATTGACCAGAATTCCTTTATCATTTGCTTTTTGTTTAATTTCCCTGTTGAGTTCGGTATTGTCTGTTGCAATAATCAGGAAATCAGCGGTATTTAGATCCGAATCGTTAAAAGAGCGCTCCTTCACCTCTAAATACGGGTGTTTTTCCTGTAGTTTCCACAAACTACTGCTGATTTTCTGAGCGACAACGGTAAGTGTTGTCAACGGATTTTGACGTAATAGGGTTTCTGCCTTTTCAAGTCCGACATTCCCACCTCCTACTATCAGGAAGCGATAGGAATCACTTTTTAAAAATATTGGGAATAGGGTGTTTTTCATGACTTTTTGGTTTTTAAAAATAAGGTATGGAACAGGGAAAACCGGATAATATCACGATCATAATATTCTGTTCCGGAAACCCGTTGCTGGTACCAGTTCAGATAACCGGCCTCTACTGAAAAAGCAGGATTGATCCGGTAATTAATTCCGGCATAAATCCGGTTTTGATCAAACGTATTCTTAACAATCTTACTACCGGCATTCAGCAATATTTCTTCTTTAATTTTAAGCGATAAACGCTCTTCTCTGGTGTCTTTATTTCGCCATACCGGAATATCAAATCCCAATTGGTAGCGAAACCGAAAACTCGAAAAACGATATCCTCCGGTCAATTCATCGTTAGCAAAATCGTGAATAAAACGTGCTTCGGCCTTATATCGATGTGAAATGGTCATAAAAGACAATCTTTGTTTGTTCTCGAAGCCTAAATCCGGTCGCAATTCCGGCACCGTCAGATTACTTTCGGATTCCGGATCCTGCGGACTTTGTAAAAAATAGGTCATCCCGGCTGATGCAATCCAGTTTTCAATCAGTTTTCGTTGGATATTACTTCTGAAAACCAACTGATGTTGTGCCGTTGGATTGAAAAACTGCCGTTCCTGAACTTCACTGACCAATGCCCAGTTGTCATTAAACCGAATCGTATTATTATAGGTGTACCATATTAATTGTTGATTGGTCACCTTTTTTTGAGAAAACAGCATCATAGGGAATAACAAAAGGAAAAAGGCTATACTTCTCCGTGTTTTTTTAGTTGATTGAAAAATATTTCCTGAATGTAAAGTCCCCAAATGTTTCATCTTGTATTCGTTCTTTTATATACTGATCGAAAAGTATATCCAATTCCGATAGTATTTCATTTTCTGTTAATTGTTTTTTATATAGCTGATTTAACCGGTTTCCCAGTCTGTCGCCACCCAACATCAGATTGTATTGCCCCGGTCCGGTTCCGACCAAACCGATTTCTGCCAGATATGGTCGTCCACATCCGTTCGGGCAACCTGTCATCCTGATGCTGATTTCATCCTGATCCAATTCGTATTTTTTCAGAAAAGGTTCAATTTTAGTAACCAATTCCGGTAAATAACGTTGCGCTTCGGCCAAAGCCAACGGACAAGTCGGCAAAGCTACACAAGCCATTGAACTTTTTCGCATTGTGCTATCCTGTTCTTCGATTTTATATTTTGCGATCAGTTGTTCAACCTGTGTTTTAGCGCTAGCATCAATATTGCCCAGAATCAGGTTTTGATTACACGTAAAACGGAAATCCGAAAGCTGCAATTGCGCCAATTCATATAAAAATTCTTTCTGATAAGGTTTGATCACCCCATGTTCTACAAATAAGGTATAAAACCATTTTCCTTCGTGGTTTTCCTGCCATCCGTAACGGTCATTTCGCTCTGTAAATTCATATTCTTGTTCCGGTAACAGTTCAAAACCGATTCTGTTTTCCAATTCTTTTTTAAAATTTTCGACACCCAGTTTATCTACCGTATATTTTAAACGGGACAATTTACGATCACTTCTGTTTCCGTAATCACGCTGAATGGTCAGGATTTCATAGACTGCTTTTAGTGTTTTTTCTTCCGTATCGGTAAATCCGATTATCGTAGCCAATCGGGAATAGGTATTCGGATTACCGTGTGTTGTTGCCAAACCACCACCAATTGCGATATTAAATCCTTTCAATTTTCCGTTGTCAATAATAGCAATCAATCCGATATCATTTGCAAAAACATCCACATCATTTGTAGGCGGAATTGCAACGGCAATTTTAAATTTTCGCGGCAGATAACGATCCTGATATAACGGATCAGCTTCACCGGATCGTTCGTATATCTTTTCACCATCAATCCAAACTTCATAATACGATTGCGTTTTAGGCAATAACAACGTGGAAATTTTATCGGCATAATCATAAATCTCCTGATATAAAGGGGAAACCTGCGGATGTGAACTACAGATTACGTTACGGTTTACATCGCCACAAGCTGCAATCGAATCCAGTTTAGCCAATAGAAATCCTTGTATTGTAGGTTGCAACTGATGTTTTAACAATCCGTGTAACTGGATGGTCTGACGTGTTGTAATTTTCAGTGTACCCGTTCCGTATTCTTCAGAAATAGCATGAGTAGTCAGCCATTGATCAGCAGATATCACACCACCCGGAATACGTAACCGGATCATAAAGGAATACAATTTATCCAGTTTTTTTTCCGCTCTTTCCGTTCTTCTGTCCCGATCATCCTGAACGTACATACCGTGGAATTTGACCAAAGCTTCATCATCCGGCCGGACATTTCCGGTATGATTATCGGTCAGACTTTCTTTTAAAGTTCCCCGAAGCCCGTCACTTTTTACTTTTATCGCTTCAATCGGGGATAATTTATCATTACTCATATTCTTGATTTTATCATTTTAGTATACATCTTTCTGATAGCGACCTTCCGTTTCCCAGCTTTCCAGAATCGTTTTCGCTTCTTCCGTACTGACATTTTTTTCCGTTGCAATAATGTCCCGTAAGACCATTTCCACATCCGTACTCATCGGATCTTTTTGTCCGCAGATATAGAGATACGCTCCGTTTTCAAGCCATTTACAGACCTCTTTCGCTTTTTGTTTTAACCGATCCTGAACATAAATTTTATGTTTCTGATCTCTTGAAAAAGCGGTATCCAGATGTGTCAGTACACCGGTTGCCAACCATTCCTGTATTTCAGTCTGATAATAGAAATCGGATACAAAATGCTGTTCGCCAAAGAATAACCAGTTTTTACCTTCGGCTCCGGTAGCATCACGATGTGCCAAAAAGCTGCGAAAAGGAGCAATTCCCGTTCCCGGACCAATCATAATCACATCTTTATCCGGCTCCGGTAATTTAAAGTTTCTGTTTTTATGAATATAAAATGCTATTTCCTGATCTTTAGTAAAATCGGCCAGAAATTGCGAGCATAACCCGGTTTTAATCGTATTGTCAACCGTAAATGTATTTTTACTAACCGTAATATGAATTTCTCCTTCGTGGGCTTCAGCTGCGGATGCTATCGAATACAACCGCGGGGCAATCGGATGCAATAATTCCAATACAGAATCAAAAGAAACACCTTCTTTTATCGGGTATTTTTTTAGAATGTCCAGTAAATCCGCTTTATCTTCGGTAATCGTTATTTCAAATACT
Organism: Flavobacterium cerinum; assembly: GCF_024496085.1. NCBI lineage: Bacteria > Pseudomonadati > Bacteroidota > Flavobacteriia > Flavobacteriales > Flavobacteriaceae > Flavobacterium > Flavobacterium cerinum. Next base: position 2,556,140 of record NZ_CP101751.1, on the reverse strand, counting down.
TTTGAAAGCGCATCGAGTGATTTTTTGGATAACCCTCTGCTATTTTTCGTAAGCAATTCGTTACTTCGCGCTTCTGCCTTTAGCAATACCGCAATCTCGAGTAGCTCTTCCCTCCTGTTTTCCGGATAAAAACCAATCGCATCACCGGGTTCATAAACAACCGGTTCATCCGTTTCAATTTCAATATGATGTGTTTCCTTTTTCGAATCCCGATCATTTAAGATTACTTTATGCCGTACAATTCCGGTATAATTTTTCTTTTCCACTACTGCTGCGGAAGTCACTGCTACCGAAGTCGCATTCCCGGTATTTATTGTCTGAAGACTATTTAATATTGCGGCAAACCAACTTTCTGCTACCGGTGTAAAATCCACATCCGCCTTTTGGAAAGGAACAGCTTGTTGCGCTCCGAGACGTTTTAATTGCTGATCAATATCTTCACCGGCTTTACAAAACAACGGATAAGACGAATCTCCCAATCCCAAAACAGCAAATCGGGTTTTAGCCAGATTAGCACTACTATTACTAATGTTATCAAAGAACTTGATTGCATTTTGAGGCGGATCACCTTCTCCCTGCGTACTCATAATCACAATCAGAAATTCTTCCTTATCCAGTTTTTCAACCGGATATTGAAAGGCATCGATTACTTTTGACTGAATTTTGTTCTTTTTCAGTAATGCCTGTAATTGCGAGGCCAGTTTTTTGGAATTTCCCGTTTCCGTTCCATAGATTATCGTTGGCTTTACCGTAACATTATTCGTTGTTATTTCCACCGGTTGCTGTACTTCTTTTTGGGCCAAAAGTCCCGCCAGATAACCATTCGTCCAGATAATTTCCTCTCGGGAAGACTGTCGGATCAGTTCTTTTAATACTTCTAATTTATTATCAGCTAGCATGTTGAAAATTGATTATATGGTTATCGAAATAAGATGCGTTTTTAGATTGTTCCCGGAACCAGGCAAATTGTTCGTGCAGCTTAACCACTTTACCTACAATCAATAAGGTGGGAACATATCCGAATTCCGGTAATTCCTTTGTTTTTAGTTCCTCAAACGAAAACACTCTGGTTTTTTGAAAAGGCGTTGTTGCCTGTTGAATCACTGCCAATCCTTTTTCCTTATCAACCTGATTCGCCAACAGATAATTGGCGAGTTGTTGCAATCGTTGTCCGCTCATATAGAAAACAAGAGTATCATCCGTTTTTCCCCAGTCGGTCCATTGTTCCGAAGTCACAGCTGACAAGTCAAACAGTGTCAGAAAACGTACACCACGAGACAATCCTCTTGCGGTTAACGGAATTCCGGTATAAGCAGCCGCACCGAAAGCAGCCGAGATTCCGGGTACAATTTCATACGGAATCTGATTGGCCTTTACGACCTCTAATTCATCCAACACATTAGAAAAAAGAGACGCATCCCCTCCTTTAAGACGTAGCACCAGTTTTCCCTGTCCGGCAAATTCCACCATAAGGGTATTAATGTCACTTTGCGGTGTATGAATTCCCTTCGAACATTGTTTTCCTACATAAATGATGATGGCTTCTTTTCGGGCATTATCGGCAATCAATTGCGGCGCTACCAAACGATCGGTCAGAATCACATCCGCAGTTTGTAAATAGCGTAATGCTTTTACACTTATCAAATCGGGATCACCCGGACCGGCACCGGCTAAAATGACTTTCCCTTTATTTTCTATACTCATTGTTTTTTTGCAATTTTTAATTAATACAATCCTTCAATTGACAGGTAACGTTCTCCCGTATCGTAATTAAAGGTTACAATTGTAGCTCCTTCCGGGATTTGCTGAATTTTACGTGCAACCGCGGCTAATGAAGCTCCTGTTGAAATCCCAACCAGAATTCCTTCTTCTTTAGCTACTTTACGGGCAAAATCAAAGGCTTCGTCTTTACTAACCTGAATAATTTCATCCAGTAATTCCGATTGTAATACAGACGGAACAAATCCGGCACCGATTCCCTGTAACGGATGCGGTCCCGGTTCTCCGCCGCTTAATACGGGTGATAATTCCGGTTCAACGGCAATCACTTTAAGTTGCGGGAATTTTGCTTTTAAAACTTTACCCACTCCGGTAATATGACCTCCTGTACCCACTCCGGTAATCAGATAATCTACTCCGTCAGGAAAATCATTGATCAACTCCTGAGCTGTTGTTTTTTCGTGAATTGCTACGTTAGCCGGATTATCAAATTGTTGCGGTGACCAGGCATTCGGAATTTGCGTAACCAGTTCATTTGCTTTTTCAATTGCTCCTTTCATTCCTTTTTCACGTGGTGTCAGTTCAAATTCAGCGCCGTAGATTTCCATCAGTTTTCGTCGTTCTACACTCATTGATTCAGGCATGACCAGAATAACACGATATCCTTTCACCGCTCCAACCAAAGCCAATCCGATTCCGGTATTTCCGGAAGTAGGTTCGATAATGACACTTCCCGGTTTTAAAATTCCTTTTTGTTCGGCATCTTCAATCATCGCCAAAGCGATACGGTCTTTAATACTGTTCCCCGGATTATTTTTTTCGAGTTTAATCCAAACGTTATTCCGTTCACCGAAAAGTTTTTGAAGTCGGACTACCGGTGTATTTCCTATTGTTTCTAATATGTTATTTGCTTTCATTTTTTCTTTATTTAGTTGTTCTTTTATATGACAAAATTGATTGGCTCCGGAAAAGAAGCCTGGCTTTTAATTACAATTTCACTTTTGTGATAGACAAGTGATTTTTCCGGTATCGATTGGGTTATCCATACATTTCCTCCGATTATAGCATCATCACCAATAATCGTATTTCCGCCCAAAATGGTTGCATTGGCATAAATAATTACATTATTACCGATAGTCGGATGGCGTTTTTGTTCGGCTTTATCCTTACTGACATTCAGTGCGCCCAGTGTAACGCCCTGATAGATTTTAACATCGTTTCCGATTATCGTTGTTTCACCAATTACAACACCGGTTCCGTGATCGATAAAAAAGCGCGAACCGATTATCGCTCCGGGATGAATATCAATACCGGTTTTTCCATGTATATATTCTGAAATTAACCGTGGAATTACCGGTACGTTACTTTTCCATAGCTGATGTGCCAAACGGTACACTGCTATTGCAAAAAAACCGGGATAGGCTGCCAGCACCTCATTTCTTGATTTTGCTGCCGGATCGAAATTAAAAATCGTATCAAGGTCGGCATTTAACTGACGGTGAACGGATTCCAACGATTCAAAGAAACTATTAACAACGGCTTTCGTTTCTTCCCCTTTAAGAACGCTTCGGATAATTTCTGCCAGTTCAGATTGTAATTCCTTTTCTTTTTTTAAAAAGGCGTTGTAATCATCTAAAGTGGTATCGATCGCAAAAAGCCAGTTAAAAAGAGCTTCTATCCATATTCCGGTTTTTATTTTATCGGGGATTCTATTGCTATTCTCCCTTTTATTTATTGTATAGATCGGATGTTCCATTACTTTAGGGTAAAAACATGACTGCTCCAACTGTATTAAAAGTAGTTTCATCGATCAGGATGGCACTTCCGTTTCTGGAATTCGCAATAAAAGAATCGAAGAACAATGGCTGACTCGAACGCAATGAAATCTGTCCGATATCATTTATTTTCAATTCACTGGTCGTATCAAATTCCCATTGATTAACATCCCATTTCCGATCTACCGTTTGAATTTTTACCCGTACTGTTTTAAAACGATGTTGTAACAGATAGGTTTTTCCGATTTGTAACGGTGTGTTATCCAACCAGCAAATCCAGGCTCTTAAATCATTTGAAGTCAATGGCAATGCCGATTTTTTAACGATTGTATCACCGCGGCTGATGTCAATATTATCAGCCAAATGAATGACTACATTATCACCAGCCTTCGTATTGTCAATTGTTTCCTGATGTTTTTCAATTTTTGTGATTTTGGTTTCTATTCCGGAAGGCAGAATTACGACAACATCACCGGCGGCATAATTTCCGCTTAACACTTGTCCGGCATAACCGCGGTAATCGTGATTTTCTTCATCCTTTGGTCGGATAACCCATTGTACCTGAAACCGCGCTTCAAGATTTTCACGGGTCGGAATTTCGATATGTTCCAAAGTACTTAATAAAGCATCGCCTTCAAACCACGGTGTATTTTCCGATCGGGTTACAATATTATCACCCACAAGCGCACTAACCGGGATATAGGCAATTTCATCGTATGTTAGTTCCGAACGGATGCCTTCAAAATCGGTCTTTATTGTATTAAAAACCGCTTCGGAATAGTCGACCAAATCAATTTTATTAACGGCAATTATTGCTTTTTTAATTCCCATTAACGATCCCACACTTGCATGTCGTTTCGTTTGCGTAGTAATCCCTTTTCGGGCATCGACCAGAATAATAATCAGATCGGAGTTGGAAGCGCCGGTAATCATATTCCGGGTGTACTGTTCGTGTCCGGGTGCATCGGCGATAATGAATTTTCTTTTGGAAGTCGCAAAATACTTATAAGCGACATCTATCGTGATTCCTTGTTCCCTTTCCGCACGAAGTCCATCTGTTATCAGTGATAAATCGATTTCGACATTATCCTGTTTCGTTTGCTTTTGCAAGATTCCCAGCTGATCCGTGTGAATACTGTCTGAATCATATAGTAAGCGCCCGATTAATGTACTTTTACCGTCGTCTACATTTCCGGCTGTTATAAATTTTAATGTGTTCATTTTCCTGATTTTTTAAGTGATTGGGTTGTTTTTAGAAATAGCCTTGTTTTTTTCGGTCTTCCATTGCCGCTTCCGATAGTTGATCGTCCAGACGGGTTTGTCCTCTTTCACTAATTCGTGTTCGGATAATATCATCAATAATATCCTGAATGGTTGATGCTTCCGAAGGAACAGCAGCCGTACAAGTCATATCACCGACCGTTCGATAGCGCACTTTTTCCACAACCACAGTATCGGTTGGCAAAGGCTGAATAAATTCAGATGTGGCAACCAGTTTATCCTGATGGACAATACATTCCCTATCGTGGGCAAAATAAAGTCCCGGTAATTCGATATTCTGTTGTTGGATATACTGCCATACATCTAATTCGGTCCAATTACTGATCGGAAAAACCCGAACATTATGTCCCTTTTGTATTTTTCCGTTTAGGATATCCCATAATTCCGGCCGTTGTAATTTGGGATCCCACTGACCGAAATCATCCCGCACAGAAAAAATCCGTTCTTTAGCCCTTGCTTTTTCTTCATCACGTCGGGCGCCACCAATACAGGCATCAAATTCATATTCCTGAATTGTATCCAGTAATGTATAGGTTTGCAATGCATTTCGGGACGGGAATCGCCCCGGTGTTTCTTTCAGATTGTATTTACGGATGCTCTCTTCTACCGATCCGACAATCAGTTTTTCTCCGATCGTATTGGCCAGGTAATCCCGAAAAGCAATCGCTTCCGGAAAATTATGACCGGTATCAATATGTACTAACGGAAAAGGAAATTTCCCCGGACGAAAGGCTTTCAGCGCCAGATGTACCAAAACAATCGAGTCTTTCCCTCCGGAAAACAAGAGCGCCGGTTTTTCAAATTGTGCAGCCGTTTCACGAAGAATGTAAATCGCTTCGTCTTCCAACTGTTTTAAATATTCTTTTGTATTGCTCATAATATCAATTTTAAAGGGTTCTTTTTTAACGGTGTAATCCACATTCTTTTTTGGAGGTTTCTTCCCACCACCATCTTCCGGCCCGGAAATCATCGCCTTCCTGTATTGCTCTTGTACACGGTGCGCAGCCAATACTTACAAATCCGCGGTCATGCAAAACATTATAAGGTATTCCGTTTTGTTGCACATACGTCTTAACTTCCTCTGTTGTCCAATGAAGTAACGGATTGTATTTATATAACTGGTATTGTTCGTCCCATTGCACTATTTCAAGACTGTTTCGATTAGGTGAATGTTCTGCTCTGAGACCTGTAATCCAAACATCGGCGTCTTTTAATGCTCTTTGCAGCGGTTCTACTTTTCGGATATGACAACATTCTTTTCGGAGTTCGGGACTTTCATAAAAAGCATTAATTCCTCTTTCTTCAACAAATGTTTCCAGATGATCCTGATAGGGATAATAGGTTTTTATCTTTTTGCCATACTGCAATAATGTCTTATCCCATGTGGCGTAGGTTTCCGGAAATAAACGTCCGGTATCCAATGTAAAAACTTCAATATTATCCAGATCCTGTGTGAAAACCGATTCCGTAATCAGCTGATCTTCTATACCGAAACTGGTCGAAAACACTATTTTACCGGTTGTATTTTCCGATAAAAGCTTCAGGTTTTCCCGAATATTTCCTCCCTTTTTCAGCGTATTGATTATTGTTTCTTTCATGTTTATTCTGTTTGTGTATTGTAAAATCCGGGTATAAAAAAAGCCCCTTGAAATCAAGAGGCTTTATACGCGGGTACTATTATATCTTACAGCAAATAATACGATAGGCGGCCTCTTGCGAAATTTCGCATACAACAACACATCATCATCATACAAATTGCAGATGTCGTTAGGATTGAAATCAATATTGTTGTTGTATCGGTCATTTTATTTTACTTGTATTATTTTGTTTACTTTTTGTTTTTTGGTTGGAACGGATCAAAAAAAAACTCCTCAATTGCCTGAGGAGTTTTTACTGATATTGAAAATGTTTACCGACATTAACGAATAGCAAGGCTCCTCTCATAATCTGAGCAGCACATACACATCGCAATAGATAAAACATAATTTGTCATTTGAATCATTCGTTTAGATGTTGCAAACTTATAACAATTTTTAAATATTTACCAAATAAAAAAACTTTTTTTGAAATTAATTTTTCTCATCCGGAACAAACTAATAATTCAAATCACTGCTAAAAATGCAATAAAGCTTACCCTTTTCGCTATTTTTATCATTTTTTAACAGTAAAATTCAATATCATTATTTTAAAAAAACGGATTGCTCTTCAATCAGAAATAAAAATTTATTCCTACATTTGTCCTGTTATGGCAATGATGTCTGCCTTGAACCGCCTTAAAAAGCTGATGACGTCTGTAAAACGGTTTATACCGCTATAGACTCATGTAATCAAGACAATTATGGACAAATATTCTTTTAAACAGCAAATTGCCAATTTTTCCCAACTTCCTTTATTCGCTTTTTTATTGCGTTGGCTTATACTGGCAACTATAATCGGTATATTAATCGGTTCCTTATCTGCCTTTTTTCTGACTTCGCTCGATTGGGTAACGGATTACAGAACAGCACATCCCTGGATTATCGCGTTGTTACCATTAGCCGGATTAATAATCGGTTTGAGTTATCATTATCTTGGCGAAAGCGTCGTTAAAGGCAATAATTTATTACTCGAGACCTTTCATTCGCCTAAAAAAATCATCCCTTTCCGTATGTTACCTTTGGTTTTATCCGGCACATTGCTAACCCATCTTTTTGGCGGATCCGCCGGACGTGAAGGAACAGCTGTACAAATGGGCGGTGCCATTGCCGATCGTTTTTCCCATTGGTTTAACCTTAACAAAGAAGACCGAAAAATTATGCTTATAATGGGAATCAGCGCCGGATTTGCTTCCGTATTCGGAACACCGTTAGCCGGAGCTGTATTTGCCTTAGAAGTTATGATTCTGGGACGCATCCGTTATGAAGCTATTTTACCCGGTTTTTTAGTCGCCGCCATTGCCCATTATACCTGTTTAGCCTGGCATATTTCCCATACTCAATATAGCATTCCTTTCGTTCCGGAACTGAGTCCGACTACCCTCTTGTGGACCGTTTTTACCGGTATCCTTTTTGGTTTAACAGCTCTGCTTTTTTCAAAAACAACTCACTTTTGGAGTGCTTTTTTTAAAGCTAAAATAGCTTTTCCTCCATTGCGCCCTTTTGTGGGTGGAATTGTTATTGCACTAGCCGTTTATAGCATCGGAACAACAGAATATATCGGTCTCGGAATTCCTACCATTCAAGCTGCTTTTCAAGATAATCTTGTATCCTATTCGTTTATTATAAAACTATTATTTACCACCTTTACGCTTGGCGCCGGTTTTAAAGGAGGCGAAGTAACTCCGTTATTTTTTATCGGCGCTACCTTAGGGAATGCTTTGTTTTGGTTTGTTCCGCTTCCGATGGCTTTGTTAGCCGGAATGGGATTTGTCGCTGTTTTTTCAGGAGCAACCAATACTCCTATCGCCTGTACACTTATGGGAATCGAATTATTTGGTGCGGAAAGCGGAATTTATATCGGGATTGCCTGTGTAACCGCTTATTTATTTTCCGGGCATACCGGTATTTATACATCGCAAATCATCGGTAGTCCGAAACATCATTTTTATCTTCGTTTAAAAGGTAAATCATTATCGGAAACCGAAAAAAAAGAAAATTTACGATCTTAATATCCATTCTTTAAAAAGAATACCGATTCATTAAGAATCGGTATTCCTGCCGTTTGCTACTTACGCCAATTTTTCTACAGCGGGGAAATCAACCGGAACTTCGGTTAATGCATATACATAGTTAGTGAATGATCGTAAGATTACAAATCCGATCAGCTCCATAACTGCAGCATTATCATAACCGGCAGCCAGGAAATCCTCTACTTTATCCGGATCTGCTTTTCCTTTGTTTTCCGCTACAGATTTTGCTAACTGAAGGACGGCATTCAGTTTGGGATCGTTTACACTTCCTCTTCTAAAATTTAGCGTTTCTTCTTTGGAAATTCCTTTCATACCGGCAATCAGGGTATGAGCGGCTAAACAGTAATCACAGTTATTAACTTCTGAAACAACCAGATTAATGGCTTCTTTTTCCGTTACAGTAAAAACGCCTTTATTTAATTGTTCTTCTAAACCTAATAAGGCTTTTAAGGCATTGGAAGAATAACCGATTGTTGCATATAGATTGGGTACTTTACCTAAACCTTTTTGTAATTGATCAAATATAACTTGTGAGTCCTGACTCACCTGATCTCTTGTTGGAACTTTTATATTGCTCATGATATTGTATTTTAAATGTTTGAATTAGTTCTTTTTAATTACCGGTAATTTTGATAATTCTTTTAGAAAATCACGGGTTTGATATACTTTACCGGCTAACATTCTAAAGTTAGTCAGTGCCGCCTCCGGTGCATCAATATTGGCTTCTTTAATGATCGCTCCCGCTGTTGCATCAAATATTACAGCTGTTTCAAATCCTTGCTCCAATAGTTCTCTTAAATGGGATTCGCTACATAAATTTGCGGCCATTCCGATTAATACTACTTTATCAATCTTTCTTTTTCGCAACTGTAAAACCAGATCATTTGTCTCCGGTCCGAAAATTTTATGTGGACTTGTGACGATAAAATTATCACCGCTGATATACTTCTTAAAAGGCGTGTACCAATCGGCACCGGATCCTTCAAAATGTTCTTCCCGAATCGGATTGGTTCTTTCAAACATTCCGTTAACGTGCATCATTTTTTCAACCGGACCTTCAAAGTGCCATTGATGATCGTGTTTATAATAGTAATGCGGCGATACAAATACCAACATATTTTTCTCATTCGCAGCTTTAAAAATCTGTTCGATATGCTCTTTTGTCTGATTTTTTTGAATACTTTCTTTAAAGATTCCCCATCCTTTACCCGTTTCACTAAAAAAATCATTCTGCGGATCGGTAATAACAATAGCCGTTCTTTCATCAATTGAAAATCCCGGATCCGGTAATTGTGCCTGAGCAAAGAAGGAACTAACTAATAGTAGTCCCGTTATTACTACTTTCTTCATAACATTTGTTTATTAATTTCTATGGTACAAAGTTAGGTTGGCCTTCAGGGCTATAAAATGCATAAAAAAGGCTATTGGATGGACAAATTTACCGTTGTGGTTCTTCCCGACTCATTTCTAAATACCAGTGGCGATACTTGCGTATGTTTTTTAAAAAAGCGACTAAAATAATATTCATCATTAAATTGCAGCCGGTATGCAATTTCCTTAATACTATAAGAAGTAAGATGAAGCATTTTTTTAGCTTCCAGTATAAGTCTTTCCTGTATTAACTGAGAAGGTGTTTTTCCAAAATAACGAACTGCTTTTTTACTTAGCGTATTGGGTGAAACAGCCAGTAAATCGGCATAATCATTTGGTTTATGCAATGTGAGATAATGCTCGTCCAATAGCAGACGGAATTTTTCCATTATAGCATCTTTCGGCAGATTTAATTCCTTATCATTCAATGATCTAAGTTTCATACTACTACATTTGGCTAACAATAGTTGTAAATAGGCTCTAATTACCATTTCTGATCTGTCCTTTCGCTCGAGTTCCTCTTTCATCTGCTCTATTAGTTGATACAAAGCCGTATGTTCGGTTTCAGAAATCGTGACCGAAGGTTCAATATAAATAGTATTAAAAAGCAGTCCGTTACAGGCTACTTCTTCCCGATGTGTTTCAATGCAATAAAAATCGGTGTGGAATCGCAAAAGCGTATAAGTAACCGGTGTTTCAGATTGTAAGTATATTGTTTGCATAGGTGTTGCAAACAATAGCATCGGTCCGGAAAATCCGAAGGACGAAAAATCGGCATGATACGTTCCTTTTCCCTTGTGAATTAAGAGTACCGCGTATTCCGGAAATTGAATCGGATCCGACAACAATCCGGTTTTATTCTGTTCCAATCCGATTAAATAATGTCCGTTTTCTGATACCATTTGCTTCATCCTAATACAATTTCAAATTCCGGTATTTTATCTAAACCGGAAGCCTGTTTCTTTGATGCGCAAGATTGAAAAACGATACTTTCAAAAAAATGGACAGATCGGCCATTCCGATAGATAAAACGTTATCCTAAAACAACGTAAAACACTAATAAACAACACTTAAAACCAAATAAAATCGGAACTAAAAAAATCGTATTAAAAATTTTATTTCCATTTTTTCAAAAAATAATTTGTTTAATTAAAAATGATTTCTATACCTTTGTAACATAATTCAGAACAATGAGCACTTTTTTTAACAATACTTGGTGGTGGAATTACTTACGTCAAACGTCGTGAGCGATACCTCCTATCTGTATTTTTAAAAATCAAAAATAGATAAAGGCCTGTCATCACGACAGGCCTTTTTTTGTTTACTTAAAATTCAATAATCATGAAAAAATTTCACTTACATACCCAATACAAACAAATCCTGGCAGATACAATTACCCCGGTAAGTATCTATCTGAAAATCCGTGATAAATTTCCAAATAGTTTACTATTAGAAAGCAGTGATTATCATACCAATACCAATAGTTTTTCCTATATCTGTTGTAATCCGATAGCCAGTATTAAAATCGAAAATGAAAATCTGATACAATCCTTTCCGGACGGAACACAAACAAATGAAACCTTATCTGACGGACACGACGTAGCTAAAACGGTACAAGAATTTGCTTCCCGTTTTGAATCGGAAAGTCACGGTTTTAAATTTATCAATAACGGTTTGTTCGGTTATATTGCTTATGATGCTGTGCGTTATTTTGAAAAAGTTGAAATCGCTAAAAAGCAAAATGATTTACAAATACCGGACATTTATTATGCTGTTTATCAAAATATTATTGCTATTAATCACTTTAAAAACGAAGCGTACATTTTTTGCCACAGTGTAGACAATCGTAACAATATCCCGGAAATCGAACAATTATTGCTTTCAAAAAACTTTGCCAGTTATGCTTTTGATAAAGAAGGAGATGTAACTTCTAATCTAACCGATGCCGAGTTTAAAAAGCAAGTCGCACAAGCGAAACAACATTGTTTTCGCGGAGATGTTTTTCAATTGGTTTTATCGCGTCGTTTTACACAGGCATTTAAAGGAGATGAATTTAATGTATACCGTGCATTGCGCAGTATTAACCCTTCGCCTTATCTGTTCTTTTTCGACTACGGCAACTTTAAAATCATGGGATCTTCACCGGAAGCGCAACTGGTTGTCCAAAACCGAAAAGCAGAAATTCATCCGATTGCCGGTACTTTTAAACGAACCGGAAATGACGAAACGGACAGCGCACTGGCCAAACAATTATCGGAAGATCCGAAAGAAAATAGCGAACACGTTATGTTAGTCGACCTGGCACGAAATGATTTAAGCCGAAACGGACATCAGGTACAGGTTGAAAAATACAGGGAAGTTCAGTTTTTTTCACATGTGATTCATCTGGTTTCAAAAGTTACCGGGCAATTAAATGATGCTACAACGACTATGCAAACCGTAGCCGCTACTTTTCCGGCCGGAACCTTAAGCGGCGCTCCGAAACATCGTGCCATGCAACTGATTGAAAGCATTGAAAATACCTCCCGAAATTTTTACGGCGGTGCTATTGGATTTATGGATTTTGACGGTAACTTTAATCACGCAATTATGATCCGTACTTTTTTAAGTCAGAATCACCAGTTACACTATCAGGCCGGTGCCGGAATTGTGGCCGATTCTTCGGAAGAAAGTGAAATGCAGGAAGTCTATAATAAATTGGGAGCGCTAACCAAAGCATTGGACCTGGCAACCACTATTTAAAACAAAATAAAGCTAAAAAGAACACACATGAAAAAGATAGTAGTCATAGATAATTACGACAGTTTCACTTATAATCTGGTACATTACCTGGAAGATCTGGACTGCTCCGTAACGGTTTTTCGCAATGATGAATTCCTGATGGATGAACTTAAGGATTTTGATAAAATAGTATTATCGCCCGGTCCCGGAATTCCTGATGAAGCGGGTTTACTAAAGGAAGTAATCCGAACATATGCGCCTACTAAAAGTATTTTAGGTGTATGTCTGGGCCAACAAGCTATCGGAGAAGTATTCGGAGGAAGTTTGATCAATCTTGAAAAAGTATATCATGGTGTCGCAACTCCGGTTACCATCACGGTTGATGACGAATCGCTTTTTGAAGGATTAAGTAAAAATATAGAAGTGGGACGTTATCATTCCTGGGTGATTAATCCTGAGAACTTTCCGACTGAACTGGAAATCACTTCCGTAGATGATTCCGGACAAATTATGTCACTCCGCCATAAAACTTTTGATGTAAAAGGCGTGCAATACCATCCGGAAAGTGTACTTACTCCTGAAGGGAAAACGATCCTGAAAAACTGGATAAAAAGCTAAAATCCAACAACATATAATTCTTAAATTAAGGGTTTCTAAAGTTGTATCACTTTAGGAAAGGGCCCGTCTTATACCTAAAAATCATGAAAACAATATTAAACCGATTAATAAATCAGGAAGTCCTTAGCCGGGAAGAAGCCAAAAGCGTTTTGGTTAATATCTCTAACGGACAATACAACCCTAGTCAGATTGCCAGTTTTTTAACCGTGTATATGATGCGAAGTATTACTATCGATGAACTGGCCGGATTCCGCGATGCATTACTGGATCTTTGTATCCCTGTTGATCTGTCAGACTACACTACTATCGATTTATGCGGAACGGGTGGCGATGGTAAAGATACTTTTAATATTTCGACATTAGCTTCGTTTGTTGTAGCCGGTGCCGGTGTTAAAGTGGCCAAACACGGAAACTATGGGGTTTCATCGATCTCCGGTTCCAGTAATGTAATGGAAAATCTGGGAATCCGATTTAGCAATGATAATTCGTTTCTGCAACAGTGTATCGAAGATGCCAATATTTGTATTCTTCACGCTCCTTTATTTCATCCGGCCATGAAAAACGTAGGCGGAATTCGTAAGGAACTGGCGGTGAAAACCTTTTTCAACATGTTGGGACCAATGGTAAATCCTTCCTTTCCTAAAAATCAGATGGTTGGTGTTTTTAGTCTTGAATTGGCTCGGATGTATGCTTATTTATACCAAAACACGTCGATTAATTTTACGATTCTAAATAGTTTGGACGGCTATGATGAAATATCATTAACCGGAAGTACCAAAGTGATTTCGAACCGAAGTGAACAAATACTGAATCCGGACGATTTTAACGTTAGCTTTCTTAATGCTAATGCCATAAAAGGCGGAACTACAGTAACCGAATCGGCACAACTTTTTCTGGATATTATTTCCGGAAAAGGAACCGAAGCCCAGAATAACGTGGTTTGTGCCAATGCTGCTCTTGCTCTCGCTACCGTTAATAATATTTCCATTACTGATGGATTCGGACTCGCGCAGGAAAGCTTACAATCCGGAAAAGCATTGGATAAATTAAAAAAATTACAACAATTAAGCACGAATTAAGATGACCATTTTAGATCAGATCATAGCCGATAAACGCCAGGAAGTTGCTTTAAAAAAGAGCATTATTCCGACTATTCAACTGGAAGCTTCTGCTTTATTCGAACGCAAAGTATACTCATTAAGTCGGAATCTCGAAAATAGTTCGTCCGGTATTATCGCGGAACACAAACGTCGTTCACCGTCAAAATCGGTAATCAATAATAATTATACTGTTGAAGAAGTCGTAAAAGGATATGAAACAGCGGGAGCCAGTGGTATTTCCGTTTTAACCGACGGCAAATATTTTGGCGGATCATTGGATGATTTAGTCCTGGCGAGAGCTTCGGTACATCTTCCGTTACTTCGAAAAGAGTTTATTATTGATGAATACCAGATTCTGGAAGCCAAAGCCTACGGAGCTGATGTGATTCTTCTGATCGCTGCGGTTTTATCATCGGCAGAAATCAAACAACTTTCGGAATTCGCACAACAAATCGGTTTAGAAGTTTTACTGGAAGTTCATAATGAGGCCGAACTTTTAAAAAGTCTGATGCCAAGTATTAACATGATCGGAGTGAATAACCGAAACCTGAAAAATTTTGAAGTCAGCCTGGATTACAGTAAAACATTGGCTGAACACATTCCAAAAGATTTTATTCGTATTTCTGAAAGCGGCATTCGTACACCGGAAGCGGTAAAAGAGCTTCGGAATTATGGTTATAAAGGCTTTTTAATCGGTGAAAATTTTATGAAAAGTAATGATTTAAATAACAGCATTAAAAATTTTATAAATCAATTGACTGTATTCTAATGAAAAATCGATTTTTAATCAAAATATGCGGTATGAAATATGTTGAAAATATAGCAGCTATAGCCCACTTACAACCGGACTATATGGGTTTTATTTTCTATAAAAACTCGGCGCGCTATTTTGATGGTCTTATTCCCGAAATACCAAAATCCATCAAAAAAACCGGTGTTTTTGTTGATTCCGATTTAAAAACCGTATTGGAAACCGTTAAGCAATATGATTTACAAGCGGTTCAGCTTCACGGAACGGAAACTCCGGAACTGTGTCTTGAAATACGAAGAAATACAAATGTGGAAATCATCAAAACCTTTTCTATTGATGCTGCTTTCGATTTTACACTGCTTCAGGATTATGAAACCGCTTGCGACTATTATTTGTTTGACACCAAAGGAAAGTTCCCCGGCGGAAACGGTTTTGCCTTTGACTGGAAAATTCTGGAGCGGTATCCATCCGATAAACCGTATTTTCTAAGCGGCGGTATCGGACCGGAGGATAGTACTGCCATTCTCCAATCCGGATTATCACCTTATGCTATCGACATCAACAGTAAATTTGAAACAGTACCCGGCCTGAAAGATCCACACTTATGTGAGCAGGTCGTTTTAAAAATAAGAAACAATGAAAACTAACACAACATATCACGCAGACAATCAAGGCTATTACGGAGAATTCGGCGGTGCTTTTATCCCCGAAATGCTTTATCCGAATGTAGAAGAATTACGCCAGCGTTATTTAAGCATCATGGAAGAAACTGCTTTCCAACAGGAATTTCAGCAATTACTAAAAGATTATGTCGGTCGCCCGACACCTTTATACTATGCCGAAAGACTTTCGCAGCACTATAAAACCCGGATTTATCTGAAACGGGAAGATTTGTGCCATACCGGTGCGCATAAAATCAACAATACGATCGGACAAATATTATTAGCCAAACGCCTTGGTAAACAACGAATCATTGCCGAAACCGGAGCCGGTCAACATGGCGTAGCAACCGCAACGGTATGCGCTTTAATGGGCTTACAATGTATCGTTTATATGGGCGAAATTGACATTCAACGCCAGGCACCGAATGTCGCCCGAATGAAAATGCTCGGCGCCGAAGTACGTCCGGCCACTTCGGGTTCCAAAACGCTAAAAGATGCTACAAATGAAGCCATTCGTGACTGGATCAACAATCCGGTAGATACGTATTATATCATCGGTTCGGTAGTAGGTCCACATCCTTATCCGGATATGGTTGCGCGTTTTCAAAGTATTATTTCCGAAGAGATTCAGCAACAATTATTCGAAAAAGAAGGTCGGAAAAATCCGGATTACGTTATTGCTTGTGTTGGTGGCGGTAGTAATGCCGCCGGAGCTTTTTATCATTTTACGGATGATGAAACAGTCCGATTAATCGCTGTAGAAGCAGCCGGAAAAGGCATTAATTCCGGAGAAAGTGCCGCTACTTCCGCTTTAGGTAAAACCGGTATTATTCACGGAAGCAAAACCTTACTGATGCAATCGGAAGACGGGCAAATTACCGAACCTTATTCTATTTCCGCCGGATTGGATTACCCGGGAGTCGGTCCGCTTCACGCCCATTTGTTTACCAGCGGGCGAGCCGAATTTGTAGCCGCTACCGATGACGAAGCTATGCAAGCCGGACTTGAACTTTGTAAAACCGAAGGTATCATACCCGCTATAGAAAGTGCCCATGCACTGGCGGTATTGAATCAACGCCAATTCGGAGCAGACGATATTGTTGTGATCAATCTTTCCGGTCGCGGAGACAAAGATCTGAATACGTATATCTCCTATTTCGGCTTTTAGCACAAACCTTTAATGACAAAAATTAGCATATGAATCGCATAACTCAAAAATTACAGGAAGATAAAAAGATATTGTCCCTTTATTTTACAGCCGGTTATCCCCATCTGGACGATACGGTACGTATTATTGAAACACTCGAAAAAAGTGGAGTCGACATGATTGAAATCGGTTTGCCATTTAGCGATCCGTTGGCCGATGGTCCTACCATACAGGCGAGTTCAACACAGGCATTGGAAAACGGAATGACCACACACTATCTATTTGATCAATTAAAAGACATCCGAAAAACAGTACGCATTCCATTATTAATCATGGGTTATTTTAATCCGATTATGCAATATGGCGTTGAAAATTTCTGTCGGAAATGTTCCGAGATCGGTATTGACGGATTGATCATTCCTGATCTTCCGATCGCGGTTTATGAAAAGGATTATCGAGCTATTTTTGAGCAGAACGGATTATTTAATATCTTTCTGATTACACCACAAACATCAACAGAACGCATTCAGCATATCGATACCATTTCCAACGGATTTATTTATATGGTGAGTAGCGCGAGTGTAACCGGAACTCAAAATACATTCGGACCAATACAACAGGATTATTTCGAAAAGATTGCAAAAATGAAGTTGAAAAATCCGCAGATAGTCGGATTCGGAATCAGTAATCGTGCGACCTTTTTACAAGCCACACAAGATCAAAAAGGTGCGATAATCGGCAGTGCTTTTGTCAATTATCTGAAAAAAAATCCAATTGAAAGCATTCCGGAATTTATCAAAAATATAGTTTAAATAAACATATTTAAAAAATTCATTTTAAAGTAATTAATCGATAAATATAGATTTTATCTATTATAATTATTTTCGGTTTAAACTTACAGAATCGGCAACCTAGACGTTGCCTTTTTTTGTTTTCAGAAGAGCCGTAAAAGTAACAAAAAAAATGATATTTCAGTTTTATTGATAGTACACTTCTTATTCCCTCTTTATTCTTTATTCTTTATTCTAATCTCGTTTCCCATCATCCAAAATTTAAAATTCATCATTTAAAATTTTCTTCCCTCTTTATTCTCGTTTCTTTTATCTAATCTCGTTTCTTTTATCTAATCTCGTTTCCCATCATCCAAAATTTAAAATTCATCATTTAAAATTTTCTTCCCTCTTTATTCTTGTTTTTTTTACCTAATCTCGTTTCCCTCCATTCAAAATTTAAAATTCATCATTTAAAATATTCTTCCCTCTTTATTCTTGTTTCTTTATTCTTATATCTAATCTCGTTTCCCTCCATTCAAAATTTAAAATTCATCATTTAAAACATTTTTCCTTCGTCTTCAATTTTGTTAAAATAACGTTAAATTAAAACTAAACAAACGTTTAATTTAAACAAGTGTTTAATTTTGTACCCGCATTTTAACCCAAATATGTGATGTCTGATTTTAATGATAAACAACAAGAGATTCTGCAAGTCGCAGAGAAGTTGTTTTCCGAGCATGGTTTTGACGGTACTTCCGTCAGAGATATAGCCAAAGCAGCCAACATCAACGTAGCCATGATCTCTTACTATTTTGGCTCGAAAGAAAAATTACTGGAAGCTTTGATTATAGCAAGAATATCCGGTTTACGATTACAGATCGAGAATTTACACAAAGAGAGTCTCACTCCTTTTGAAAAAATAGACAAACTCATTGAACTGTACATTACCCGAATCAATAAAAACAAAGGAATGTATCAGATTATTCATTTTGAGATCAGTTCCAAAAAACGGGAAATCAATTGTGAGTCATTCAATGAAGTAAAGCGATACAATTTAGAAGCATTGGAAGACATTATCAAAGAAGGTCAGGACAAGGGTGATTTTAAACCGAACATCAATGTTACACTGATTCCGCCTACGGTAATGGGTACTTATTTTCATTTTCAGATGAACCGTCCGTTTTATGTCGAAACGTTAGGACTGGATACGCCTGAAAAATATGATCATTACATCAAAAACGATTTAACAAAACACATACAAAAAACCATTAAAGCACTTTTAACCTATGAAGAATAGTTCCCTCTGGTTGGGCGCCTTCTTTCTGTTTGGTATTTTCACTGTGGAAGCACAGGAAAAGAAAATGGCATTAGAAGAAGCGATACAACTGGCTATGACACAAAGTACCGAGGCAAAACTGGCTGAAACCAAAGTAGCCACTAAAGCATTTGAAATGCAATCGGTAAAAAATCGTCAATATCCCGACCTGAAAGTTAGCGGACAATATCAGCGCCTGACCAATGCTGATGTGAATCTGAAACTGGGCGGTGGCGGAGAAGAATCCGGTGCGGCACCAAAAGTAAATCAATTAATGTTAGGACAAGCGAGTGCTTCCTTACCGTTGTTTTCGGGATTTAAAATTCAAAACAACATTAAGGTAGCCGAGAACTTGTATCAAGCCGAACAGTACACTTCCAAAAACATCAAAGAACAATTAGCTCTTAATGTAGTAAAACTTTATGTAAACCTATACAAAGCACAGGAAAGCACACAATTGATCACTGAAAATATTAAGAGTGCCGAACAACGTGTTAAGGATTTTCAAGCGATGGAAACCAATGGTCTTATCGCCCGAAATGATTTACTAAAAGCCCAATTACAGGTATCCAATTACAAGATTGCATTGGAAGACGCTAAAAAGAACGTCAACATTATTAATTACCAACTGGTCACTTTATTAAAATTATCAGAAGGTACTCAAATCGTTCCGGATGCTACAGCTTTCCAAAAAACGAATGCTTTAAATTCCAGTATAGAAGATGCGTTGACCGGAAGAAATGATTTGGAAGCTATCCGTTCGCAACAAAAAGCAGCTGATGCCAATGTAAAAATTGCTCAGGGAAATTATTATCCTTCCATTTCAATAATGGGTGGTTATATCGCTTTAGATCTTCAGAATGTAATGACGGTGACCAATGCTATGAATTTTGGAGTTGGCCTTTCTTATGATCTGTCTTCCATCTTTAAAAACGGAAAAGAAGTAAAAGCAGCAAAAAGTAAAGCACACGAAGCGGAACAAGCTGTTGAAATGATGACCGACCGTGTAAAAGTGGAAACCCAACAGGCAAACGAAAATTATCAGTTGGCACTAAAACAAAACAAAGTATATCTGGAAGCTGTTGAACAAGCTACTGAAAATTACCGTATTGTAAAAGATAAATACGATAATGGTTTGTCTGACACCAACGACTTACTGGAAGCCGACGTAGAACAATTACAATCCAAAATAAATCTGGCTTATTCCAAAGCCAACAGTATTGAAAAATACTACACAGCTCTTGCTGCCGGCGGTAAATTAACCACAACTTTAACACTCACCAAAAACTAATATTAATTTCTGCAAAGATCATGGAAAAGAAACCATCAAATAAAAAATTCATCATTGTTCTGGGAACCCTGGTTATTTTAGGTTCGGCTTACGGGATATTCAAATATATGCATGCTCAGGCCCACGAGGAAACAGATGATGCTCAGATAGAGAAAAACATGAATCCTATTATACCACGTGTATCGGGATATGTTGCTAAAGTATATGTAAAAGATAACGACTTCGTTAAAAAAGGTGATACCTTATTTGTTATCGACAACAAAGATTATATGGTTCGAGTTGAAGAGGCGAAAGCGGCTTTAGCCAGTGCCGAAAGCTCATTTGAAGTAAGCAAAGCCGATGTTAGTGCTTCGGCTGCGAATATTTCCATTTCAGATGCGACAATCCAGTCGAACGTAGGGAATATTGATGCTGCTAAAATCCGTTTGGGTCGTGCTAAAAACGATTTCGAACGTTATGAAAATCTGTATAAAAATCATTCGATTACCAAACAACAATATGAGCAGGCTTTAGCCGCTAAACAAGAAGCTGAAAAGCAGGTTGAAGTGTTACAACAACAACGTAATGCAAGTGCTCATCAACGTGAGGCTGTTGTTTCTAAAACCAATGTGGCCAACAAACAGACTTCTGTAGCTGCTGCCAACATTAAAAAAGCACAGGCCTCATTAGAAGCTGCTGAATTAAACTTAGGCTATACAGTAATTACCGCTGCCGTAGACGGTCAGGTATCCAATATTGATATCCAACCAGGCCAGATGGTACAACCGGGTCAGGCTTTATTCTATATCATCAATAATCAGGAAACCTGGGTTGTTGCTAACTTTAAAGAAACGCAATTAAACAAAATGCGTGAAGGACAAAAAGTGATCATCGTGGTTGATGCGTATCCGGATACTGAATTTGAAGGAGAAGTGAATTCATTCTCTCCGGCTACAGGAGCCCGTTTTTCAATTTTGCCTCCGGACAATGCTACCGGTAACTTCGTAAAAACGATTCAACGTTTACCTGTAAAAATTAAATTAACACCGAATAACGATCCTGAAAAAATAAAACTATTACGTCCGGGAATGAACGTAGAAGTAGATGTACACGTAAAATAATATGGAAACAACCGGAGAAGATAATTTAGTAGAATATGGCTTTCGAAGAGTCATTATCACAATCACGGCGGTACTTTGTGCCTTGCTTGAGATTGTTGATACTACTATCGTAAACGTAGCCCTAAACGACATGAGAGGTAGTTTAGGGGCTACTCTTACCGATGTTGCCTGGGTGATCACGGCTTATGCGATTGCCAATGTAATCGTAATTCCGATGACCAGCTGGTTATCGCAACAATTCGGACGAAGAAACTACTTTGCCGCTTCCATTATTATCTTTACCGTTTCCTCTTTTCTTTGCGGTAACGCAACCAATATATGGGAATTGGTAGCTTTCCGTTTTATTCAGGGTATGGGTGGTGGTGCCCTTCTGGTTACCGCTCAAACGATTATTACGGAGAGTTATCCCGTTGCTAAACGAGGAATGGCACAGGCAATTTATGGAATGGGAGTTATTGTAGGACCAACTTTAGGACCGCCGTTAGGAGGTTATCTGGTTGATAATTTTTCATGGCCGTATATTTTCTATATCAATATTCCATTAGGAATTATTGCTACGATTTTGACGCTTTCTTTTGTAAAAAGTCCAAAATATGGTGAAAAATTAAAAGCGAATCAGGTTGACTGGTGGGGAATTATATTATTAGCTTCCTTTATCGGTTCTTTACAATTCGTACTGGAACACGGGCAACAGGATGACTGGTTTGCAGACCCGCTGATTGTTACCTTAAGTGTGGTTTCGGTTTTCGGATTAATACTGTTTATCTGGCGCCAATTAACTTATAAATATCCTATTGTAAATCTTAGAGTATTACAGGATCGGAATTTGCGTGTCGGAACCATTATGTGTTTTATTTTAGGTTTCGGATTATACGGTTCAACGTTTATTATCCCGATCTATACACAATCTATTTTAGGATGGACGGCTACTGATGCCGGTTTATTATTAATTCCGAGTTCGATTATGACCGGGTTTATGATGCCGATTATCGGTCGACTAATACAGAAAGGGGTTCCGCAATCCTATATGGTGGCTACCGGATTCCTGCTATTCTTTATTTTTACGTTCTGGATGCATAATGTAATTACACCGGATACCGGAACGGAACATATGTTCTGGCCGTTAATCTTAAGAGGTGTCGGATTAGGTTTATTATTCGTACCGATTACGACTTTAGCCTTATCAACCTTAAAAGGTAAAAATATTGGTGAAGGTGCTGCTTTTACCGGAATGATGCGTCAATTAGGAGGTTCATTCGGTATTGCGATCATTACAACTTTTATTGCTCGTTTTACACAAGGACACCGTGTAGATCTGATCGCTAATTTAGACGGTTCTAAATTTGAGGTACAACAACGAATCCAACAGATGCAAATGGCCTTTATTTCGAAAGGTTTTAGTAGCAGTGAAGCCTTGGATAAAGCGCATAAAGCAATTGAAATGTCGGTTATGAAGCAAAGTACTGTTCTATCATATATGGATGTTTTTATGTATCTGGGTATTCTGTTTCTGATCTGTGTACCGTTTGTGTTATTGATCAAAAAAGGCTCCGGCGGTAAAGTAGACATGTCAAATGTTCACTAATTTTTAATAGGATTACTTAATTTGTTATAAGAGACTCCGGAAATTGATTCCGGAGTTTTTTTATATTATCGTTCCGTTATAAAAATGTTTAGTGCTTTTAATTCCGGTAAAAAAAACGTACTTTTACAGTACATCAACTATTTGATTTTAAAATAGTTATTAACCTAAAAAGCATTATCATGGGAATATTCAACAACTCCGAAAAAAAGATCATTGAGGAATTTAGCCGGAAAAGTGAAGACCGTTGCAATGATATCGAAAAAGAAATTAACGAACTTCTGGAGGATCTGAAATCCGAATATGAAGAGAACCGAAGCGTATTATATGAGTTTAAAGATTACATCAACGAACTAAGTCTCAAATTGAATACGGAAGAAGTGGACAAGCTTATGGATTTCACATTACGTCTCGGACGGATAAAACGATGCGCTAAAAAAGGAGTTGAAGCCCTGAGAGAACTTTCCAGAGATCAGAAAAAAATGACCCGTGAGACTTTGCGGGACTATGAAGAATATTTTTACATGCACTAAAATAAAAAATCCGCTAAGTGCGGATTTTTTATTTTTTACAATCCACTTTAGTCAGTGGCATATCGGAATTAAAAACGAGTTTATCCGGGCTTTTAAATTTCACCGTACTATCTTGTTCCGTTACTTCTCCGTAACCTTCAATTAAAGTATTGTCTTTTACCTGAAAAGCTACTTCTCTCCTGCTTTTTGTACCTTCTGAAGTGAATGTGTACATCGCAATCAGCACATCATTTTTAATTGTGCCTTCAAAAGTTCCGGTATTAGAATCTTTTTCACTGTATGCATACTCCAGATTACCGGTAACTTTATCTGCTTCTTTTTTAAGATGCATGTAAATTGTATTTCCGTCATTCCGATACGCATAGCATTCCTCTTGAACGGTAGGCACCATAGCAATTTCGCTATCGTTTATTTTCTCTTTATCTGCATTTTTTTTACATCCGGTAATCAATATAAAAAGTGCAAAAACAAATCCTATTTTTCTCATAGCTCCACTTCTTTTATAGTCTTTAGTTTTTCTTTTTAAATCGCATTGCTACGATGTCATCCATTAGTAATACCAGTTTTCCGTCGGGTGTTACATCATATTTATTCACTTTTTGCATCATCTCCAAAAAGCGTTTTTCACCTTCACCTTCACAGAAACGCATTGTCATCGCTTTCGGCGCTTCTATCGTAATACTATTCGGTTCTTTCGTTGTATACTTTGTTGAAAACGGATTACAACTACTATTCCCGTTAGCTTCCCCGGTTTTAGTAAAGGTTAGCTGTGGTTTCTGGTTCGGATAAAGTCCTTCAAAAGCAATTCTGACTCCGGTGATATACTCCAGTTCCCAACCGGTTCCGATCATGGCATCATAGGCTACTGTTTTTTTAGTACAGTTACAACCTGCCAACACTCCCATGAGAGTTACTGCAAAAATCAAGGCTATTTTTTTCATAAATACAGCATTTAGGTTGCTTAAATTTACGAAAATTCTGTTTAAAACAACTTTAAATACTTTATTTATAATGATTTGAATTAACGCGTAAACACCAATGTGTTGCCTTTACTTAGGTTTGCATCATACTGATATCCTTCGTAATTAAACCCTTTTAAATCTTCTATTGTTTGGGCATCGGTATCAATAATATAACGCACCATCATCCCTCTTGCTTTTTTAGCAAAAAAACTGATCATTTTTAATTTACCGTCTTTGTAATCTTTAAATTCCGGTGTAATTACAGGAACCTTTAACGCTTTTTTATCAACGGCAGAGAAATATTCATTACTGGCCAGATTAATAAACAATTCGTCTTTTTTTAGTTCGCCGTTTAATGCTTTGGTAATTTTCGGTTTCCAATATTCATATAAATCTTTACTCTTCCCTATCGGTAATTTTGTTCCCATTTCCAGACGGTACGGTTGTATCAGATCCAAAGGTTTTAAAAGCCCGTATAAACCGGAAAGAATTCGCAATTTCTCTTCCAATACCGCTAATTTTTCTACAGGTAATGTATAGGCATCTAATCCGGTATATACATCTCCGTTAAAAGCATAAACCGCAGGACGGGCATTTTCCGGCGTAAACGGTGTCGCCCACTCTTGATTTCGTTGCCAGTTCAAATCAGCTAATTTTTCCGATATATCCATTAACTCTGAAAGTTGTTTGGGTTTCTTCTTTTTCAATACCCGATGAACCGTATTGGCTTCCTTTAAAAAGGAAGAATCCGTGTACAAAGTGGTTGGCAACTGACTTTCAAAATCAAGTGATTTCGCAGGAGATATTACTATTTTCATGGCATTTTAATTAAGAAAACCAAAAATACGAATTCCGAATTTAAAAAAGGACACCGTAAAATGGATAGTTTCGATTTCGGTATTGGTATTCTTTATATATAGCACAGTATCCATCCTTTATTATCCCGTTTTTCGCTCCAGCATCATATCGTCCCATTGGTACCGATTCGAAAAGGGATGGCAACAACGAGCCAGTACAACCGGGATTAATAAGAACGGAACTTCCCAAAATGCTGCTGCAACTTCCCCCATCTTTAACATAAATAGAATCAAAACAGCCATTTTAAAAACGGTAAGCAAATTTCCGGTTATATAAGTAAACGGAAACAATATAAAAACAGCACAACAAACCGACAACACTCCCATAAAAACAGTATGCTCTCCCAATTCAGTTCCATAAAATGACTGTGTCGGATTTTCCAACATCCGGTATCCGTCCCATACATTTTGGGCAACAACCAACATAATCAGTAGTATGTTTACTATTTTAAATGCTTTTGGTTTCATCTCTATATCTTTAGGCGTTTTTTCACGCTACAAAATTGATCGAAAACCAAAAGTAAAACCGTATTAAAAAGTTATAAAAACAACATAATAAGCCAAAAAACAATATTAAAATAACAAAAATTAAGTAAAACCAGATAAACTACAAAAATCATCATCCGGGTTCTTCTCTCTAAATGCTCTGTATTGCTTTGAAAAATAATCCGCCCGGTCATATCCCAGTTCCCGGGCAATTTGATGTACCGATTGGTATTCACCGCTTAACAGGAGTTGTTCCGCCAATAGCATTTTTTTACGGATAAAGAACTTCTTAGGTGAATCCTGATACATACTTTTAAATAAAAGCTTATATTTTGAAACCGACATTCCCGCCATTTCAGATACTACCTCAACTCCCGGAAAATCATCATACAAATGCTTTAACAAATACTCTTTTGTAAGATCAAGCGCCGTCGCCTCTTTACCCGATACAAGCCGGGTTTTCTTTGTGTTGGAATAACGGTCCATAAACTTAGCTAACAATTTAAATGCTACTCCTCTGAGATATAAATCATAAGCCGGATCTGTAAAGGCTTTATTTTTGATCCGATGCATAATAATCTGACTTTTACTATCGATCGTATCATAAAAGTATACTGCTTTCTTTTTCGATTTTCCGGTTACCGGTAATACAAAATCGAGCAACTTCTTTGCTACAATCAGACGAATTGCAAAAACACGTTCGTTTACTACAGGTTCAAAAATACTATCTGTACTATTGTC
Organism: Flavobacterium cerinum; assembly: GCF_024496085.1. Lineage (NCBI taxonomy): Bacteria > Pseudomonadati > Bacteroidota > Flavobacteriia > Flavobacteriales > Flavobacteriaceae > Flavobacterium > Flavobacterium cerinum. Next base: position 2,529,688 of record NZ_CP101751.1, on the reverse strand, counting down.
CATTACTCCTAATCCGATTCCGGTTTTATATGCTAACTTTTGTTGCTGACCTTCAACCCGTATTACATTCATTTCATCACTAAAATCATAATGAATAATATAAAATTCTTCATCTGTTCCTTTGCGGTTAATTCGTACCGGCTGATTAAAAACAAGATCCAATACAATTACCGAGATACCCGGTGCAACTTCCAGAAAATAGCTTCCCCCCGTTCCGAGACTTGTCGGTTGCACCAACCATTTATCCGCTATTAATGCTGCACCGATAGCCGCTGTAATCGTATGCTGCCAATGCGGTTTAAGCGAATAAATATGTGTGATTTCTTTCATCAATAAAGCTGTTTAATAAATGCTTTCGGCGACAGTCCAAAAAAGTTTCGGAATTTCAATATAAAATAAGAACTGTTTGTAAAATGTAATTTTCGGGCAATTTCATCTACTGGTAGTTCATTTTGTTGCAATAATAATCGTGCCTTTACTAGTTTATTATTCAAAAAGAACGTATTCGGTGGTATTCCTGTTATCTTTTTAAAAAGACTTTTATACTTTGCCGGAGACATACAGGCCATCGCAGCCAGAAAATCAATTCCGGGAAATGTTTCTTCGAGATGATTAACCAAATACGATTGTGATTTTACGATACCGTTAAGATCTCTTTCCCCTACCTTCCCGATCACAATATCATCTATTGTCATTTTTTCAATATAATCGGCCAATAAACTCTGAATCGTTCCCTGGAGATAATAATCAAAAGAGGTGGTTCCTATTGTTTGCGTTCTAAGATCATTTAGAAGATGAAAACTTTCGTGCGGCATACGGGTAAAGCGGATAACCGTATTGGTTTCAGCATCCATAATACTATCCACATGAGCCTGAAGCGAAGGATTATCGCGCATATACTCTTTTATAAGTTCCTTTTTAATAAAGATACAAAGCACATAAGTCCGGCTTCCGGGTTTTACAATATAATCGGTACTTAACGCTGCGTCGACAATAGCCAGATTATAATCCCATCTTCCAACGGGATTTGCGGTATTATCGGCTAGCAAAACGGCTTCACCTTCTGTCAGATTGTAATAAATACCTAAAAAATCATTCGTAAGATTTTGCTGTCTGAAATGGATTTCGGTATTGTAAACCACATCGATGTACAACGCTGTAATTCCCGAATTGCAATTTAAAAAGTAACGGATTCCGGAATGAATATGATCCGGTACCCTGATAAAATTACCATCGACCTCCCCTTCCAATTGTAAAGCCAGCGGTGTTACCCAATCCGGTTCAATTCCGTAATGATGTGTAATTTTTTTCACTCCTTTATCCTTTTAATAAAGACATTAAGTTATAAAAAAAACAAAGAAATTAAAAATGAAGCTGCTTACAATAGTAATCGAAAATTTAGTTTCCTAAGATTCTTTTCCAAAGCTGTTGTAATAACAATCTTCCGTCCTGCCTTGTTTTCGGAACTTCAGCAGCACGAAATCCGTCTTCAGTATGGATCAAGAGATAACTAAACGCAAATTGCGGATTATCCCCATCTGTCCTCAATAGTCCGAAACGTAAATCATTAAAATAAAGTTTTCCGTCCTTTTCCATAACCGTATATTGTCCTTCAGAAAGTGCAATCAGACGCTTAATAGTTGTATCACGGGTAAAACCGTTTAGTAATTCGTGATTTTTCGGATAGCGTTTAAAAACAATCGGATGTGTATCTAAAAAAGAGTACTCTCCGATCCAATAAGCCTCTTTTGTTTCTGCAGTGGCAGTCCATAAAATGATATTGAAAGGTGACGGTTTTGTTTCCAGTTGCAATATTTCCATCCCCGATTGCTCTACTGCTTGTTGGAACTTATAGTATGTTATTCCCTTAATCAATAAAGTCAACATCAGGTAAGTCGTACTTATTTTTAATCCCAGATTGTTCCATTCGGTACGACTATAATCGGTCCGATTCTTTCGCATTGCTTTGATCAAACAAAATAAAAAAGGAATCGTATATAACGGATCAATTACAAAAATGGAACGAAAAGCCAATTTATACGGTGCAGGCCATAACAATTGTGTTCCCCAGGTTGTAAAAGCATCGAGCAACGCATGTGTAAACAAAGCCCAGAATACCAAACCGGCACCATTCATAATTGATACTTTACTTTCTTTTTCCCGTCGGGCAATGAACCAACCGAGCAAAGGCGATAGCAAAATAAAAAATACGATCGAATGGCTAAATCCACGATGTATCTCAACGGCAGTAAGCGGATCCAAAAATTGACCAACTACAACATCCAGGTCCGGAATTGTCCCTGCAATGGCTCCGTAAAGCATCGCGCGATTTCCTATTTTGCGGCCGAGAATCTTTTCTCCAACTGCGGCACCCAGTACAATCTGTGTCAGTGAATCCATGGCGTAAAGATACGGTTAATGCTATTTTTTAACAAACAACAATGGTTTACTTCTTTAACCACTTCTTTTTTATAACTTTATGAAACATCTTAAATACGGCTTTATGAAAAAAACAATATTCCTTTCCATTTTTATATTCGCAATTATGCTAATGTCCTGTAATAAAACTGATTCTAAAGTTGCCGAAAATACCGCTACTTATTTTCAAAATACAGAAACCGGTATTCAAACCGGCGGTGTTAAAATGATTCCGATTGAAACACCCAAAGGAAAATTTAACATCTGGACCAAGCGTATCGGTAATAATCCGAAGATAAAAGTCTTATTGCTTAACGGCGGACCGGGAGCTACGCACGAGTATTTCGAATGTTTTGAGAGTTTTTTACCAGCAGAAGGTATCGAATTTATCTACTACGATCAATTGGGATGTGGAAATTCCAGTGCCACTCAGGATATTAGTCTTTGGGATTTACCTCGTTTTGTGGAAGAAGTCGAACAAGTTCGTCAAGCCTTGCATCTTGACAAAGACAATCTATATGTATTGGGCCATTCCTGGGGTGGAATTTTGGCAATGGAATATGCAATGAAATACCAACAACATATAAAAGGTTTGATTATTTCGAATATGATGGCCAGCGCACCGGAATACGATCGTTATGCTGAGGAAGTGTTATCAAAAGATATGGACCCGACGGTTTTAAAAGAAATCCGATCGCTTGAAGCTAAAGGCGATTTTAACAATCCTCGTTATATGGAACTCTTATTGCCTAATTTTTATGCTAAGCATGTTTGCCGTTTACCGATAGATCAATGGCCGGAACCGATGAACCGTTCATTTTCAAAAATCAACCAATCCTTATATGTAACGATGCAAGGTCCGAGTGAATTCGGAATCTCCGGGAAACTCGAAAAATGGGATCGTAAAAACGATTTAAAAAACATCACGGTACCGACGTTGGTAATCGGAGCCCGATATGACACTATGGATCCTAAACATATGGAAGCGATGTCGAAATTATTACCTAACGGTCAGTATCTTTTTTGTCCGAACGGATCGCATATGAGTATGTATGACGATCAGGATATTTACTTTAAAGGTCTGATTGCTTTTTTAAAGAAGTAGTAAACACATTATAATCAGATTATTTTATTTGTTTCAACATTATCTTATTAACTTATTTTGACACTTTATTTTAAATGCCTATGAATTCCCAAAATACATTGGATTATCCCAACAACAATACCATTTTTATGGTTTGGAATTTTAACACCGATCGTAATTATACAGACGCTTTTAAACGTCTTTGTAACTTAATCAGTAATCTTAACAATTCTGCTGCTACCCGTTTTCCGAATGCCAAAGCCAGTGTTGTTCTCGGAATCGGTTATGAAGCCTGGCATTTACTCGATTTGCCGCAACCTTTGCCTAAAGAATTTGTCTCTTTCCAACCTATTACCGGAAACAAACATCAGGCAGTTGCTACCAGAGGTGATTTACATTTGCATATTCGTTCGGATGCTTATAGCTTTTGTATTGATACCGCTTCAGCGATTACTGATGTTTTAACCGATGTGGCTGAATGTATTGATGAAACACACGGATTTCGTTATTGGGACAGCCGAAGTATTTTAGGTTTTGTTGACGGCACCGAAAATCCTCAAGGAGACGAACGTCCCTTTTTTGGAATTATCGGTGGTGAAGATCCCGATTATCAAGGCGGAAGCTATCTTTTTGTACAAAAATACATCCATGATATAAAAGCTTGGAAAGCCTTACCGGTAAACGAACAGGAAAAAGTAATCGGTCGTAGTAAAACAGATGATATCGAGATGTCAGATGATATAAAACCCGCTAACTCGCATTCGGCTTTAGCCAATCTAGGTGATAGTCTTAAGATCGTCCGCGATAATATGCCGTTCGGCACAATGGGAACCAATGAAATGGGAACTTATTTTATAGCGTATGCCAGTTCATTTCAGACCGTTACCAAAATGCTTACGAATATGTTTATCGGTTCGCCGGAAGGAAATTACGATCGAATACTGGACTTTAGCACACCAAAAACGGGAACTTTATTTTTTGTCCCGACTTTTGATATGTTGGATAGTTTTAGTGAATAAAAAAATACCTGACAGATTTTAAATTTCTGTCAGGTATTTCATTTTTTACTTACCGTCTACATAATCCTGAAGATAACTAAAGCGTTCTGTCAGTTTTCCGTTTTCAGTTATTTTTGCACGGTGTAAGATACCGTCTTTGTCGTTATTATAGAATGCCGGGATAACGTGTTCCAGAAACATTTCTCCGAAACCTTCACTGGCATCTTTAGGAAGTTCACAAGGCAGATTATCAACAGCCATAACCACGATTGCTCCCGGATGGTTGACATCTACTTCTTTATCCTCACTCGGATAATATCCGTAAAGCGGTTCTGCGATTGTTGAAGCTCTTAGCGTACAAGCGATCGGCCCTTCTACGTCACAAGAGATATCAGCTACAATTTTGATTTTATTGTCCGGTGCATTCAGCATATCTCGCGTTAAAATCACCGGAGCGCCGTTACCGTAGAAATGTCCGGCCATAAAGATATCCGATACTTTTGTAAAGCGTTCAAAATCGGATGTATAGTCCTGTGGATTGTGATAAAAGTCCTGATTATCCAGTTTTTGTCCGTCAATTCTTTTGTTATAATCCAATACATCAATCTGCGTATATACCGGAGTTGCAAAATTTTTGGTCAGATAATCTTCAATAGAAACCTGCTTGACTTTCATAGCATCCAGAATCTCTTTAGCACCCATACCCACTTTTCCATGACCGGTCAATACAATCTTGATCGGAGGCAAAACAGGTCGGCGTAAACGTTCAACCAATGCCGCTTTGTCGGCAAGTGTTTCCGCTTTAGGCAGATTAAAAAGATCAAATTTAATTCCGAAAGCTCTAAAACCGTTATAAGCGCCTACAATTCCGGCATAACGCCCAAAACCGATAAGTCGGTGGTTCGTTTCATTAACGATCGTTTCATGATCAATCAGTCTGATATTTTTTTCAAGGCAGGCAACCAGTAATTTTTTGTTATAGGGTTGTTTTTTGATGGTATGCGAAAAGAAAAAATATTTTTTATCCGGGATCAGGGCATCCACGGGTACTTCCTTAACACCTAATAAGACATCGCAATCGCTCATGTCGTCGGTTACTTCAAAGCCCAGGGCTTTGTATTCTTCATCTTTAAAGATCCGGATATCGGATGCTTCGACTTTAATTTCCGTCTGCGGGTAAAGTTCTTTTAGTTTAACGAGTTCTGAAGGTGAAAAAACCACGCGTCTGTCAGGCGGATTTTTTCGTTCCTTAATAAGTCCAATTTTCATTTTTATTGTAAGTAGCTTTGAGAAATTAACAGAAAAACAGTCAGAAAACTGTTATTAATGTAACTCTCGACGGGTTGTTTAGTTTGTTTTTAATAAATAGTTCCCAAATGTAACATTTAAAGAATAGTGTTGCAATTATTTTTAATTGAAAATTTAATCATTTATATTTGCGGTCTGGTTATTGCTGGTTAATAGTAATACCGACAGTCCGGGGCCGACTGGTTTTGACAGCGAGTGGAATTGGACAGTAAGCACGTCGAGCGCTGGGACACAGCTCGTAAATATCATGTTTCAAACTTATAAACGGCGAAAATAATTACGCTTTAGCTGCTTAATCCGAATTATAGTACGATTTGCCTAGTTCCGACAAGGTCGGAAAGCTAGATTCTCCTCAGAAGCCTTGGTTTATGGCGGCTGGTTTAGGGGAACCGTAAAAGTAAACCTAGGAACGGTAATGCTTTAAATCCGTTCTGACACTGATAAAGCTAAGCAAAAAGTGGCGGTTTCCGGCCTTGCTTTTTGTCGAAAATTTAATCGGAAACTAAACGTGTAGAAAGCTCTTCGATTGCTTGTTTGGACGAGAGTTCGATTCTCTCCGGCTCCACAGAATGACCAAAAGATCAATAATTTTTTCATTGATTTTTCGCAAAAAACTTCTAAAACCCGCACAAAGCCTACGATTATTGCAATTGTAGGCTTTGTCGTTTTGGGTTAGCAACTACCAAATTTTTCAGAAATGCTCAAAATTTTTGTGGCACATTTGTGGCACAAGCATGAAATTTAAAAGTGTGCCACAAAACACTAGTTAACTAATTGAATTACAACTAGTTAATCATATTTACATCTTGACTAAAAAGCGATATAGTCCGAAATTTATTAACCTAAAAATTGAAGATTATGTTGGAGAGCAGCTACGGGATGACCTTCTTTCTGAAGACCCCAAGAAAACCGAATGACATTAGAATGATCTATGTACGAATTACTGTGGATGGTAACCCAAAAGAAACCTCAATCAATGAAAAGTGGGATATTAAGAGGTGGAACCAGAAAATCGAAAGAGCTACTGGATCAAAAGAAGATGCAAAAATTCTTAATTCATACCTTGATTTGCTAACATCAAAGATAGTACAGCGTAAGACAGAGCTCTTGGGCGAAGGACGTGCAATAACAGCCGAAAAATTGATAGCATGTATCAACGGTGTAGAAAGTAAAAGAAATAAAGTTTTAGAAGAATTCGAAGAGCATAATATTGAAATTAAAGCAATGGCGGAAGTCGGCGAACTATCGAAGTCTACTGCTATAAGATATACGACCGCTCTAGGTCATGTTAGAGAATATATTGTACATCAATACAAAGTTGACGATGTCGACTTTATTGATTTGGACTATAAATTTATCAAAGATTACTATCTATATCTGAGAACAGTTCGATTATGCAATAACAATTCCGCTCTTAAATACATCACTAACTTTAAAAAAGTAATTTTTAGAGCTATTGATAAAGAATATATAAAACTAGATCCCTTCAGGCGGTTCAAGCAAAAGCGTACCAGGTCAAATAAGAAACCGATAACAACAGAACAACTTTGTATTCTCGAAAATCGAGTATTTTCTTCAGAGCGTTTAAGTATAATCAGGGATATCTTTGTTTTTCAGTGCTATACAGGACTCGCATATATTGATGTATTTCAGCTAAAAAGAACTGATATACAAAGGGGAATAGACGGTGAATGGTGGATCTTAATAAGTAGGCAAAAAACTAAGAAACCAATCAGAATTCCCTTACTACCAAAGGCAATAGAAATAATGAAAAAATATGAAAATGACCCACTTTGTATTAAGCGTGATTCTGTTCTTCCCGTAAGATCAAATCAGAAATCCAACGAATATTTAAAGGAAATTTCGAACTTATGCGTATTTACAATCGAATTGAATACCCATATGGCAAGAAGGACTTTTGCTACGACTGTTGCGCTTAAAAATGGCGTTCCCATTAATATTGTACAGGCAATGTTAGGACATTCATCGGTTACCCAAACGGAAGAATATGCATTAACCGAGGAAACGAGTATTGCCGATGCTATGAAGGATCTCAAACAAAAGTTAGAAGTTAAGCAACAAGTAGAAGAAAATGCTTATGAGATGCTAGAAAGATTGAAAAATGATCTGGCTGACATGGATGATAAGTTTAAAAATCCGAGCGTGAGCAAGGCCATCACTATGGAAGAAATTAAAGCCATCGAAACTCAAATGTCGATACTAAAAAATCGTTTGCTTGAAAAAACAGGATAACGACATCATAAAAAACCTCCTGCATATATTTGGCGAGGAGGTTTTTTTATGTCTACAGCTACTTTTTTTGATTTGTTCACAAGATTAATATGATGATTAATCTCAAAAATGTTATTAAGGTTTCGATATATAAGCTTAGATTGAAGATTGATAAGAGTCACTTCATTATTTCTAGTTCCTTAATCACTAGACACACTCATATTTCAGTCTTGATTATACACCTAACATTACACTTTTGATCTTTCTTCGCTACTGTTTATTACTTGTTCTCCTCGAAAATTTTTTTCATATCATCCTCAAGAAACTTGTAAACCCAATTTCTAAGAACACAGAATCCATCAAGTTTTGAAGTATTAATTTTGTCTATAGTTTTTACTGGATATTGGGCGAAACTTCTAATCTTTAAAATCATATCTAAAGAGAATGACCTTAGGAGTTGAATTTCCTCGGTAATAAATGCTTCATCCGACTTATTTTTATTCTTAATTGTTATTTTAAATTCACCACTACGAGAAGCCCGATATCCAAACAATCCCCATTTAAGTATATCAGAATCTTCCATATAGAAAATATATTCATGAGGCATACTAGAATAAAAAACAAATTTATCTTTATAAGTTGGGAAACAATATTCGACAAATTCGCTATAACATTTCTCAAACTTCTCAAAAAACTCAGTTAAATACAAAATGGCCTGACTTTCACTAAATTGAAATTTTAATATTGCCCTAATGTCTTGGGGTTTATTTTTTTCGTAGAATGTTTTAGCTTCAAACAGAGATTTGTCTGGTAACGGTAAGTAATGCTGCTTAATCTCGCTAATTCCATTACTTAATAATATATCTATAATCTTGCCGAGTTCCGTAAATGGCGGCGCGTCTCCTGTCATTTCATATTCTGGAATATTGTTTTCTTTCAATGCCTTATCAATTAACTCATCTTTAAGCCCTTTTTCTATTGATTCATATCTGTATAATTCGGCTACTTTAAATTTATTTACTCTTTGTTTTAGGTCTTTCAGATCTATAGGATAAATACTTTTAAATCTTGGTAGGAAAAAATCTTCAATATTGAATTTATAGCCTAGCTTTTCAGGGTAATAATAAAGAATCAAACAAACTTCCTCTACAAGAAGAAATTCAGAATTATAGGCACTAAATTTTCCCTTTTTAAGTATCTCAGCCAATTGTTTAAAGATATTTCTTTTCACAACTAAATATTGATCATTCGTAAATAGTGACATTTGACTAGAGTAAATAATATTTATTCCTCTTTGCCAAAGCAGATCACTTTCAGTACCAAAAAAATCATTTATTTTCTCACACACAACCTTACTTTTGGTTCCCTCCTCCAAGGGAAAAAGTCCATAACCACTTCCTTTTATTAGGTCATCTGGTAATAATATTCCAATATCGCCATCAGTGTTGGGATCAAATTTATTTTTAAACTTCTTGAAATTATTTTCCAGATACGAGTCATAATTGATTACATAGCTAAGCGCTTTATCTTTCTTGAATCTAACCAAAGTCTGCAGATGGGAAGATCTAGCATTTTCAATATAAAAGTCAAGTGCACTTCTACCTATATGATTACGATAAAAGTCACATAATATATCATAAAAATCGTCATCACTTAACTTATCTAAACGATATGAATGGAAACAAATTACATAATCACGGATTTTAGAATAGTAGAATGAAACATTATAAGAATCATCAGTGTTAGATTTGATAAGTATGTTTCTAGTAAATAAATCTTCTGGGATGTTATCATCAATAGAAAAATTTAAGCGTTCGAGAAAATGATTAATATCTAATCCTTCATCTTTATACTCTTCCCAGTGACTATACGAATGGGTAAGCAAAACTTTCCCAATTTCAGCCAAGATTCTTGCACCGGATATATACCCCATATCCGTATCGTCTAAAGACTTTTTCAGATATTTTTTTATAAGTCCCTGATCGGTTATTTTTTCTGGAACTTTCTTACCCATATAAACTTCGCTAAAGATTTTCAAAAAGAAACCGTTCCTTAGTTCTTTAGCTAGTATTTTTGAAATTTCTCCTTTAAAGCCGAAAACCTCTTGGTATAAAGGTATTACCTTCTCTAATTCTTCCTCCGAAAAATCTTCCAAAAGAAATCCTGGATTATTAGAGAGACTTTTTATGAGATTATGATTTTTACACAATTCTTCATGGAGATGGGTTGGCTTGTTCTTAATCTTCAATATTGTATCCCAAATATTTGATTTGCAACTAATAACAATCTTCACTTTATCAAGGTCTTTTGCCATTAGTGCAACTTCACTCAATTCAAGCGAAATATCAGGATTCGTATTTTCGTCTACCGCATCAATGAAAATTAGAATAGTTTTATCAGCAAACCTTCCAATTTCATCAAGCTTTTTAAGCACTATATCGGTTTCGCTTCTACTGGAAAAATTAATATTCAAATCCTGTGCAATACATTCAAGCGGTGAACGGATTATAGCTGCATTATAAAAAAAAACAAACATGTTTTCTATATTCTGAAGCGCTAATGAACATATTGCACTTGTTTTACCAACTCCCGCTGACCCAACCAAACCAAAAATAGACTGAGAAGATTGTAGAAATTCTTGAAATGCAGTATGTAATTCTTGACGTTGGATGTGAATTTCTTTCACAAATTTAGAATATGGACTGTTTATATTTCCGATAATCTGCCCCATCCTATCGTAGACTTGCATTTGGCAAAAGGCTTTCAAATTCGTAGGAGATAAAGCCACAAAGTTCTTTAAGGCTTCATACCTTATTTTTAAATCCTCTTCCGTTGATAGTGTATAACCATTATTATAAAAAGATGATTGTCCCGTTATACTCCCTAACAATTCTTTTCTTGTGATTGAATCAAAAATCCTAGTTGTTACCCCATTTGTTATTATAGTAAATGGCGCTATATCGTCTAAAAGTAATCTCGCATAAGAAATACCTTGATCAATATCATCTTGAGTAATTTCAACCGAATCCCTTTTCAATTCAATTACAAAGAGATTTCTATTGTTTCGTTTACATAGAATATCGGATCTTCCTCGCATATACTTCTTCTTCCCCAGGCGTACAATAAATCCCATCTCTAGGGAAATTTCTGAAACATCAAATCCTAGATCATGAATGTAAGGCAATAATAACCTACCTCTAATATCTTCTTCGTTCATATATGTAAAATTTGAAAAATAATGCTTAATTCTAATTAAAGTTCATGTTCAAGGCTTATACTGAATAGTATGCGCGAACTTACAGGGAAAGCAAATATATAGAAAACTACACAACAGGTACATCAAATAATGCGGAAAAGAAAGGTATAGATTTATGTAGTACAAAAAAAGCTAATCATTGAGATTAGCTTTTTTCACTGTTAAAATAATTACCGCCAATAATTCCTTGGTTTTATCAACAACTCAACTTCACTTTTATATCCAGGATGATATGAAGGCCGATATGCAATATAGCCCATATCCTGAAGTTCCTTAAAGTATTTGTGGTAGGTTGGTATCGTAGCGATATGTGAAAAAGCCATTAGTCTTCTTCTGCTGACCTTTATTACCTTTTCCTGCTTTTGGAGGCAGGCAATTTGAAGAATCGCATTCATTAGCGCCTGATGCCAAACGTTCAGCTTGGCATCATTTTCAAAAAGGCGCATATAGTTTTTCAGCACTTTAAAAGTCATCCCCTATTTATTTAAAAAGGGATTTTAGATCCTCTTCGTTATAATAATAGGAACCTAATACCTTTTTGTGCCTGATTTTTCCTGATATGCGCAAAGTTTGCAAAGTGGCAGCAGACATGTCCAACATAGTGCGTACCCTCTTACTCTTTATCCATCCCGGATGAAGATCCGCTCGGCCTATAACATCTTTTCCACTTACTATTTCGCTAATCTGTGTAATCAAAGACAAACCAAATTGCCTAAGATCATCTTTCGTTATCTCTCTCTCCATAATACCTCTACACTGATTTGTTAATACTATATTTTACTTTGGCAAAATACCCGCTTCAATTGCTTTCAAACGAAGTAAATCTTGCTTGCCTGATTGTTTTTGAATGACGGTACATATCTAATGTACCCAAACTCGCTAAGGTCTTTTATACATTTCCGATAGGTTGCACCCGCAGAAATCTTCGCAATTTCCATGATCTGGTAGCTAAACACCTGTATGGGGTTATCAAATCCTGACTTTATTCGGAAATCCAGAATTGCAGCATAAATAGCAATATGGGTTATACTTATCCTACCATCATTCTTTATGGATAAAAAAAACTCCGTTAATGGATTAAGTTCATGCATTCCAATCAATTAAACTTTACACTGTTTCTTTTCGGTTTATTCTCTAGCTTTACATCATTGGCCTTGCTGACAATTTTAAGTACATCGTTACTATCTTTTTTGGCGCTAATAGAATTTAGTGTGATCTTCTTTAATGCCTGATCATAAATAACAACACTCTTATTCTTTGGATCAGCTTCGATGTAATACGTTTCCTCCTTACCTTCTCTGGTGAAGGAAATAGATGTCCTCATACCATTTTCCAAGCTATGCTTTATCTTGAATAAACTCAACTCGTCCTTTTCTTTCATCGGCAAATCGGCTAACACTTTATCCAAATCAAAACCATACTTACCTCCGTATTCCCGCATGGCATATTCCCCATTGGCATTCTTATCATTAAAGTCCATTTTCATCCAGTTACCTTCCTTCATTACCGAACGCCCGGATAAGAGGTTATAAGCCTTACTATAATCCAAGGCGTTTTGTTGATCAGCACTAAAAAAATGGCTCTTGTCCTGTTCCGGATTTTTATCATCTTGTAATGAAGCAGTATAGCCCTGAAAATGATAATGCCCTGTTTCATCCTTTGTAAACATAAGCGAATAATTCATCCGCTCATGCTCACTAAAATATCGGGAAGGAATTCCAATACTAAAACTTGAATTATCCGTTTTAATTCTTTGGGCAAGAACATCACCATCTACGGAAAAACCGAAACGCCCGAGTTGTCCCTGTAACTGTTGTATCTGGTTTTTCACGTCTTTTTCATCCCTTCTAGCAATAATTCCCGTCCAGATGACCCTAACTAGCAAACGCCTAAGAAAACGTATAACACGATTTGGATAAAGCCGTTTTTCAAGATTTTTACGCTCCTGGTTTAAAAGTCGAAGCGCATACTGTTCTTCAATACTCTTTGTCCCGGCAAACTTATTTGCAATTTTATCGTAGTAGATAAGCTTATCCCGAAGAATAAGCTTATTAGATGCCACATTAAAACCGAATAGGTCACTGTATCTTTCCTCTCTTTTGCGCCATTCCAGAATTGCATTTTCAATCCTGTTATCCCTTTCTCCATTTCGTTCCATATCAGAATTATTTTTTAAACCGCTCTATTCCTATTTTTTCTCCGCTTTCTGTTTTCGGGAATATCAGGAGCTTCCTCCGTAGCCGTCGATCGTCTATTTCTGTTTACTTCTTTATTTGCATCTTGTTCTGAATTCCCCAGAACATCTTGAGTGTTTGTAGTCTCATTGTTGTTAGTGGAAACACTTTGTTGGCTACCCTGCTTTTCCGAATGTTTTGCCCCCTTGTTTCTACCGATGGCCTCTTTTCGTTCATCATAAAAATTAATTGACTTAAACTGTGGATTGGCTGACACGTAACGCTTTTCTTCTACCTCACCTTTGATATAGGTGACAGCAGCCATATTGCCCCTTTTAATGGAATCCACTAATTCCTCTTTCATGCCTTCACTTTCCAACTCCTTAATTGGATGTTTATCGAGTACTTTTTCAATATCGAAACCGTACTTATCACTAAATTGCTTTTGCTTAAAATTACCCGAGGCATCGGTCTGTTTGAAATCCAGTCCAACCCAGGCATTATATTCTTCCCCATCTTTGGTACTGAGCTTCTTATACACTGACCTGCCTTCCATCATATTGTAAGCTTCTCTTAGTGATATATTGCTACCTTTGTTGATGTAAAAAGTCTGATTGGTACTTTCCTGCGATCCTTCTTTTTGAAGGTTTACCTGATACGAATTAAAAAAGTACATATCACTCGTTTTGGATTTACTGAAATTCAGGTTCACTGAAACACTATCTTTTCCAAACTCCCTGCTATAGTTCAAAGCAAATTTTTCCGCACCCAAATCGATCGCCTCTTTTAAGGGCATCGCCAATTCTTCACCAAACCCAGTGAACTTTACCTGATCTTGCAGATAATCTAAATTACTTTCATTCATAACTTTACTTTTTTGCTTTCTTTGATAATTCAATTTCCCTTATCCATCATCGTTTGCCGCTCATTAATCCAGTGGCCAGGCATTAACGACCTTTTTATTTTTGAGTATTATTTCCAAATGGCGTCCACCATTTTTCTCCATCATCTGTACTGTGAGAAACTTGCTATCAGGGATCGTAAACTTTGGTACTGCAAAAACCATAATCTCCTGAGACTGCGAATTGATTTTTTGGACTTCATTGTGCACATATACTGGCAAAACTTCCATCTCCTGGGAAGCCGTCCTTTCCGCTTTCTTTTGATCTCTTATAAAAAATCGCAATTGCTCAACATCGTAGCTGATATTGGATCGGTTCTGAACCTTTATTCGCAGGTACATAATATCCGAATGAATAAATACACCCGTGAGATCAAGTGCCATGTTATACTTGGTATCCCTCATCCCGGAACTACGTTGCCTTGCGTGAATGGCATACTCCGAATACTTTTTAACTTCCGCTTCATTTAAGGCCTCCGGGGATAGACTGATCGTATTTGGCCTATGACCACTTAGCAACGAAACATTTAATTGTGCAGGTTCTTTGGAGTACACTACAATCAAGGAGGTCAGCTTACCGTCCGCAGTAACTACCGAAAGATTTGTTTCCGCAAAGCCTTGCTTTCCTGCTTTTACCTGTAAGATATTTTCCGCGCCCATTGCCTTTTGCGCCAGTACATCCTTACTACCACGATCAACGCTCACAATAGCATGGGGCAATATGACATTGGTTGTCTTGTTGTAGGCCGCTTCTATTCGATGCGGTAAAATTTCATTTGTTTTGTTTCTCTGACCGTAAGCTTGAAGGCTACCTAAAATGAAAATGAACAATCCCATCATCATCACTATTCTTCTTTCCGTATTCATCTTTCTAAGGTTTTGGTTACTATTAATTTGTCAAACTTTGTTTCTGCTTTTCATCCCTAAGCAGCAGTTGGTAGCCGGCCTTAACTTTAACCTTTACCAATTTCACTTTCTTGCTCAATAATCCCTTGGCCGCTTCTATCCCAGCCCCGGCAGCCTGCATTTCCCATGACGGATCGAGCGAGGTCATTCCTATGTTTTGCAATGACCTATCGGCCGATTGCTTGGCAATGTCTCTTGTTATCGCACCGGGAATATAGATACCATCCATTCCATCCAGATCATATACGTTAAGCTCAACCGGAAATAATGAATTTCCAAATCGGATATTATCGATCTTGATTCCCAATCTTTCGCCGGTAAGTGAGGCTACCCCAAAGAGAAAAGTCCCCTTTGGAATGGTTATGTTGTTTACCATAACATCACCGGAAAGCCTTAATTTTACAGTTGACCCGTTGACCAAAGTCTGGTTTTCATGTACTACGGCACTGATGGCATTCTGTTCGATAACCGAGGTATTTTCTTCCAGTGAAAAGAAAGAATTTCCAATTTCCTTGACTGACTTTCCGTTCTCCAGAACCGATACCGTATTTTCCTTTTTCGGTTTGACCACCGGATAGACCTGCCCCTTTTTCATCTGGGAACTCTGCTTTAATTTTTCCTGCATACGGTCAGGGTGTTGGATATCCAATATGCGCTCTAACATCCCATTCAACTGCTGCATTTCCTTATCTTCTCCCGATGGTTGGCTCATCATTTTCATCATCTGTTCCAGACGATCAACATCACCGGTATTAATGGTGCCGTTTTGAGAACCGCCCGATTGATAACCCTGATAGGAATTTTCATTACTATAGGATGGCGGCCTGTTCATTTCCCTATTCAGCTCGGCAAGTTTTTGATAAATCTTTTGCTCATTTGGATTGTTGTAGCCCCTACCATTGACTGACATATTCATATTCCCGTTATAATGCTGCAACATATCATAACCAAGATCTGATCCGGCAAAATCTCTTCCGCCCTGCATGTAGTTGGGGTCATTTTTGAGTAGTTCCTGAAACTTGACAGAATCCTGTTTTGCTTTATCATAGTACCCCATTTTGTCTAAGATCTTATCTTCCTTAACATTGGCATCGGGCAGTTTTAGGTTAAAGCCGACCTGCGCCTTTCCATTCCTTTCGGCCGCTTCGGTCTTTCCTCCACCCAATGCCCAAAAGAACACTGTCATAAATGGGATAACCATCACCGGCAACACTAGTAAAAACTTGCGGTGCTTAATCATTTTTACTGTTTTTTCCTTCTTCTCCATTTCCTTCTCTTTTTAATTGTTTAACATTTATACTGTCCAAACTCGGAACTGCATTCAGATAAGGCTCTCCGGTACTGGTTGCCTGTTCCGGTAATTTAATTCGGTTCATCTTAACCTTTTCTATGCTATCTCCGGTAAATGCCCTTACAATAATTACCACATAATAAATTGATCCAAAACCGACAAAAATCACGGTCAGCACAATCAAGTTTGCTCTTGACATTTCTCCCGTTGCCAGTTCCATCCATTTGACCCACCATTTTCGAACATAGCTATAACCACGACCAACAATGATTAGGGGACTTTGCCCTTTATCCCTCTCTTTACCTTTTCCAAAAATCCCCATCCTACTGCTTCCTTGTTTCAGTTTTCAAATCCCTGTTTTCAATAGTAGACCATTTTTCGATCAAAAATCCATGCGGATTGTTGTCGCTCCTACCCACACTTCTTAAAAATCCTTCGGTAATAAGGCTTCTTTCGGTTACACTTGTTGGTCTGATAATCTTTTGCAGCCCATAAAACCGGAACCGATAGGGGTAATCCGCTACATCTACCGATACACTGTCTACCGATATAGTCTGGTTGACGTTCCCGGAGATAAGAGCAGAATAATACCCCGTTTCCTTCAGATCATCATAAACTCGTTTTACAGTTCCGTCCGCCAAATACAATGCTTTACTGATATTAGCCTGAATCGATTTATCATCCGGATCAAGGGTAAAAAACAAGGAATGGAATGTTTTTACGTGATCCCTGGCCTCTACCGGTATATTATCGCGACGATCTCCTGCAAAAGCTTCCAATGCTTTTCCATTAGCTAGTATGTATATCCTTTCCTGCATTCTATCTACAAGATTTGCGCTTCTATAGATTGCAAAACAGGTGATAAGTGTACAAACGCAGATCACTATTATCGTAAAAGTTCGTACGTGCCGGAAAGCCATATCGATATTCTTCATCTTACTGAACATAAACTTTGTTTTATTTACCTTTTAATTTATCTCCCATGTATCCTGAGCCGTTTCCCTCGTTGAAATATGGCGAAGATGAGCCATAACTCGCCATATCGTTCTGCATCCTGTTCACGGCATTACCAAGGCCATCGGCAACCATACCCGCAGCCTGCTGACCGGTACTAACCGTCGATCTTGATGAATTATTGAACATCGAAGTGATTTTTTGGGTAAGCGCACTTCCACCGGCATGCACGATATAATTTGCTACCGTTGGTACTGTGAAATAGCCGACAATTCCGATGATCATAAAGATCAGATACCCCATATCGGTTCTGCTAAAGAAGGTATCTCCTTCCTGCGCGATCTGACTGATATCGACTTTGAGCATATTTTCCTGTATCTTACCAATAATACTACCGAATATATTGGCTACCGGAAGCCATAGAAAAACGTTGATATATCTTGCCAACCAGACCGTAAGGGTATGCTGAAATCCGTCGAAAACTGCCAGACCAAAGACAATCGGCCCAAGTATGGCCAAAACTACCAACTGAAACGTTCGAAGTGTATCGATGCAAAGAGCGGCCGCTTCAAAAAGGACACGCAGTACTTCAGACATCCATTCCTTTACCGAGTTGCGGAACTTGTACATCTGTTTGTCCATAGAGAATTCCAGATCAATTGCCAAACCTTCCAGCAAACCTTCATTCTGACCTGAGAGTTCAGGATAAGTGTACTTAACCCATTTATCGCGATCTCCAGAACCAGTCTCTCCTACATACATTTTCCATTTGTCCGTAGTTTTGATCGCCCGCTCCTTCTCCAATAACAAGGTCGCAATTGCCCTATTAGATCCGTCCATCATCGCAGCGGTTCCCGTCACGGTTGGCTTCATTACACCATTTATGATTGCAAGCACACTTGGAAAAATTGCAATGCATAAACCGATAGCAAACGGTCTGAAAAGCGGATAAAAATCGATAGGTTCCGCATTGGCCAAGTGTCTCCAAACTCGCGCTGCGATATACCACAAAGCTGCAAAACCGGCCAATCCCTGTCCAACACCTATCAACTGGCTACACAATGGTATCATATCATCGTATAGTTGTTCCAATACGCTGTGCAAACTACCGATCTCACTAGCTACACCAGCACCATAACTGCTTACCGGCACCACTAAAAATAGTATCACCATGACAGTCCAAATCCTTTTCTCCATATCCCCTTAATTATTTAATCCGTAAACCTTTTTTATACTTTCGGCATCTTTTCTCTCTTTGGCACGTTGCAATGAAAGAACCGATGTATTCTGATTGAATTGCCGAAGAAAATTGAGTTTCCCTTCCATATCACTGAAAATTGCATCAATTCCCTTCAATCTTTCGTCATCACTCATCCTGAGATTACCGGCAGTAATAATTGTGGTCAGCTCATCAAGGTTCCGAAGACTTTCCTTAAACAGATTATCATACACCTTCCCCAGATAGCCAATCTCCCTTACCGTAAAATTTCCATCAGCCCTAAACCGGTTGTATGCCCTGTTATATTCCTGTACCAACATAATTTGGAAATTCACAATATCACCTACCTTCCGGTAATTGCGAACAGTTGGGCTGACCTGCATCAATCCATCAAGAAAAACCTTATGGATATTGAAGTTCCCTTGCGAAATCCCCTTAATGGTGTTATAACCTCCCGAAAGCACCTGATACCCTTTTTTCATATCACTAAGTATTTGCTTAAACTGGGCTAATTTTTCAATATTCAGCGCCAATTGTGCGCTCTCAGCTACCTGAGCCTGTGTCTTAACCAAACCGGTTAAAAACAGGCATAACATCCAAAATATCCTTTCCATATCCTTATTGGTTTATGCCATGCAGGGCACGGCTGTTTTGAACATCTTTGCTTTGTTTTGATCTGGCCAGAAGCAATACTTTATTTTCACTGGTAAAACTTTTATAAAAACCATAATGCGACTGCATATGGGTAAACAACTGATCTATCCTATTGATTCGCTGTTCATCAGTCATCTCCAATCTAAAATCGCTTACTACTGCAATAAGTTCGACCAGCGTATTTTCGCACTCCGAAATCAAGCGGGAATAAGTTTCCGTTACATACTGGCGTTCAACCGGCAAAAACACATCCGTTTGGTAGATACTGGTCCGTACCTGCTGATAGCCGTTGACAATTCGCAACTGTAGTTCAATAATTCCTGTTACCTTTTGATAGTTCCTGATTCGGGGATTTACGACTTTTAATGAGGTAAAATAATCCTGATGCAGATTGAATTCTCCCTTGGATAAATCCCCTATCGTATTGAGCCCATCTTTAGCAATCTTATACCCCTGACGTGCATAATTGATGTAAACCTGAAGAGCAATAATTTGCTGCTTCAGATACTTCTTTTGGGTGGAATTCTGATTGAACCATTCGCCCCAGGTCTGTGCCCGTAGCCCCGAACCGGACAATAACACAGTTACCATTAAAAACATTAATCTTTTCATACGCCTATCTATTAAATTTCCGTACCACCTTCTTTTTATCCTCAATAGCCATCGCCATGATTTCTTTAAAGGGAGGTAATAAAGCTGCTGTTTCTCCCTTTAAATTTATTTCCTTCATCTTAGCCCCATCTCGCGAGTTCCGGTTGATCTGCATTTGTGTGATATTGAAAGCATGTCCATTGTACTTTACCTTCATGTAAGCTTCCGTGTAGGGTTTATCTTCGCCATTATATTCCAAGTAGGTTCTAAGG